>JACRCP010000041.1 GCA_016218965.1 Deltaproteobacteria bacterium | reverse complement strand
GCGGCGTGATGCCGGGTTGAGCGTGTCATCCCGTGTCAAATCTTCGGCTCCAAATTGGCGAAACTGGAGTCTGAGGAGCCCCGTTCCACCGTTTGGTGAGACACCGCTCCTCGACGGAGTTTCCTTAGAGCGGAGTTATGGGCTCAGGCCGCTCAGGTGATCACCCGAACCGCCCGCGAAACGGCCGCCGCCGTCCTTGACAGCCGTGCGCCGCCTGGATTACAAGGGGGCCGAATCGGAGGTACCGCAGTATGCGTTGCAACGACCCCCTCTACATCTTCGACGCGCGCCTAATCGACCGGCACATCAAGCAGGGCCTGATAGCCGAGTCGGACCTCAACGCCTTTGTGCAGTCGCTTCCCGATCGAACGGAGAACGCCGAGTCGCTCTCCGTTCCGTTCGAACCGACCCCCGGCAGCGAAAATCCGGTAACCAGCGCGGCGTAGATCCGCTCCCAAATTCCTCACTCGTCGTGGGGCCGGGCCGTTTTTTGCCTTCGCCGGGGCGTGTGGTATAGTGGCGCCGGCACACAATCCACGGACGGTGAAAGCGATGGACGAACAGTATCGCCGATTGGCCGAGGAAAATGCGGCGCTCAAGGCGCGCGTCGCCGAGCTCGAAGGCAGGCTCAGCGCCGCGCCCAAGGCCGGGGGGCCCAAGACGATCCTCGGCCTCTCCGACCTCGTCATACAGATGGACGAGAACCTGGTCGTGAGCTACATCAACTCGGCCACCGAAGAGCACCTCCAGCGGAGCCGCAAGGAGGTCGTCGGGAAGGGGCTCCAGGAGATCCGCGGCCCCGGCCTCGACCCCGAGATGCTTGTCGAGTTGTCGAAGAAGGCCGTTGCGACCGGCCGCGCCGAGGAAGAAACGCAGTACAAGCATCCCCGCTCGGGCAAGGCTCACTTCCTCAAGATCACCGCCTCGGCCTCCGCGGGGAGCGTCCAGATCCTCATCGAGGACCAGAGCCGGCTCAAGGTGATCGAGAAGTCATTCAAGCGCTACGTTTCGCCGAAGGTCATCGAGAAGATCATTGAGCTCAACGCCGACCCGTTCACCGCCCAGAAGTATGTCCTCACGGTCCTCTTTGCCGACCTCCGCGGCTTCACGTCCATGTCCTCGGGGCTCAAGCCCGAGGAGGTGAAGGACATCATCGACGAATACCTGAGCGAGATGATCCGCGTCATCATCCACAACGACGCCACCGTGGACAAGATCGTCGGCGACGAGGTGATGGCCCTCTTCGGCGCCCCGGTGCCCTACGAGGACCACGCCGTGCGCGCCGTCAACTGCGCCCTCAAGATGCAGACGGCGCACAAGGTCCTCATGGAGTCGTGGAAATCCCGCGGCAAGCCGGCCCCGGCGGTCGGCATCGGGATCAACACGGGCGAGATGGTCGTCGGGAACATAGGTTCGGAGCAACTGATGAACTACACGGTGCTCGGCCATCACGTCAACCTCGCGGCCCGCCTGTGCTCGGCGGCGCCGGGCGGGGACATCATCATGTCGATGTTCACGTTCAACGAGTGCAAGAAGTACCTCCAATCGAACCCGAACGTCATCGAGGGCCACGTCAAGTTCCGCCGCGGCGAGACCGTCAAGGCCAAGGGGATCCCCGAGCCGGTGGAAACCGTTTCGGTGCTGATAGTCGATTGAACGTTTTGCTTTTCGACATCGACGGCACGCTGGTGCACTCGGCGGGTGCGGGGCGGGTGGCGTTTGAACTTGCCTTTGCCCGCGTCCACGAAATCAAAAACGCCGGCCGCGACGTCGCTTTCGACGGAAAGACCGACCCCGCCATCTACGACGAGATCTGCGCGGTCATGCACATCCCGCCGACCAGGGCCAACCGCAACGAGGTGCTCAGGCGTTACGCGCTCGCCCTTGCACGTCTGATGCCCGTTGCGCCCGCCGCCCGCGAGATCCCGGGAGCACGCGACCTTCTCACCGTTGCGAAGGCCGCGGGCCACGCGTGCGGCCTTCTCACCGGCAACATTCGCGAGGGCGCGCGGATCAAGCTGTCAAGATTCGGCCTGCTCGATTTCTTCTGTTTCGGCGCATACGGCGACGACGCCGCCACGCGCGAGGAGATTGCACGCCTGGCGATCGAACGCGGGCGCGAGGCCGTTGACGCCCCCACCCTCCCGCCGGATCGCTTCGTGGTCATCGGGGACACGCCTCGCGACGTCGAGTGCGGCAGGGCGTGCGGCATGCGCACGCTCGCCGTGGCCACCGGGACGCGCTACACGCTCGATGATCTGCGGAGTTGTTCCCCGGACCTGGCCGCCGGGAGCCTCGAGGACACCCAGGCCATCATGTCGTGGATCGACTCGCCTGCGCGAAACCGATCCTGAGAATCGAGTATTCCTTCTTTCCCTTCGGCGTGCGCACCTCGCAGGCGTCGCCGACCTCCTTGCCGATGAGGCCGCGGGCCAGCGGGGACGAAATCGAGAGCCTGCCGTTCTTGATGTCCGTTTCGTCCTCCCCGACCAGCTGGTACGTCGACTCCTCGCCCGAATCCTCGTCACGCACGGTGACCCTGGCGCCGAAGACCACCCTGTCGCCGCCCACCTTGGACGGGTCTATGACTTCGACGCGCGCGAGCTTGTCCTCGACCTCGCGTATCCTGAACTCGATGAGCCCCTGCTTCTCCTTTGCCGCGTGGTACTCGGCGTTCTCCGAGAGGTCCCCGTGCCCTTTCGCCTCCTCGATGGCCGCCATGATTCCGGGCCGGTCGACAGTCTTGAGCCTCTTGAGCTCGTCCTTGAGTTTCTGGACCCCCTCCGGGGTGATCGGTACCTTGGGTGCCATGTCTTTCCTTGTTCCTCCAACGGTTTCGGGCGCCGGGTGTCACTTCCCGGGACGAGTGCGGAACCTGAGCGCCCCGATGACGGCAAGCGCAAACACAAGGTGGTGCCTCGCAACCGAATTGGTCGGGAGCATCTCGCGCAAGCTCCGGCCGCCCGGCGCCGCAAGCTGCCCGACGAACCGCCTGTCCCCGGCGGACATCGGCAGTCCCTCCACGGTTTCTCGCATCGACACCACGATCTCGACGCCCGAATCGAGGTGCTGCCTGAGTTCGCGCTTGACGATCTCGAACGGGGTCCGCCGGCGCGCGCCCTTGAAAATGACCTCCACCAGGTCGACCGCAGGCCCTCCCCGGGCCGCCTCGGGCCTCTGCGGCAGGAACGTGTACGTTCCGGAAGACCACGAGAAGGCGTCGAGGACCTTCATCTCTATCTGCCACCGGAGCGCGGTGCCGAGTTCCTCGTCTGAGAGACAGCCCATTTCGACCAGCACCTGGCCCTGTTTGCGCCTGGTGCGGGCCATCTCCTTGAGCGACTCCTCGTACTGCGCGTGGCTGATCCTGCCGATGCGCCGGAAGAGCCGGCCGAGGCACTCGTCGAGCACCACCGGCATCGACTCGACACCGACGGCCGCACCTGCGGCGAGACGAATCTTCTTTGCTATTTCCGGGGCGTTCACCTCCAAAACCCCACTCAGCCTGTGCGTGGCTGCGTGCCACAACACCTTCGGCAGCGGAATCGCGTAGATGTCGCCCGAACGGGGGACGTCTTTCCAGACGTCGGCCGCAGTCTCGGCAGGTTTGCGCAGGATGGGCTGGGGTTTCGGCGCCGCCCTTCCCTTGAGCAGGGCGAGTTCTATCCGGGACATCTTGCGTTCGGTGCGGGCCCGTTCGTATATCAACGCCCCCTGCGCGAGCAGGCGCCTGATGACCGCGATCGACGTCCCGAGCGGGATATTCGACTGGGCCACGAGGTCCCGGACCGATTGGGTGCCGTTGACGTGCGACAGAATGAACGCCTCCTCGTTTCCGACCTTGAGCCCCTTCCAGTCAAGCGTCGGGTTGCGGTGGAGTATCCCGTCAAGGAACTCCTCGGTCGTTTCGAGTTGCGTCGTCATGGTCGCGCCGCCGGGCGCGTCAGAAGTTGTACTTGATCGACGGGTAGAACGCCAGCGATGGTATGCCGTCGGTGATGATATAGAAGAACGCCGCCTCGGCGCCCACCTGGAGGTGTCTTTGCCAGGTCGTGTACTGGATCCCCGAGGCCACTCCGGCGTTGGGCTGGAAGGCGGCCGTCTTGTCCCCCGCCATGGCGCCGGTTTCGCTGTCCGCGTTGTATTGGTTTGCGATGAACGACCCGCCGGCAAACACCCGCGCGGGGACGGAAAGGCGCGGCGCGACATCGAAGTAGTACGAGAACACAAGGTCCAGAAACGTCACCGTGTAGTCCGAGTAGTAGCCGGGCGCCGCCATCTTGACGCCGGTACTGCTGTCGGTCTTGGGTGCGTTGTTGTTGTTCGCCGCGTACCCAAGGCCCAGACCGAGCGCCATGTCGGCGTTGAAGTTCCATCCGAAGATTGCGTTCATGAACGGTTCGGCGTTCGAAACGCCCTTTTCGCCGCCAAGCGAGAAGAACGCCCCCGGGTTGGCCTCGATGAACAGGCCGCGCCCGATGCGGTAACGGTCGGCCCTGGCGGCCGGGGCCGGTTTCTGCGCGTGTGCGGGCGGGGGCGGCTGCCCCTCCTTGGCGTCCGGTTTGGCTTCGGCCTTCGGCAAGGCCGTGGGTTCCGGGGCGGGTTCGGGTTTCCCGGGTTTCGGTGTTTCGTCCGAAACGGGATCCACCGGCTCCGCCGCCGGTTGGTCCTGCGCGCCCGCGGCAGCGGGAATCGCCGACAAGCCGAACACCACCAGAACGAGCATTGTCTTTCGCGTCATGACCTCTCCGATTCCTGTTTGGCCCGGTTTCCCCCGGGCGCGCGTCACTGGCCCGCGCTCTTGAAGATGAACGGATACGTCACGAAGACCACGCCGCCGCCCTTCGGCTGCGGGAACACCCACGTTTTCACGTTCCGGGTGATGCACCCCTCGACCCCTTCGTTGTTCATTTCGGTCTGGGCGATGTGGGCCTCGTCGACCTTGCCCGTGCCGCCGATGGTGAACTGAACGACCACCTTGCCGTAGAGGTTGGGGTTCTTGGTCAGCTCCTTCTCGTAGCAGTATTTGATCTGCGCCCAATGCCGCTGGATGATGCGCGCGATGACCTCCTTTTCGAGACCGCCCACGAGCACGATCTTGGACGCCGATATGGCCGTCTCGCCCTTGCCTCCGCCGCCCAGGCTCACGTCGCCATACCCGCGTCTGCTCTTGCCGCCGCCGTACGTGCCGATCCCGCCGATGCCGAGCGCGCCGCCGCCGCCGCCCCCGCCGCCGCCGCGGCTCCCCAGGCCGCCCAGGCCGCCCGAGTCGCCTATCATCGTGCCGTGGAGGCCCGTGAGCGCGTTGTTGATCCCCGACCCGAGGCCGCCCGCACCGAAGATGCTGGAGATCGCGGGGTTCCCTCCCGCGCCGCGCAGCGCCCCCAGAAGGCCTGACTTCAACGCGACCTTGCGATCCTGCTCGCGCTTGTTCGGGTCCGCTATGTTGGGCCCCTTCACGTTTGCCTTGAACTTGTCGAGCTTGCCCGGCGCCTTTGTGCTGTCCATCGAAACGGCCTTGAGCTTGAGCTCGGGCACGTCCTCTTTCCTTTTTTCGGGCGCCTTGACTATGAGCTTGGTGAAGCGGTTGAGCTGCTTGTTGAGGTCGTCGGGCGGCGTCATCATCATGTCCGTAAAGAATATGATGGTGACCGACACGACGGCGAGCATCAAGATGGCCGACGCCAGAAGGGCCAGCGCAAACCGCTTGTCCAGCGACTTCACAAACCCCTCGCGATGCGTCCTTTTGGGCACGACGTACCGGACGTCGAACTGCACGGGCCCGCTTTTGAAGTAGCAGGCGTTCGCGTTGTCGAGCTGGAAGCTCCACGCGGCGCCGGGGACTCCCCCCTTTCGGAGGACCTTGCGCTCCTCGAGCTTCTGCGACGGGACCACGCCGGAACTGTCCACGTAGCCGAATTCCCACCCTTCGGGAACGTTGACGGTCCACTCGCCGTTCATCGGCGTCATGAACTCGAAGCTCTCGGGTTTGCAGAACTCCTCGGGCACGACGAAGTTGCACGCCGCGCTCGATCCCAAGGTGATGGGTTTTTCGACCTTCGCCGCACTCCGCTCGGCGTAGATCCCCCCCGCCCAGCGCATCACCGCGCTCGCCTCGCGGTTGCCCATGGTCGGCCGGTCCTCGGCAAGCGACGCACCAACGACGGGGATGACCGCCTGCGCCGGCCCTTTTTTTGCCTTGGGCTTTCTGGGACGCTTCGCGGCAGCCTTAGCGGGTTTCGCCGCAGCCATTGCGGCGGGTTTTGCCGGGGGTTTCGCAGCCGGGGGGGGCGCCGCAACCGGTTTCGCGGCTTCGGGCACGCCCTCGGGCTCGGGCTCGACCTCGGTGATCTCCTCGGGCTCCGCCGCCGCGCCCGCCGCCAGGGAAACGCGGTACCCCCCGACGTCGAGCACGTCGCCGGGCTTGATGGCCGCCTCCCGCACTTTCTTGCCGTTGAGAACCACGCCGGTCTTGCTCCCCATGTCGAGAAAGGCAGTGGCGCCCTCGGCGTCTACCCGGACCATGCAATGCAGGCCCGCGATGCCTTCGCCCTCGATCTTCAGGTTCGCGGCCACGCTGCTGCCTATGATGACATTGTCCTGATCGAAGCCGTATTCCTTTTTCTCGCCCGACGGCCCCGTCACGACCAGGTTGATCTTCATGTTGCCTCCGTTGCGCGGCCTTGCCGCGACGCGCTGCCCTTGCCGAACCGGACCGGAATCAGAGCTTGTCGACCGATTTCAAGAGCTCGGGATAAAAGTTCTCTCGGACCTTGATCAGGCGCTGAAACGCCGCCTCCTTGCGGGACGAGATGTAGGACCCCTCGGGCTTGGTCAGTTCGCCCTGGATGGTGACGTCCGAGAAGTCGATGATGGTCTTCTGCTTGTACACGACCTTGTCCTGGCCCTGGCCCAGGGCCGACAAAGCCATCCCCGTCACGGCCGCGACCGCCAACAGAATCAGAACCTTCTTCATCAGGGGTCCTCCTTCTTCCGACCTATTGTACTACACCCCGGCCCCCGGTGCACCATCGGTAATCCGGCGGATGCTCCACGCGCTCGACTATTCACTCGCTCTCCGGTTCTTCCTTCTTCTGTTCGGATTTCGGCTCCTCTTTCTTGGGCTCTCCGGCCTTCGGCCCGGTATCTACCGGCGCGCCGCCTCCCGCCGGAACCGCCTCTTCCTTCTTGGGTTCCGGCGCCTTCGGCTCTTCGGGCTTCGGGGGCGCCTTGAGCGCGCCCTCGTCCTTCTTCGCGGCATCGTCTTTGGCCTTCTGTTCGGCCTCCTGTTTCTTCTTCCCGGCGGCGGTCTTCTCGTCTTCGGCCTTCTTCTTCGCGTCGGCATCCCCCTTCTTCTTGTCCTCTTCGGCCTTTTTCCTGGCCTCTTCAGCCTTTTTCTTGTCCTCTTCCTGCTTTTTCTGCTTGGCCATCTCCTCGTCCATCTTCCGCTTGGCCTCTTCGAGCTGCTTGCGGGCGGTTTCGGCCTTCTGTACTTCGGCGCGGATGTTCTTGATGTTCTCGCGCGCCTTCTCCCGAAGCTTCGGGTCGGCCTTGGGCGAGTTGATGTACTGCTCGTAGTACTCGATGGCCTTGTCGGGCTTCTTGAGGTACGTCTGGTTGATGAAACCTATGTAGAAGATCGGCTCGACCAGGTTCTTGTCGGCCTTGAGCACGCCCTCGAACTCGTTAAGCGCATCCTGGGGCTTCATCTGCCCGGCGAGCGCCAGACCGTACTGAAAGTGGGCGCCGGTGTTCTGCGGCTCAAGGCCGACCACGGTCTTGAAGTGCTTCGCCGCGCTGTTGTAGTCCTTGTAGCCCATCGCGATCGTGCCCGCGTTCTGGTGGGCCTCGACGTTGTTCGGGTCGAGTTCTATCGCCTTGCGGAACATCCCCAGGGCCTTCAGGTGGTCGCCCATCTTGACGTAGATCATGCCCAGGTTGTTGCGGATGCTCGAGTCCTTAAGATCGAGCTTGGCGGCGTTCCCGAGCGTCAGCTCGGCCATGCCATAATCGCCCTTGTCGTAATACACGAGCGAGAGGTTCTTGTAGGCCTCGACGTTTTTGGGGTCGCGCGCGAGAAGCTCCTGAACCGTTTTCACCGCCGCCTCGAAGTTCTTGTCCAGCCGGTTGAGCACCGCGGCGTTGTTGAGTATCTGCGAGTTGTTCGGATGGTTCTTCAACTGTTCCCTCAGGAACCCGATCCCGTCCTTGTGCCGTCCCTGTGCGCGGTAGACCCCGGAGAGCCCCAGGACCGGCTCGACCTTTTTGGGGTCCGCCGCAATGGCCTTGCGGAAGTACTCTTCGGCCTCGCCGAAGCTTTTGAGTTCGGCCTGGATGCGACCGAGGTTGTACCACGCCGCGTACATCTTGGGATCGAGCCTGGCGGCTTCGTGGAACTGCCTGATGGCCTCGGGGAAGTTCTTCGCACCGCAAAGGGCGACACCCTTTCCGAACGCCTCCTCCGGGGTCTCCGTCACAACCGGCGCGAGCGACACCGGCTTCTCATCGACCTTCGGCGCGGGGCAACCAGACAGGATCGTCGCGACCGCGACCAACGCGGCGCACCCGAAAACCAAAAACCTGCTCAAGTTCATGGCGACTCCGTGCATATGCCTCGGCGAATTCATCGCTATTCACCCTCGCTCTCGTCCGCGCCGTCCTTCGCCCCAGCCGCGGGCTTTTCCGGAGCGTCGGGCTTGGCCGCCCCACCCTCCCCGCCTCCGGTAGGCCCGTGCTTCGCCTCCTCCTGCGGTTCCTTTTCGGTCCCGTCTTCCTTGCCTTGATCGCCCTCGGGTTTCGCATCGTCTTTGGGCGCAGGTTTCTTGGGCTCCGGTTTCGGCGCCTCGGGCTCCGCACCCGCGGCAGCGGTCAAGAGCGGCGGGTCGTAGAAATACTCCCTGGCAAGATACCGCGTCGGCGGGAGGTCTGGGTACGCTCCTGGCTTGTACTTGTTGTAGCTCTCTTGCGCGAGGACGGTCCACTCATTGTACACGCCGAGTTCGTAGGCTTTCTTGAGCGCCATCTCGAACGCTTCGATCGCCTTTTCCTCGACCGGGAAGGCGAGGTTGCTGAGCTCCGCCTGGTAGATGGCCTTCTGCTCCTCGTTGAGCTCCTTGGGAACGGGGGCGTCAAAAAGGTTCCGGGCGAAGTTCTGGTACACGAGGCCTATCCGGCAAAGCGACGCCACGCCCATGTCCCCCTGCCCCATCTTGAGAATCTCTATGTAATAACCGGTTTTCTCGTCCACGAGCTTCGCCAGTTTCTCGCCCTTGGCCTTGAGCTGGCCCTTCATTTTGGCCTGCGGGAGTTCGAGCTTTATGGCCTCGAATTCGCGGTAGAGCGGCTCGACGAGCAGAAAACGGCTGTGAGCAATCATGAAGAACACTTTCTCGTTCACCTCGCCCTTCTTGAGACCCCCGCCGAGCTTCACGACCTTTTCGGACTCCTTCTCGGCGGCCGCCCTCTGGTCCATCTTGCGAAGCGTCATCGCGAGCTCGTACTCGGCCTCGATGTTGCGCGCCGCGGGGACCTGCTTGCCGTACTTGTCTATGAACCCCTGGAAGATGGCCTTGGCGCGGGTCCAGTCCTGGTTCTTCTGGTAGATCTTGCCTATCTTGAACTGGATGTCGGGGTTGTCCTTGTTGAGCGGGTATTCCTTGACGTAGCGCCCGTAGTTCTCGATGGCGCGGTTGTGGTCGCCCATCGCCTCGCGGAAGAGCGCCGCGTTGTAGAGCGCGTCGGGGGCGTCCTTGGTCTTGGGGTACTTCTCGAAGTACTTCTCGTAGAATTCGGCCGCGCCCTTGAAGTCCGAGATCTTGTCATGGTAAGTGGCCATCAGGAACCGTGTCCGCTCTATCGGGTCGATCTCCTGCGTCGCCGCCTTCTCTTCTTTTGCGGCGTCGACCGCCGGCGCGACCTCCTTGCCCTTTCCCCTCGGCTTTGCCGCCTTCGCAGGTTTTTTCTCCTTGCCGACCGTGATCTTGACCGGTTTGGCCGCGCCCGGGGTCTCCTTGACGTATTTGGCGAGGATCAGCGACCCGGTTTCAATGGCCTTGTCGAGCTTCATGACGTCCGAGAAGAGCACCATTGCGTTGTAGAGGGCCTTGAGGCCGTGCTTGGACTCGGGGAAGTCGCTCACGAACGAGCGGAACGCGACCGCGGCATCCTCCTTTTTCTGCTCCTTGTCCATCACGTCCATGGCGATCTTGAAGCGTGCCCCTTCCACGACCTCATTCAAGTGAACGAGGAACGTCTGTTTCTTGTTGTTCTCGTCGGGCTGCGAGGCGAGCTTCTTGATCTCGGTGAACCTCTTGGCCCAGTAGTGGACGTTCTTCCAGTCCTCCTTGATGTTGTAAGAGTCGAGGATGAGGTCGGCGGCAAACTGCGAGTACTTGTTCTCGGGGTAGCGGTCTATGAACTCGCCGAACCGCTTGCTGGCCTCGTCGAAGTGGTTGTACTTGTAGTAGATGTGCGCGGTCTTGAACTTGACCGCGAAGAACTCGGCGTTCTTGGGGTAGAACTCGGTGAACCGGTCGCAGGCGGTGGCCAGCATCTTTTCTATCCGGGGGATCTCTTTTTTCTCGTAAGCTTTTCCGGCTTGGAGTTTGAGTTTGTTGGGGTCGATCTTCTCCTTGATCCCCTCTTTGGCCTTCTTCTCATCGACCTTCTCGCGCTCTCCCTTTTCCCTCGGAGCGTGGCCCTTGGCCTCGGCCTCGATGAGCCGCTGGAGCGCCAGCACCGCGTTGTACGCCGCCTTTTCGGAGAACTCGCCCTTTTTGTTCTTGTCGACGACCAGGCTGTACTGCTCGGCGGCTTTCTCGTACTCCTCGAGGGCGTACAGGATCTCCGAGTAGAAGAACCGCAGCCGGTACGCGTGCTCGGCATCGGCGAAGTTGTCGAGGTACTCCTTGTAGATGTCCCGGGCGAGCCGATACGTCTTGACGTCCTTGGTCTTTTGGGCCTCCTGGTGGTACTCCTGCACTATGTCCCGGAGGGCGTTCTCGGTGAGTTCATACGCCGCGATGATGGCCCTCTGGTTCCCGACGTTGGCCATGGCCCACGGCGACTTCGGACGGTACAGGTCCACCAGACGCCGGATCTCCTTGTGCACCTGGTCCTTCTGGCCCACCCGTTTGTACGCGTGGATGATGGACGACTGGAACGACGGGCAATCGGGGTCGTTGGGGAATTCGTTGATGAGCAGCCTGAAGGTCTTGACCGCCTGGTCGTTCTTGCCCTGTTCCTCGTAGATCCGGGCGAGCCTTTTCACGAGCTCCCTGACCGCGTTTTTCCCTCCGGCGCGCTCGAAGTAGTCCCTCGCCTCGTCAACCGCGTCGACGTTGGCAAAGAAGAGCGACAGGTCGTTCATGGCCTCGCGCTTGAGCTGGATGCGCGTCCGCTCGCCCTTCGACGCCTCCTGTTCCGCGATCTCAACCACCTGCTTGAGCTTCTCGATCCCCTTGTCGTACTCGCCCAGGTTGAAATCGCACCATGCGAGTTTGTACAGCGCAAAGACGTAGATCTTCTGATCCTGGTACCCCAGCGCCTTCTGGTAGGCCTGGACGGCCTTGAAGACCTCGTTGTTGTTGAAGAAGTGCTCGCCGAGCGCGAGGTACGCGTCGGGGGCGAACTTGCTCTTGGGGAACTGCTTGATGAGGTCCCAGTAGAACTTGATGCCCTCGGCCTTCTTGCCCATCTCGTACATGTTGTAGCCCAGGACGAAAAGGACCTCGTCCTTGCGCGGGTAGTCCGGGTATTCCTTGATGATTTTCTGGTAGATGTCGAGTGCCTGTTTGCGGTACAGCTCGGACTGTCTGGTGTTGATCTTGAGGTCCTCGCACTTTTTGTAGTCCTTGGACTTCTTCTGGCACTCCTCGACGTCCTGGTTGTATTTGTGCATCTCCTTGAAATACAGGTACTTCGACTTTTCCCAGTACAGCTCGGCGAGCTGAAACATCACGTCGGCCTTCCGGGGCCCGGTGGGAAAGCGCGCGGAGATCTCCTGGAGCATCTTGATGGCCTCGTCGCGCTTCAGATCGGCCTGGGCGTCCTTGCTGACCTCCTTCTCCTCCTTGGGAATCTCGATCTTGGCCGGGCCCTTCTTCTCGGACTCCTTGACGGCGGGTTTCTTGTCCTTTTCCTTGTCCTTCGCCTTCGCCTTCGCGTCCTTCTTCTTGGGCGCCGTTTCCTGCGCAAACGCCGCGGTCGGCGCACCGAGTGAAAGGACTCCAAGGACTGCAAGGACCCAAACGACGTAGGAGCGAGGCGCCGAAGCCGATCGCTGACCGCTCTTGGCTGATGGCTGCTTCTTCATCACTTGCACTCTTTCCTGATGGTGAAGTTATAGTACCCCAGCTCGTCGACCCAGAACTCCTGATCGAACTCCCAGTAGTACTCGTTGTCGGAGGCGGCCATGGGCCGGCCCAGCGCGGCCCGCGCGCCCCCGCCTTCCCTGCCCTTGTCGACCGCCGTCAGGAGCTTGCGCTGCTCGTTGACGGTCTCGAAGTCTATGAGCTGGGCCTGGTTCAGGAAGTCTATGAGCGAGTCGTGCAGATTCTGGAGCCGGATCTGCGTCCACTTCCCGATGACCTTGGTGAGCATATCGGACTGGGACTGGATGATGCCCTTGAGCGTCGTGCCGAAGCGGCTCCCGGACCAGGTCGAAACCTTTTCGATCATGGCCTTTTCGCGTTCGAGCTCGATCCAGAAGTTGACGAAGTTTCGGAAGCGCGGGTTGGAACGGAGGTGTTTCCTGATCTCCATCGGGACGTCGTTCTGCTCGCTCAAGGGGGTGCCGGCGACGAGCCTGAAAAAGAAGTCGGGCCCGGCCTCCTGGCTCTGGAGCACCTTGGTGCGGAGCTTCTCGGGCATGTCCTTGTAGCGCGAATAGAACGCCTCGAGCGTGCCCTTGGACTCGTCGTAGAGGCACGAGTAGAAGTAGATGGTGGCCTTCAGGATGAACGTTTCGGGCTGGAACGTTTCGAGGTAGTTGGGGGCGAACAGCGTGTGGACCCTCCCCATCGCCGTGCCGAAGTCCTGGAGCATGAAATACGACCATCCGCCCTCGAACAGCGCGTCGAGCCAGTCGTCGTCGAAGCGGGGGATCATGGCGTAGTGCTCCCCGGCCTTCTTGTACTCGCCGTTGCCGTAGTAGTTGCGCGCGAGGGCCATCATGGCCAGGTGCCGCACCTGCGCCTGGTACTCGTCGAGCTTCGGCGACGAAGTCGCCTTGAGGATGTCGTCGAACGCGGCCGTGGCCTCTGTGAACTTTTGGGCCCTGATCAGGATGACGCCCCTGAGGTACTGCGCCCGCGTGAAGAACTTGCTGTTCTTCGGAATCACGTTCAAGAACTTCTCGGCCTCACCGACCTTGCCTTTGCGGTACGCCAGCTCGCCGATCATGTAGTTGATGTGATTTAAGACCTCGGCCTCGAGCTTCGAGAACTCGGGCGTGTAGAACTTCATGAACAGTTCGGGGATGAACAGGTCGTCCTTGAGGCTGTCGGCGATCTCCACCAGGCCCTCGACCGCCTTGCCGAAAAACGGATGGTTGGGCCCCGTCTTCACTATCCCCGAGAAAAAGTAGTACGCCGGCTGGTAGAACTTGAGCTTGTGGAGCGACGCCCCCGCGAAGTACTCGGCGGCCAGCTGGTTCTGCTGGTTGTTGTCGTTCTCGACCACGTCAAAGAACTTGTACGCCGAGTCGATGTAGTTCCCGCGATTGAACTCGTCGATGACCTTCTTCACGTTTTCGCCGAGCCCGGGCGCCGCCTTCTGCCCGCCGGGCGCCGACGCCGGCGGTTTCGCCTGCGCCGCCGCCGAGGCCGGCAGCACGGTGACCATCACTGCAACGAGCACTGCATCGATTGTGCGCGCCATCGATAACCTCGCCAATTAGAGGAGGACGCCAAGGCCGATCATGAACATGAGCTCGTTCTTCGTCGCCGAGCTGTTCTCGGGCGTCGCGTTGTAGCCGGGCGGGAGATGTGCCGTGAAGAGTATGTCGCGGATCTCGAACTTGAGGTCCAGGTACTTGATGATGAAGATCTGGAACCCGCCGCCCAGGCTGCCCGCAAAGAGCGAAGAGTCGATCTTCTCGGTCTCCCCGACGTAGTAGTTGTAGAAACTCGTCCCGACGACCCCGCCGCCGCCCAGAAGGTAGACGTTGAAATGGGCCACGAACAGCGAGAGGAAATCGAACTTCCCGTAGATGGGATACCATACGAGGTTCATCCCCCCCCAGTAGTTCATCCGCATCCGCGTGGCGCCCACGGGGCTGACCTGGAGCTGGTACATCTCGTCCGAATACGACGAGTTCTTGGACGAGAAAAACAGCCCGTCGAGCTGAAGGGCGAACCCCTCGTTTAGGTGAAACGCATACGACAGCCCGCCGCCGATGTGCGACGTGTTGTGGTCGTTTAACGTCACCGCAAACCACGGCGTGATGTCGTGTCGGAGCGCCAGCGGGTACGTCCTGGCCTGGAGGGCGTGGATGCGCTCGTTGTCACCCGCGCCCGCTGCGGGTGGAAGGCACACCACGGCTGTGAGAAAGGCCGCGGCGACTGTTGTCCGGTTCATGTGCATTTCACCTCTCCGCGTCGGAAGGTGGAAAAAGCCGCCGGGTCCGCCCTCAGAGGAGGAAACCGACGCCCACGTTGACGAAGATGTTGTTGTTGAACTTCGAGTCCGCGACTTCTCCCGGTTTGACGACCGTCAGCGGTCCCCCTTCGGGCCCGGTCTTGGTCTCGTAGATTGTCGTGATGTCCTTGCTGGTGCTGCTCACCGAGTACATAAGGTCGGAGATCTCGACATTCAAGGTCAGCCACTTGAGCGCGAAGATCTGGAGGCCGCCGCCCAGGTTGCCGCCAATGGTCCCTCCCCCCTTGGACGTGCCGTCGACGGGGTTCTTGACCGCGGTCCCCATGTAGCCGGCGCCGCCAAACATGTAGAAGCCGTAGTTGACCGCGGCCGACGAGACGAGACTCAACTTCCCGTACACCGGGTGGAACACAAGGTCGCCGCCGGCATAATAGTTGAACGTCATCCGGGTCACTTCGGGCGGGTACAGCGTCCGCTCGTCCTCGGTCTTCTGGTCGACCTTGTACTTGACGTCCGACCCGGCGGCGTAGAAACCCTTGGCCCGAACCGAGAGCAGGTCGAAGATGTGGTACGAGTACCCCAGCCCGCCGCCCATGTACGACGAATAGGCGTCAAAGACGGAGGCTGTAAAGAACGGCGTGATCTCGTGCCTGCCCGCAAGCGGGTGGAGCCTCTTCTGGACGACCGGCGGCAGCTCGGCCACGTCGGCCGTCGCGCAAAGCGGCGCTAGAAGCACCGCGACCAATACCAACACTGCAACTGGCGTTGTTCTCATGGTAGGGGTTCTCCTATCACACCGCGCAAACCGATTTCAAGCACATTCCGGGCGTTTCATTTCGCCTTGCCCTTGACCCCGGCGGCCGATTTGACCGCCCGGCGGATGACCAGAAGGTTCCCGGCCGATCCGGGCACCGCGCCCTTTACGAAGAGGAGGTTCCTCTTGGAGTCCAACCGGAAAATGACAAGGTTCTGGACCGTGACGCGCTCGCCGCCCATGTGCCCGGGGAGTTTCTTTCCCTTGAAGATCTTGCCGGGCCATTCGCGCATGCCTATCGACCCGGGGTGGCGCCGGTACTCGTGCGTGCCGCGCGTCATGGTGTTCCCCTTGAAGTGGTAGCGCTTCACTACGCCCTGGAAACCCTTCCCGATGGAAACGCCCGTGATGTCGAGTTTGTCGCCCACCTTGAACACGTCTTCGGCCCCGATCACCTGGCCCACGGAGAAGCCCGCCGCCTCCTCGGCCGAGAGCCTGATCTCGCGCAGGAACCGTTTGGGCGGAACGCCGGCCTTCCGGTACTGCCCGGCGTCCGGCTTGCGAAGCCTGTCGGCGCGTTGCTCGACGAAGCCGAGTTGAACGGCATTGTACTTGTCCTTGGCAGGATCCTTTTTTCGCACCACCACGCACGGTCCGGCCTCGACGACCGTGACCGAAACCTTTTGCCCGAACTCGTCGAAAAGCGCCGTCATCCCGACCTTTCTTCCCAAAATACCCTTGCCCATCACGAACCTCCTCACAAATGAATCATTCCACGCCAGCCCCAACGGGGCGCCATTTCACAGCCCGGGGTGAAACCCCGGGAACCTCATGGGATTCCGCACCCGTCAACGGGCGCGGAAATTCTTCACCCTTGTCCCTTTGGCGTACACGCCCGCGGACCCGAGTTCCTCTTCGATCCGCAGGAGCTGGTTGTACTTGGCCAGCCGTTCGGATCGCGACAGCGACCCGGTCTTGATCTGGCCGGCCCCCGTTGCTACCACGAGGTCCGCGATGGTCGAGTCCTCGGTTTCGCCGCTCCGGTGCGACACCATCGCCGTGTACCCGTTGCGCTGGGCCAAAGCGATGACGTCGAGCGTCTCGGTGAGCGTGCCGATCTGGTTGAGCTTGATGAGAATGGAGTTGGCCACGCCGCGCCTGATGCCCAGGTCGAGCCGCTGCATGTTGGTGACAAACAGGTCGTCGCCCACGAGCTGGATCTTCCCGCCGGCAAGCCTGGTCAACTCGCGCCATCCTGGCCAGTCGTCCTCGGCCATCCCGTCCTCGATCGAAACGAGGCCGTATGAACGCGCAAGCCGCGCGTAGTACTCGGCCATCCTGCCCGGCTCGAAATTCTTCCCCTCCGATGCCATCAGGTAGACCTTTTTTTCGGCATCGAAGAACTCGCTTGACGCGGGGTCGAGTGCGATGAACACGTCCTTGGCGGGCCGAAGCCCGGCCTTCTCGATGGCCTTCCAGATGGTGTCGAGTGCCTCGCGGTTGTTCTTGAACGCCGGCGAGAACCCGCCCTCGTCGCCGACGCCCGTCGAAAGACCCTTGGCCTTGAGAATGGATTTCAAGGCATGGAACGTCTCGGCCCCCCAGCGCAGGGCCTCGCAAAACGTCGGGGCCCCCAGTGGGGTCACCATGAACTCCTGGAACTCGAGCTTGTTGGCGCCGTGCTTTCCGCCGTTGACTATGTTCATGAACGGCGCAGGCAGGACGTGGGCGTTGGCGCCGCCGATATAGCGATAGAGCGGCATCCCGTACGCGGCGGCGGCGGCCTTCGCGGCGGCGAGCGAGACACCCAGAATCGCGTTGGCGCCAAAGCGCTTCTTGTTGGGCGTGTGGTCGGCCTTGATCATGGCATGGTCGATGGCCCGCTGGTCACGGGCATCAAGGCCGATCACCCGTTTCGCGATCGCCCCGGCGGCGTTGCGCACCGCCTTGCGCACACCCTTTCCGAGGTATCTCCGCTCGTCGCCGTCGCGAAGCTCCCAGGCCTCGTGGACACCGGTTGAGGCGCCCGAGGGGACTGCGGCACGGCCGACAGCCCCGCAGTTCAGGGTCACCTCGACCTCGACGGTCGGGAAACCCCTGGAATCGAGAATCTCGCGAGCCTTCACGCCGGTGATGTCAAACATGGTTTTCTCCCCTGTCACAAAATCACGGGCGACCTCACGTCGCCCTACTCATGCCTCATGCCTCATCGCGCCTTGGTCTCGTGCGCCGAGGCCGGCACCATCGACGCAATGACCCAGCCGGCAAGGCCCTTCGAACAGTGGATATTGTACTTGACCTCGCCGGTCGTCCCGCTTTCGGGGTAGTACTCCTGCCGCGCGACGATCATCCCGGCACGGTCCGGACCCTCGACAAGAAAGTCTATGAACCTGTACCCCTGGATGAGCAGCCCGGCCCCGCGGGCCTCGCGCCTTGCGATTTTGTCTATCAGGTCGTCGTTCTGTTTGTCCTCGACCTTGGTGGCGAAGAACGGCTGGAGCTCTGTATAGTCCTCGATGCGCATCTTGTCGAAGAACGGCTCGAACTTCTTGGTGAGCTCATCGCGGAACTTCGTCTTGGCCTCCAGTTCGCGGGCCGTTTTCCCAATTTTGCTCTCGGGACTGGCCGTCGCGAAGTAGTCCAGCACCTCCTTTGACTTGGCGTCAAGGAACGTGAACTCCCGCGTGCGGGACTTGAGCACCTCGAAGAGGCGGTCCTTCGCGGGTCCCGCCATGTCCGAATCTTTGTGGTTCTGGACGATGTCGAAGTACTTCTTGAGCGCCCCGTCGGCGTACTGGAACTGCTCGTCCCTCTGTGCCGCATCGAACTTGGAGCGCGCCTCGTCGCAGCCGGCGCAAAGCGACAGTATCAAAATCCCGAGTAGTAGCCCCCTTATCACTGCGCCACCCTCCTGCTGGGGTTTGTGACGGCCCGCACAAGGACACCCGAATCCGCCGCCTTGTACCACAAACGAAATCCGTAGGCAAACAGTAACTTCTCAAAAAGTGGTGGCGAAGCGCTTGCAGATTTCTTGACTTGGGCATTCGGTGGCTGAATAGATGATATCCGAGATGAACGAGCGTCCACCGATTCCGCCGTTGCCTGAGCGTCCGCCGTCCGGGGAACGTCCCGCGTGGCTGGCGGTGCTGCTGGAGGTGGTGGCGGCGCAGGGGGAGCACATTCATCGGCTGCGGGAAGATAACCCGGCGCTGCGTGACGAGATCGCCCGACTGAAGAACCAGAAGCCGAAGCCGACGATTCGGCCCTCCAAGCTAAACGGGGGGGAAAGCAAGGGGCGTGGCGGGAGTGATCACAAAGGGAAGT
>JACRCP010000331.1 GCA_016218965.1 Deltaproteobacteria bacterium | reverse complement strand
TCTTGAAACCGATGTTCGCCGTGAACCGTGTCTGGGAGTATTCACGGGATGAGATGGCGGCGAACGTCCCGTCGTCCGTGTTCGGCGCGATCTCCGGGCTGAAGTTGCCGTTGCTGCCGCCGAGGTACGGGTCTCCGGTGGCCAGCACGACGCCGGACGAGTCGAACACGGCGAAGGTGTTGCCGTCGCCGTTCGCGTTCTGGCTTATCACCGCGAACATGTTCGAGGCCGGGTTGTAGGCCACGCTGGTCCATGCGACCTTCGGCAGGATGTCGAACTCCCGGATCTGGTCGTTGAGATCGCAGGAGCCGAGGACCATGGCCCTCACGCCGGTCGCGTAACCGGTGTCGTAGACCACGACGTACGTCCGTTCGACGGTGTTGTACGCGACGAGCACGTTGGTGGTGGTGACGTTGGCGACGGTCTCGGCGCCGGCGGTCAGGGTTGAGGCGTCCACGCCGGTGACGGCGAAGGTCCCCGCGTTCCGCTTGTCGTACGCGACGCAGTACTCGTTCGTGTCCGGATTCGCCGCCACCGATGCGCTCCAATGCTCGTTGGGACTGCCGTCCACGATGTCGACGACCGGACCGATATTCCCGCTCATGTCGATGTTGACGAGGTGCGTGCCGTGCCAGGCGTAGACGAACCTTTTGTTTTTCGAATCGTACGCGAGCGACGAGGTTCGGTCGCCCCCCTGGTTCGCAACCGGCTTGTCCAGGCTCAGCGCAAATGCGTCGCCCGGCATCGTGCCGTCCCCATTGACGAACCGGCCCCATGCCTGCCACCCGTTGTTCGTGTAGTCCACCCAGACGACGAGGAACTTGTCGACGTCCGGAGCGTAGGCGACTGAGGGCACCCACGAGGCGTTCTGGTCCGCCGGGCTGACTGCGAAGACCGCACCGATCGGGATGCCATCGTTTCCCATCATTCTCCCGACGATGCCCCCGGACATGGTGGCGACCAGCCAGGATTTGCTGGTCGGGCTGTACGCGAGCTGGCCGTTCCAGCCGGGCGTGGTGTCGGAGAGAGGGGTCGGCGTCTCGGCGTCCGCAGACGGGCCCGCATCCTGAGGACCTCCGTCGATGGTCCCCGCGTCTTCACCGGCATCGGACGGCGGCTGTCCCGCATCGGCCCCTCCGGAATCGGGCTTCTCCCCCGCGTCGCTTCCGCCATTGCCGCTGTCCTGCGTATCCACCCCGGAATCGTCTCCATCCGGGCCGACATCCCTGACGTAGGCGTCGCCGGCACCGGCCCCTGAATCGTCGAAGCCCCCGGTATCGTAGCATCCGGCGGACGCGGCAATCAGGACCATGAGCGCGTCGAGCGCGATCTTTTTCATGGCGATACTTGTCTCCCGAAATTCATGTTCCCGGCCAACCGCGCTGGTCGTGACAGCGAATCCGTAAGCATGGTAGTATGGGCCTGAGGGCGAGACAAGGACAAAAACCGGCCAATAGATGGGATGAGGCGTCGGATGAGAATCGTGACAGTGGTTGCGGCCTTGGCCGGCATCGTGTTCGCGCTCGGCTCGTGCGACTTCATGCGCGAGGTCGAGGAAGGCGTCACGGCCGAGGTGCCGGTGGTGCCGGTGGACCTGCCGATCTACCCGACCGACATCTCGCTTCAGGGCTTCGCCGAGTCAATCGCATCGGAACTCGACGACTGGGGTGTGCCCGAGTGGCTCAAACCCAGCGAGAGCACGATCCAAAGCGGCGTTGACTCGCTCGAAGACAAGCTCAAGGCCGCCTCGGTCGAGATCCTCCAGCCCGGGGTGCTCTCGGTATCGGTGAAGAACCAAGTGACCGACCTCATCAGGCAGGGGATCGAATTTACGAAGGTCGGGGTGAAACTTGAGATCTCGAACGACACGAAGGAAATGGCGGCCTGCCCGGCCGAGTTCAAGATCTACCTGGGCGAGGCTTCACTGGCCGAGTCGTGGGACGAGAGCGTCTCGATCGAGTTTGCCGACCCGAAGGTCTCGGACGGGGCGTTCATCGTCAAACCCGGCGAGACCGTGTCCCTGTCTATCGACGACGTCCCGCACATAGCCGCCGCGCTCAACAACGCGGCCTCGATTGGCATAGGCTACAAAGCCATCTACCGGATGACCGACACCAAAAACGGCGCGGACGTCGGTGCCGAAACCGACGTATTCGGCAAGTGCGTGCTCGCGCTTTCCACCGATCTCGGCTTCTCGACCGACTCGTGCCCATCGGCATCGGAACTGGTCGGGTGGCACCTGACGGTCCACAGCCTTTCGTTTGTTATCACGGCAAAGGCCAGGTTCGACGTGCCCGACATGGCGTCGTGCAAGGAGTTCGCCGATTCGCAGGACCTTGGCCTTCTGGGCGGCGCGTGCCCGTGACGCGCGCATACGGTAACAACCCGATAAGATCCTGCGCCGATTTCCGCTACCATGTTCTCGATGTTCGAGGGCTACTCAACCGCCCGCTACGCGGGCCCCGTTTCGGATCACTTCGACGGCAAGCGGTTCGTCAACCAGCAGAGCGACGCATCGGCGCGCCTCACGCACATCGTTCGCAGGGCCATAACCGCACGCCTGAAACTCCGGCGCGACTACCGGCATATCGAGCCCGGGAGCCCGCCGCCCCGCCGGATCGGCCACGGCGACCTCAGGGTGACCTTTGTGAACCACGCGACCGTGCTCATACAGATGGACGGTTTGAACATCCTCACGGACCCCGTCTGGTCGCTCAGGGTCGGCCCTGTTTCATGGGCCGGACCCGAACGTGTGCGGCCGCCGGGCCTGCGGTTTGAGGATCTGCCCCCAATCCACGCCGTCCTCATCAGCCACAACCACTATGACCACATGGACATCGGGACGCTCCAGCGCCTCTGGCACGCGCACAAGCCGCGGTTCGTTGCGGGGCTCGGAAACGGGGCGATTTTTGAAGCGGCGGGAATGCGGGGCGCGCGCGAGCTGGACTGGTGGCAGGGACTGGCGCTGTCGCGTCACGTGTGCGTTACCAGCGTGCCCGCGCACCATTTTTCGGCGCGCGGCCTGCGTGACCGCGACCGCACGCTGTGGAACGGCTTTGTTCTCGAAGGGCTTTCCGGCGTCGTGTATTTTGCCGGCGACACTGGGCCCGGACCGCATTTTGCCCAGATCCGGCGGCGGCACGGGAGGCCCCGCCTGGCCCTGCTCCCCATAAGCCCGTTCCGTCCCGAATGGTTCATGTCGCGCGTGCACCTTTCGCCCGCGGGGGCCGTGCGCGCCCACCATACGCTTGGCGCAAAGACGAGCGTCGCCATCCACTACGGCACGTTCCGGCTGGGCGACGAGGACCCAGACGAGGCGGTCGAAAGACTGGCCTTGGCCGTCGAACGCGACGGGGACCCCCGCTTTGTGGCGCTTCCGTTCGGCCAGACGCACAGCGTGTCGGCGTAGGACCTTTTGTCCCTTTACTTTCGCGCCGCGTTCCGTTAAATGGATGGGCAGCCCGGAGGCGGCGGCGCGCATGTGCATCGACTACTTTTGCGTAGACGAAACTGACCTTCTGATAGCCGGGGGGGTCGCGGCAGTACTTGTGTTTGCCGTCGTCGCGATCATTGTCGTCCTCGCGAAAAAGAAAGGCGGGGGCCGGAAAACCCAAATCCGAGAGTGGCAGAAGTACGCGGCCGAGAACCACCTGACGCTCTCGGGCGAGTTCCCGATGTTTCAGCTCGAAGGTGCCAACCACGGGATTAACGTCCGGTTCTGGCAAGTCGAGCAGGAGCTCGACGCGGGGGACGGCGAGTCGCCCCCCGAAGTCGAGATCATTGGCGAGGCTGCGGTCTCAATCCCGGTCCCCGTCGGCCAGCTCGCTGTGGCCAGAGAGGGATTCCTGGAGAAAATAGGCAAGTCGCTGGGCGGCGAGGACGTCAAGGTCGGCGATCCCCAGTTTGACACTGCGTTCATAGTCAAGGGCGTCAACCCGACGCGGGTGCTGCGCGTGCTCACCGTCCCCGTGCGACTGGCTCTCCTCGGCGCGCAACGGAGTCACCCGGACATCGAGATCGACGACGGGATGGTCAGGGTAAGAACGGCCGGTCCCGTGACCGACGTGGCGACCGTGGACCACACGCTCCAGACGCTCATGGCTGTGGCGGCATCGTTTACGAAGGACGCCTAGCAGCATGAACAGGCTTGCCAGGACGGTTTCCCGGTTCGACAGGCTGCCGCAGGGCCTCAGGCGAAAGGCCGTTTCCCTCCTCGTGGGGGGGATCGTCCCGTACGTGGGGACCTCGTCGCTGGTGATCGAGGAGATCTCGACCGAGCGCGTCGTGGTGTCGGTAAAAAACGTCCGCAAGGTCCGGAACCACATCAAGGGCGTCCATGCCGCGGCGATGGCGCTTCTGGCCGAGACCGCCTCGGGATTCGTGACCGCGATGAACGTGCCCGACGACAAGCTCCCGTTGATCAAGTCGCTCAAAGTGGACTACAGGGGACGCACAAAGGGGGCCATGAGGGCGGTTGCGACGCTTACCCCCGAACAGCGGCGGCGCATCGGAAACGAGGAGCGCGGCGACGTGTCGGTCGAGACGCACGTCACCGATGAGAACGGCACCGAACCGATTTCGTGCGAGATGGTCTGGGCATGGGTCCCCGCGCGGCGATAAAAAATTTTGCCTTGACCGCCCGGGGGTGTACAATCACCATCAAAGACCTGGAAACGCCAAGGGAGAGCGCCGTCCAATGCCGCCCCGTTCGACCACCAAGGTAATCAAGCCCGCCCCGAGGCCCGAGAAGGACTCGCTCATCATCGAGCACATTTGCCTTCTCAAGATCCTCCGCGGCAAGGACGCGGGGACCATCCTCGAGCTGGGCGAAGAAACCGTCGCTGCCGGACGTTCGGAGTACTGTGATCTTTTCATCGACGACCCCTCGGCATCCCGCCAGCACTTCGAGGTGGGCGGACAGTACGGGATGCACGTGCTCACCGATCTCGACAGCACCAACGGCACCATGGTCAACGGCGTCAGGGTCGCCGAGTGCAGGCTCAGCAACGGCGACATCGTGACCGTCGGAGCGACGGAGATAGGTTTCTTTGAACAGAAAAAGGTCCGCGCGCCGCGCGCCAAGACCCCGCCCCGGCCCCCGGGAGGGATCCACTGATGCGCGTCAAGTTCTGGGGCACCAGGGGGTCCATCCCCACCCCGGGCCGCACGACCGAAAAGTACGGCGGCAACACCTCGTGCGTCGAGGTCACCCACGGCGGCAGGAGGGTCATCCTTGACGGGGGGACCGGAATCCGCGAGCTGGGGATCAGGATGGCCGGAGAAGAACCCTCCGAGGTGGTGATTCTGTTTTCGCATTGCCACTGGGATCACATCCAGGGCCTGCCGTTTTTTGTCCCGTTCTTCAAGAAAGGCTTCAGATTCAGGATCGCCGCCCCACCCCATCTCAGCCGCCGGATCAAGGCCATTCTCGGGAAGCAGATGGCCTCCGAGGTCTTCCCTGTGGACTTCGCGGACCTCGGGAGCGACATCTCGTTTAAGGAGATGCCGGCGTCCGGAGTCAAAGTGGGCCCTTTCAGAATACGTCACTTCGCCCTCAACCACCCCGGCGGTTCGGCGGGCTACAGGATCGAGGCCGGGGGCACGTCTCTCGTGTACGCCACGGATCACGAATTCGCCCCGCAGGACGACCCGCGCACGTTCGACGCGTTCGTCCGCCACCTCAAAGGCGCGCACCTCTACATCGCGGACGGCCAGTACGTCGAAAAAGAGTACGCGGAACGGCACGGGTGGGGCCACAGCACGGTCGAACACGTGGTGGCGGCGGCCAAGGCCGCGCGCGTGCTCCGGCTGGCGGTGACGCACCACGACCCCATGCACGACGACCCCGCCCTCACCGGCTTCGAGCACGACGCCATGAAACAACACCCCGGCCTCGAGATCTTCTTCGCCCGCGAAGGGATAGCCGTCGAGGTCCGTGATACCTTGCGGCCTTGATACGCTTTCGAAATACTGCAGGGAGCGACTGATGCCGCGTTGCTTTGCCGCGGCACCCAGAGGGGTCGAGGCAGTCACGGTCCGGGAGTTGGAGGCGTTGGGCGCCACAGGCGTCGAGACGGACTTCGGGGGCGTTCACTTCGAAGGCGACACCGCCCTCCTCTGCCGCGCCAACCTTTGCCTGCGCACCGCCACCCGCGTGCTGGTAACGCTCAAGACGTTCTCGGCCGCCAACAAAGTTATGCTCTACGATCAGGTCCGGCGCATCCGTTGGGATGAACACTTGACGCCGTCGATGACGTTCGCGGTGGACGTGAAGATGGCTTCACGACCGACGACTCACGACTCACGACACCGGGCAAATCGCGAATCCCAAATTCCAAATCCCAAATCGCCCGACCGCCGCCTCACGCCTCACGCCTCGCGCCTCATGCCTGATTTCCCCCCCCACTTCGCCGCCTTGAAGATCAAGGACGCCATCGCCGACGAGATGCGAAAACTCACCGGGGCGCGGCCTGACGTTGACACCAAGGACCCCGACGTGCGTGTTCACGCGTACCTCTCCGGGTCGCGGTGCACGATCTCACTGGACTCTTCGGGAAAGAGTCTGCACGAGCGCGGGTACAGGACAAAGGACACGGGCGCCCCGCTCAAGGAGGCCCTGGCGGCAGCGATAGTCGGGCTTTCGGGATGGGACGGCGAGACGCCGCTTTTGGACCCGATGTGCGGTTCGGGGACGCTCGTCATCGAGGCGGCGATGAAGGCCCTCAACATCCCCCCGGGCCTCAAACGAAAACAGTTTGGGTTCATGCGGTGGCCCGGATTCGATCACAAGCTCTGGCAGGACGTGCTCTCGCAGGCGCGCGCCGGGATCATCGAAAAGCCGCGTCAGCCCATTCTCGGGTTCGACTCGGACCCCGAGGCGATCAAGGCGTCAATCGAGAATGCCGGGGCGGCGGGGGTTGCGCACGCCGTGACGTTCGCCCGGCGGCCGATTGAAAATCTCCGCCCCGCGGGCGACAGACCGGGAATCATCATCATGAACCCGCCGTACGGCATGCGACTCACGACTCCGGCCAAATCCCAAATCCCAAATCCCGGATCACGTCTTGACTCCGACATGCAACCTGCAGCCTACAGCCTGCAGCCTCTTTACCAATCGATCGGCGACGTCCTCAAGCACCACATGAAAGGCTGGACCGCATTCATCTTCACCGGCAATCCCGAGACGGTCAAGCAGATCGGCCTTCGCACCTCAAAACGCATCACCCTCTTCAACGGCCCCTTGGAGTGCCGGTTGCTGCGCTACGATCTCTACTGAAGCAAGAGACGTTCGCGCAACGATCCCCCGGAATACGCGGCCAGCGGACTCCGGCGGACTTGCTCCGCCGGAGTCCGCAGGGGGTCCGGGGGAGACGTTCGCGTAGCGATCCCCCGGATCGATGAAAAAATCATTGTCTTTCCGGCACAGAGTTATTATCATGCCTCAAAAGGGAACCCCAGGAGGTCACAAATGAAGGCGGGCTTGCTGGTTGCGTTTTGGGTCCTTTGCTCGGCGGCAATGGTGTGGTCCGGCTGCACCTGCGACGACGCTGGGACCGAATCGATCACCCCCGAGTTCGAGATCGGCGGCGACGCCCCCGAGATCAAGAAGAACGGCGACCAGATCTCAATTGAGTTCGGCGACGTCTTGGTCGGCGTCACGAAAACCGTCGAGCTCACAATCCGCAACAAGGGCGACTACAAGCTGCAAGTCACCAAGGCCGAATTTGCCGCGGGTTCAAGCACCGATTTCGCCTACAACATCCCCACTCCGTTGGATCTCGATCCCCAGAAAACCGCAACAATTTCGGTGGGCTATACCCCGACGGCCCCGGGGGCTGACGCCGGGTCGATCATCCTCACCACCAACGTCGCCGAAGGAAAGCAATACACGATTGGGATGACGGGCAACGGCGTCCAGCCCGATATCGAGGTCTGCGTGACCGAGCAGGGGAAGTGCAACGACGACAACAAGACCCAGCTCGAAATCGGCTTCGACCAGGTCCAGCTCGGAGCGTCCGCCGGCCCCAAGACGGTCAACGTCAAAAACGCCGGACAGTACCCCTTGACGGTCACCGAAACCACGATCCTTTCATGCCCCTGGGACATCCCCGACTGTCAGTTCGCGGACATGGTCGTTCCGACGGTCCCCGAGTTCGAGATGGCGCCCGCGAGCATTGCCGGCACTTTCGCCGGCGGCCAGGCCGCGGACATCGCAATCACGTACAAGCCGGTTCAGGGTGGCGCGGCCAAAAGCGCGTTGAAGATCGTGAACAACGACGCGGACGAGCTCGAGGTCTGGGTGATCCTTCGGGGCACCGGCATTGCGCCAAGGATATGCCCGAACCCGCCTGTCACGCTCGACTTCGGAACGGTCACCATCGGGTCGTCGCTCGAGAAGACGTTCACGTTCACGTCGTGCGGCACCGAGCCGCTGTCGGTCTCCGCCCTCGCGTTCGAGGCCGGAATCACCGCCGAGTTTTCATGGGCCGAACAGCCGCAGGCGACGCCTTTCGACCTGGCACCGGGCCAGGGCGTCACAGCCAAGGTCAAATACGCGCCCACGGACGAGGGCGAGGACCGCGGGCGCGTTGTGGTCACTACCAACGACCCCAACACGCCCAACGGTTTCGTCCAGCTCATCGGCCGCGGCGCCAAGGCCCCGAGCTGCGACATGGTCGTCAACCCCTCGGCTGTGGACTTCGGCGCCGTGCCAATCAACGGTTTCGCGAACAAGGTCGTGGACATCCAGAACGTGGGCGACGCCGATTGCAGCGTGACGGAGGTCCGCGGGCCCACGGGGGCCGCCGAATTCACCATCCCGACCCCGCCCGCGCTCCCGGCCACGCTCCCGCCGGGCGGCGCCGTGAGCTTCCCGGTCCAGTACAAACCCACGGCCGAAAAGGCCGACCAGGCGACGGTCGTCGTCGTGAGCCTCACGGACCCGACACGGACCGAGGAGACCGTCACGCTCAACGGGCGCGGCGTCAAGGCCCCGCCGTGCAGTCTCCAGGCGGACCCGGGCCTGCTCTCTTTCGGCGCGGTCGCGGTCGGTTCGAAAAAGGACATAAAGACCAAGATATACAACTTCGGAAGCGCGGACTGCGACGTGTTCTCGTGGGGGTTGACGCAGGGGTCCGACAAGGCGTTCACGCACACGCGGTCGCCTTTCCCGATGGGCGTGACGCTCGCCCCCGGCAAGTTCACCGAGATTACCGTGACGTACACCCCCGACAAATCCGGGCCTTCAACCGGGAAACTCGAGATAAGCGGAGGCGGCGACAACCCGTTCCTGCCGACTCAGAAGGTCCAGGTGACGCTCAACGGCTCGGGGCTTGGGGCGCAGATGTGCGTTTCTCCGACGCTTCTGGATTACGGTCCGGTGACGGTCGGCGGGACCAAGGACCTGTCGTTCGAGATCACGTCCTGCGGCGCGGGCACGCTTTCCTTGCGCCAGATCGGGTTTGACAAGACGCCGCCGGTATTCACGTTCACGGCCCCGCCCGGCGCGCCGCTTTCGCTGCCGGCAGGGCAGAAGAAGACGGTGACTGTGCGGTACCGGCCGACCGCCGCGGGCGGCGACTTCGGGCGCGTATTCATCAGCGCCAACGACCCGAAGATCGCTTCGGCCGTCGTGGAACTCCGCGGCAACTACAACGGAAACTGCCCCACGGTCCTGGTGTGCTGGCCGTCGCAGCTCAACTTCGGCCAGGTCGAGATCGGGAAATCCGTCGGCCTCTCGGTTACCTGCGTCAACCACGGGACGTCGCAGATGACCATCGATTCCGTCGGGCCGGCCGCCGGGACGTCCCCCGAGTTCCACATCTCGTCCCAGCCCACCCCGGCCACGCTCCAGTCCGGGGGGCAGCTCGCCATCCAGGTCGGTTACGTCCCGACCGACGTCGGGACCGATACCGGATGGGTGACGGTCGCCAGCACGTTCCAGTCCGAAGAGTGCAAGGACTTCACAAGGCTTGACATCAAGCTCAACGGCGAGGGCGTCATGCCTGACCTCCCCCTCTGCATTCAGCCGAAATACTTCACGCCCGTGCTCGAATGGGCGTGGCCCGGCGGGAAAACGATCTCGAATCCCACGTTCAAGCACGTCTTCATGACCCCCATCGTCATCAATCTCACCGACGACAACAAAGACGGGCTGGTAAACGAAAAAGACATCCCGGACATCATCTTCAACGCGTTCGCCGGTTTCGCCGCTTCGGTCGAAGAACCGTCGATCATACGTGCAATATCCGGTGACGACGGGCACGAGATCTTCACGATTGCCGACACGAGGTTCAAGACCAACTTCGAGACCCAGCTCGCCGCCGGTGACATCGACGGCGACAACCTCCCCGAGATTATCGCAAGCAAGCTGGTAATAAGCCCCGCCGGGCAGGACGGCATGTCCGGCAAGTTCATCAAGGGCAATCTCCTTTGTTTCGAAAACGACGGGACGTTCAAATGGGAGTCCGACACGTGGCACGGCGTCGAGTCGGACATGGAAGACGGCTCGGCCATTGGAATCGCCGATCTCGACCACGACGGGAGGCCCGAGATCTGGCGCGGCAGCTCGGTCTTCGACAACAACGGCAAGCTCCTTTGGGAAGGCACCGCCGGGCGCGGGGCGACGGGCCACGGGGTGTTCGCGTTTGCGGCGGACCTCGACGGCACCGGGAACATGGAACTCGTTGCCGGCGACACCGCGTACCGGTCGGACGGGTCGGTCTTCTGGAACTCGCCGGCGACTGACGGCCTTGCGGCCCCCGCCGACTTCAACGGCGACGGGAAGGTTGAGGTCGTTCTGTTCCCGTCCATGGGCGGCATGCACATCTTGAACGGCCAGACGGGCGCGGTCCTGAGTTCACTTCCGAAGAGCTCCCGCATCGGCAGCATCATCACGCCTTCGATTGCCGATCTGGACGGCGACGGCGTTCCCGAGATCGGCGCGGTGGGGACGTGTGCCGATCCCGGGTCACAGGAAAGCCGCGAGTGCTTCTGGGGCGTCGCGGTCGACAAGAACACCTTTGCCCCCACGCAGCTCTGGGAGGAGATCATCAACGACGCCACGCTCGGCGCGGGCGTGACGGCGTTTGACTTCGAGGGCGACGGAATTTGGGAGATGCTCCAGAACGACGAGCAGTGGGTCAACATCTATCGCGGCAAGCAGCATGACGTAATCTACCACGCGTCGCGGCATTCGGTCACCGGGTGGGAGCTGCCGATCGTCGTGGACGTCGACAACGACAAGCACGCGGAGATCGTCATCAAGCAGGACGGGGTGAGCGACGGGATCCTCGTGTACGGCAACGTGGACAACGACTGGGTCGCCACGCGGAGGATATGGAACCAGTTCGACTACCACATCACCAACATCAACGAAAACGGCACCGTCCCGCTCTTCGAGGTGCCCAACTGGACCATCTACAACAACTACCTCGCGAACCAGCCATTTTGCAGAAAGTAGGTCGCTTCGGTTCGTTTTGGTTGGCGCGGGTTGCCTTGAAGTTCTTCTGATGGTTTTGTGCGCGGCCGCCCGCCTTGCTCCCCGGTCGCGCCTCCGCGTCGTTTTCGGACGCGACGCTGAGTTGGGCGCCCGCCGGGCGCCCGGTGGGGCCCGAAACCGCCGCTACAGCGCAACCGGGTCGCGTACGGGCGGCTCCCAAGCCGGTTTTCTTGACGCCCCCCCTTCGCGGTCGGAACTCCCGAGAGTCACGGGATCGGAGTCTCCACCTTTGGCACGTTGTAGCCCTCGACTCTCAGGTACGGAGCGAGGCCGTGGACGTCGGCGGATTCGTATTTGGCCGTCAGCGTGACTGACTCCCCCGGCCACAGGGTCACGTAGTTGTCGCTCCACAGAATCGGCAAGACCTCTTCGCCGCCCTGCCCTCTTGTGACCTCGACGCGCACGAAAAACGCGAGCCGGTCCGTCGTGTTTTCCAGGGTGATCGTAGCGATCTCGTCGGTCCCGTCGTTTTCCACCGTGGCGGACACCTCGACGGCGGCCGCCGGAAGGTCATTGATCCCCGTGAGATCGGCGAACTCCTTTGTCGGCGTGTAATACCACTCGGCGTTTTCGTCGTCCAAAACGTCGGGCTTCGTGCTCAGCCAGTACAGGTTGTGCGCGGGCGTTTTGCCCGGCTCCTCAAGCCCAAGACGCAGGAAATACGTTGTCGACAAGTCCGGCGGCTCGGGTACCGCGAACAACGTGACGGCCGCGTCAGGACCGATGTCCACAGTCTCCTCGTGCGAGTAGCTCTCGGAAAGATCGATATTGAAAAGCCGCGCCGTCACCTTGACGCCCTTGTGCTCGCCATAAGTCGAATTCACGACGACCACGGTGCGGTCGTCGTAGTGATACTGTACATGAAGCGGCTCGCAGGCCTTGCGCGCGCCGAAGTAGCCTCCGCCCGGCTTGAGGTAGTAGTCGTACAAGTGCCAGATCACCCCCGGCCAGGCGTTGTTGAGCATCCACTGGATCACGCCGGTTGAAGTGTATTTCCGCCCACCGTACGCCTCGAACATCGCGCGGATGCCCTCGTAGGCCATGAGCTGCGACTTGGCGGCATAGTCGGCGGCGTCACGAGCCGCGCCGTGCCGCTTTGACATCGCTTCGGTAAACACCAAAAGGTCGCCGAACACGCCGCCGCCCGCATGGTAGTTCCACGTCGAACCGATCGGCCAGAGATGATCTTCGGGGAGCATCCTCTTGAGGCTTTCGAGCGGAGGCACCGCCGGGCCGGGGCTTGTTTCGGTGTTGAACCCGAACGCCCCCCCGCGGTCCTTGTTGGAGAGCCAGTAGTGGGGCGGCACCCACTCGTACGGGCCGGTCATCTTGACCCCCGACGGCCCGGAAAAGTCCGCGGGCCGATCATCCGCCGAAGAAACCACCGGGTTCGGCCAGCGCTCTTCTTCGAGGATTTCGAGGTACGCCTTCTCGGCCCTCTCCACGGGCGGGCGGTCGCTCGCATTGAGCCAGGCGATCACGCTCGGGTGGTTCCGGATCTCTCGGATCTGGTCGCGCTGCGATGCGGCGGCTATCTCGTACGTGCCTTCGTTCCACGCATGCCACTCCTCCCAGAAGTCGCAGCAGCACCAGCCCGCGATGACCATGATCCCCTGCTTGTCGCACAAATCCAGGAGCCGCGTGTTGCCGAGTTTCCCTTCGAGACGGATGGCGTTGAGGTTCATATGCTTCACGTACCCAACCTCGGCCTCGTCCCTCTCCGGCGAAAAGCGAAGGAGCATGTCCGGCGCGTAGCCGGCGCCCCGGATGAGCACCTTCCGGAAGTTCACGAAAAACAGGCGATGACCGTCGGCCGTGAACTCGGACTTGACCTCGCGAATCCCGAACCTGATAGCCTGGCGATCCGAGACGCGCCCGCCGGTCTCGAAGACCAACTCCATGTCGTACAATTCCTGCGGGCCGAGTTCCCACGGCCACCAGAGGTGCGGGTTGGCGATGACGAGTTCCGGGAACGAGGCCGGGTCGAAGACGACCTGCTTCTCCTCTCGAGCGGCAAGCGCAACGTCCTGCGAAAACACTGCGCCGCCGATCGTTCCGCGCAGCGTGCCGCTGACATCCCGCGAGCTTCCATTGACAAGCCTCGCCGTCACCGAGAGTCTGGCGGTCGCGCCCGAAGGCGGATCGAGGGCCGTGACAACGTGCGGGTGCCTGATGGCCACAGGTCCGGTGAGGGACATCTCAACGTCGTTCCAGAGGCCCATGTTCTTGTCGGGGGGCGCGGGGTTCCAGTCGATGAAAGTAATCCCCAGGTCGTTGACCTTGGGTGGGGCGACCTCGACCGCCACGGCGTTTCCGCCGCCGGCCTCCGCAAGGCCGGTCACGTTGAACTCGTGGTGTCTGAACGCCCCTTCGATGTCCCCGGGCCGCGAAATCCTTTTCCCGTTGACGTAAATTCGGCCGGCATAGTTCAAACCGCGGAACCTGAGCCAGACCTGCTGATCGTCACCGACCGTGCCGGGGTCAAACGCCGCCCTGTACCACCACTTCACCCGAAACGGGCTGTCGTCAGGCATGTCATAGTTCGAAAAATTCTCGCCGACGGGATAGCCCATTCCGGGAACCGAACGGAGGTTCGTCCCGAAAAACGGGTCGGGATAGACGCCGTTCGCCACCAGCGCGGCGAAGACGGTCGAAGGCACCGTCGCATCGTACCAACCCTCCGGCCGGTATGACGGTGAAGATATGACATCGCCCGTGTCCGGCACGGCCTCCGAAGATTGCAGCTTCCAGCCGCCCGCCAGCTTCGTGGAAGCCACTGTCCACGGCGTCCCGCCGTCACCGCCGGCCGCATCGGGGACCCCAGCGTCGGCACCCGCCCCGGCGTCCGGGACTGCGCCCGAAACCGCGACGTCGCGCGACTGACAGGCGCCCAGACACAAAACGAATGCAACCGGCCAGATCGCCATTTGCCGCATGCCGCTTCTCCTTTCTGTTTGACCGCGGCTTCCCGCGGACGGGGTGCCACGGACAAGGCCCGTTCGACGGGGCTTGTCCGTGCGTCCAGCCTGCACTTTCACGGACAACCTGCGGTTGACCCACAAACCTCGAATCCGAACCCCGGAATGCAACGCACCCCTTCCTTGCATCGCCGCCGCGCCTTCTGGTAGACTGCCTCACGTCGATAAGATTTTCAAGGAGGTCTGTCATGCGGCGTATCACGGCGTTCTTGATCGCGATTGCGGCCCTGGCACTCTGGACCCCGGTTCCGGCAGGCTCGTTCGTTGTCCCGGCGGCTTCCGTGAACAGGGTGGACATCGTGGACACCGCCGCCTCGGCACGGGATGTCATCGCAAGGCGAGTGCCGGCCGCCATGGCCGCCGAACTGGCGCTCGTCCACGACGGGTCGGCTGGCGCCCCCAGGGCGTTCCGATTCCGGCAGATGCACAACGGCATCCCCGTCATCGCACGCGGCGCGGGTCTTGTGGCGGGCGAGGACGGCATCGTGGCTCTCGTCACAGCGTACATCGAGACGCGCCTGCCGGACGCGGTCGAACCGGCGATTTCGCGTGAGACGGCTGCCGCCGTCGCGGGAGGTCGGAGCCGCCTGCCCGCAAACCCGGAAAACGCCCGGTTGGTCATTTGGCCCGGCGCCGGCGGAGGCGTGCTGGCGTGGGTCGTCGCGCCGGCAAACCTGCTCCCCGTGCCGTATGCGCCGATCGTCGTGGTGGATGCCGCGAACGGCCGCGTCATCTACTTCGAAAACATGGTCCGTTTCAAAAACCTCTGGAAAGGCTACGAGTTCAACCCGATCTCCACGCCGAACCTCATTGACATCACGCTCCCCATCCCCGACCCGAACAACGTCCCCAAAAACGACCTCGTGGACTCGTTCAACTGCGTTGACACGCACACGACAAAGCGCGTCAACGCGTTCGGGTTCGACGCCGACGTTCACGTCTGTGAACTCCTGAAAAACGCAATCGCGGACCAGACGAACGGCGACTACCTCCAGTACGGCAGCATGACCCACGCCGAGCCTTCGCGGGGCGAGGACGACCCCTTCGGCCAGCTTTCGGTCTTCTACCATGTGGCCAAGGCCTACGACTGGTTCAAGGCGTTCGATCCCGCGTTCCTGCTCCACGAGCAGGCAAGGCCGATCTTCGTCGTGGCCAGCTTCATGCTGCCGGCAGGCGCGATGGATTTTGACCTTGTCAAAATGGGCGACCCGAACCTCCCGCTCGAACCGCTCTCGAACGCGATGTACACGGGATGGGACCCGCAATTCGGCCCGATCATCTCCACCGTCTACCCCGAGATCACCGGCGCCATGCTCATCATGGGACAGGGGGCCAATGCGGATTTCAGCTACGACGGCGACGTCATCTACCACGAGTTCGGGCACGCCGTGGTCGATTCGACGATCCAGCTGCACGGGGCGTGGCACATGGACACGCAGGGGTCCACGGTCTCTCCGGGCGGGATGAACGAGGGCCTGTCGGACTACTTTTCGTCTGCCATCGCAGGCGACGGGGACCAGGGCGAGTACGCCGGGAGCGACTTCGGGATGGGCGCCATCCGCCACCTCGACAACAACAAGACCTGCCCCGAGTGGCTCACGGGCGAGGTCCACGCCGACGGCGAGTTCTTCTCGGCCCCGCTCTGGAAGGCGCGGCAGGCGCTCCCGGAGGGAAACCGCGGCACCTTTGACGGCGCCGTCTTTGCGACGCTGCAAGCGGCTGCGTCGGGTGATGTGGGATACGAGGACCTCGCAGCGGCGTTCGTCGCGGCGGTCAAAGGCTCGGTCCTCGGTCAGGCGGCGGCCGACGACCTCCAGGCCAAGTTCGAGGCCGCCGGGGTCCTCCCGACGTGCCACCGTGTGTTCGTCTGGAAGGGCAACCCGATCGCAAGCAAGGATGTGAACGTCGGGTTCGGCTTCACGGTCCCCGGGATCTCGACATCGCTCATCGCCGGGAACATCACGTACATGCCCAGCCTGTTTCAGGTCGAGGTCCCGGTCCCCGAAAACGCGTTCTCTATTACCGCAACCTTCGTAGAGGCCGGAGGCGGCGGGTCGTTCAACCCGTTCGGCCCCTCGGGCACGCCTTTCGCTCCCGCCCTGCTCGTGAAGCTCGAGGCCGAGATCGCCTTTGACTACTCCAACGGGTTTGCGGCCAACACCACGACGCTCGCGGACATGTACAAGAACGCCCAGGGCGACTGGGAGGGAAAGGTCGGGATTCCAAAGGGCACCGCCAAGGCGTACGTGATGGTCGTGAACAAAGGCGACCAGTCGGGCGGGATGACCAATCTCGTGTTTTCGTTCCAGGTGAGCCAGCCCCAGGACGGCGGAACCGACACCGGCGCACCTGACACCGGCGGCGAGGCGGATGTCGGCACGCCCGACACGGGAACACCGGACACGGGAACGCCGGATGGCGGGGAACCCGACGCCGGCACGACGCCCGACACGGGTTCGCCCCCGGCCGACACCGGGGTCGCTCCGGTTGCGGACGCCGGCGGCGGCGGGGCCGAACCGACCGGCGCCGACGAAGAAACCGGCGGGTGCAGCTGCGCGGTGTTGGGGTTGAAGACAGGGACCTGAAGACGAAACGATTGGCGGGCGTTTCCACGAATTCTCGCCCGGCAACCGGCGCCTATGTCACATAGCAAAGCCCCCGGGGCCGTGTTGACCTCGGGGGCTTCTTCTTTCCCTTTCGGGCGCTCGGGGATCTATCCCTTTGCGTTCACGCCGTTGCCGTGTAGCTCGGGCGTTTTGTCGATCTATTCAGTTTTTCAGGCCGCCACGCTCTGCTGAACCACGGTCCCGGACCCGATCTGCGCCACGGGCGCCGGTACCACGTCCTTCTTGTGGCGCGCGATGCCGGGTACCACGTCGCGAATCTGCCGCCGCAGGTTGTCGCGGTCGCCGCGCGGCACGCGGGACGACACGAAAGCGCGATAGCCGGTCAGCCGGACGCTCACGTCGTTTAACGTGGCGTTGATCTCGTTCGACAGCCGCCTGACTTCCAGGTCCTGCGCCCTGGACGACGCGAACGCCGCCGAAAACTCCTCGGCGGCCGTCTTGATCCCAGACGACGCGGCCTTGATCAGCGGATCGCTCCCCGCGCCTTCGAGCGCCTTCAGGATCTCCACCGCCACGACGCCGATCTCGGACTTGCTCAACTTCCCGCGGCCGACGCGCGGCGCCGGGATGTCCTTGTGGTCGCGGGCTTCGATGAGCAACATCGTCTTTTTGCCGGTGTCGATCGCGGAGGACAGGTTGTCGTACGCGTTGTCGAGACGGGCGCTCGCCGCCGACTGCGCGTTTTTGGCCGAGATCCAGCTTCCCGCGTACTTGACGGTCTTGTCCTTGTCCGCGGGATTTCGGATTTCGAAAAACGATGATGGCGTCGCGTTGCCGACCAGGTCGGTTTCGCCACCCCGACTTGTAGTGCAGTGACTGCCGATACTCCGAAGCGAGCTGCGCGGGAAAGCGGCTTTTTTTTAGATCACAAAACTCCGTGTGTGGTAGCATTGAGGTGGCTTGCAACGTGGAGGTGGAGCAATGAAGACCAAGGCCGCATTGACCGCGTTCTTTTTTTCCGTAACTGGCGCTTGTCTGTTCAGTTGTGGCGACCGTGATTCCGAAGGCACTGCCGATGGCTGGCCGGCTGGAGATGCTCGTGCGAGCGACGCGGGGAATGTCACAGGTTCATCGGACGGGTCATCCGACGAAGTGACCGAACATGACGCCGGCAGAGACAGCGAGGACGATACCGATGCCAGTGATGGACGATTCGATGCGGCCAGTGATGACGCCGGAGATGATACCGGCTGCATCCCTTCGTGCGCCGGGCGATGCGCTGGCACCGATGGATGCAGCGGCGTTTGTCCCGATACGTGTGCCCCACCACAGACTTGCGGAGGCGGCGGGATCCCCAACCTGTGCGGCGGAGCCGATGCTGTGCAGGGTCGGATTGCCGCTGGATGGGACCACACTTGCGTGTTGACTGATGCTGGGGGGATCAAGTGTTGGGGAAGCAACAAATATGGTCAGTTGGGTGATGGAACCACGGAGGATCGGCCTTCGCCCGTCGATGTCGCCGGTTTGTCACGCAGTCCCGTCTTTGTGGCCGCAGGATCGGATCACACGTGCGTTTTGGACGAAGCTGGCGGGATTAGGTGCTGGGGACTGAATTCGACCGGCGAATTGGGCAATGGAACCAAGTACAACAGTGCCCTGCCAGTCGACGTGGCGGGACTTTCTGCTGGCGTAACAATGGTCGCCGTGGGTAGTTCGAGAACGTGTGCCTTGACCGACTCTGGGGGGGTCAAGTGCTGGGGATGGAACGCATTCGGTCAACTGGGTGATGGAACGACAGAAGACAGCACAACGCCGGTCGACGTCTACGGGCTCTCGACCGGCGTTGTCGCAATTTCCGCGGGAAGCGGTCACACGTGCGCGTTGACGAGCTCTGGGGGCGTGAGTTGCTGGGGCAAAAACAACAGCGGTCAGTTGGGCGACGGCACGACGCAAGACAGAATCGTGCCTGTGGAAGTCTTCGGACTTTCGAGCGACGTCATAGCGATCGCCGCAGGAGTGAACAACACCTGCGCCGTAGTCGCCTCGGGTGCTCTGAAGTGTTGGGGCCGAAACGAACTAGGGCAATTGGGCGTTGGGAACGCGAACGTGGACGGGAGGAAACCCGTGGACGTATCGGGGCTGCCAAACGGTGCGACGGCGGCCACCGTCGGGCGAAATCACGTTTGTGCGTTGACCAGCCTTCAAGGACTGAAGTGTTGGGGTGCAAACGATCGTGGGCAACTGGGTGATGGGACCACTGAGGACAAATCTGCTCCAGCAGACGTGCTGACGATGACGAAGGGGGTTGCCGCAGTCGCTGCCGGGTGGGGACACACCTGCGCGTCTGTCGTTCCAGGCGGCATCAAATGTTGGGGCACGAACGAACAAGGCCAATTGGGGAACGGCGTCGTCGTTGACACCCCAAATCCGAATCCGAGTGACGTGGTGGGTTTTGGGCGTTAGTGGACCGCACTCTCTCCGAAAGTTGTTTCTCGCCGCCGTGGTTTTCCGGACAAGTCATTTGCTCGTCGGCATGCTCGCCAACCCGACCTGAGGTGAGAGATGAAACCAGACCTCTTCGTTCAAGTAGTCCATGGAAATGAAGATGTTAACCGTCAGACGATTGAGTGGAAGATCGAGTACCGTCAAATCGGTACCACTGTCCCAACTTGGAAAACTCGGCCCACCCGAAAGACGCGCCAATGACATCAGTTTGTTCTCGCGGTCATACGCCGCGCCCACGCCGCCGGTAAAGACCCCCGCGAACCCAGGTTGCTTCGCAAGGGGGTAGTAGACCCCCAATCCAGCCGTGCCATAGAAAGTCGGCGCCAAGTGGCCGCCGGGGGTATCGTCTGACACATCTCTTGCGAACAAGCCAACATTGCCGTGAACGAAAGAGTAACCTGAAGAAATCTCCGCGCCGAATAAGGCCTTCTCGCCAATACGATACCAGATCGTCGGTCCTGCCGAGGCATAGCAACCATTGACCCAAGCCGCGACGAGACAAGCTAGAGCGTTGGCACCCCACCGCCAAGCCTTTTTTGCCCCGGACGGTTTGGTCTGGCGTCCGTGTGGGCATTTCGAAGGGTGTGCAATTCGATCAGCGTTCAAAGGTCTCGACCAGATGAATTGTGTTTGGTCACTGATTCAACCTGGGCCGCCGTTTTTCTTCCACATGGTAACACCATGCGTTATGCCTCGTAACACCGGAACTACCTCTGAAGCACTCGTCGCCATGTTTGTAGATCAATGGCCGATCAGCCGCGTCAACGCCTTCCGCATCATCGGTGTAGCGGCCATACACTGGTCCTTGGGCGGAATCCCCATCGCCTCCCCAGCGGCCAGCGAACGGCACGACATAGTCAAACCCATTGAGCGGGAAAAGGCGCGATCCGAAATTCTGAAGGTGACCCGAGATGGTTCCCCGATCGACTGGGCCTTGCCGCGGGCACTCGTTTGGATTGACGGAATTAACAATAGGGGTACTCGATCCCCACCAGATGTTTCCGCCAGTCCATGATTCCCACGCCATCATCGGATCGCCCTCAGAATCGTAACAACAGGCGTCCACAGAAGGGATGCGGCAGTTGTACATGTCGCAGTTTGAGAAATAACAGTTCTGTTCTCCGACAAACTGTTCACCGACCTTACACCACGGATCTGTGTAGTCGAGCCAATCACCGAAGCTGGCAAACGCAGCGTGCGAGCCCTCTTCAAGGTAGACGACAGGATGCAATCCACGCCACTGATTGAATGGCGAGTCCGCGATGACGGTTCCGGGATTGTCCAGTCCGTGACGCGCGAGAATCAAGTTATGGACATGCTCGCCATCAACGAACGACGTCTGGTCCGGACTCACCATCACACGCGCAGACTCCCAGTCCCCCTCGTGGTCGGCGGCGTCGGTACTGACGTGTATCTCGTTTTTGTCATAGTAGCGCCAATAAGAGATGTTGATGTTGCCATCGTCCATAACGTAAGTGTGGTGGAAATGATAGAAATCCGCGGTTCTTCCGCATTGCATCATCAACTGAACCAGTGGCGCCATCGGTTGGCAAACGAGCTGCGGAAACTCGTACTTGTTGGACAACTGCTGGATGTCAAAAAAGAAACCATACTCGTTGCCCCCAGCCCAATGTGAATTCGAGTAGTAGTTGAGGGGACCCTCAATCGGGCCGTCGACGGGGTCGTAGTGGACGGGGCCCCAAACGGCGTTGATTCCACATTCCAGCCGGCACGTACCCTCGTTATCCTGACGGCATGGATCATCGTCATCCAAACAGTAGCAACCACCGTTGCCGAACAGCATGGTGCCGCGCGGTACCGTCCGGGGATCGGTCGGCCAATACCACTCCCTGTTCTGATGGACGTAAGCCGGAGCATATTTGTTGGCGAGGTATTCCTCAAATTCGTCACAAATCGTGTCATGGTCATTGTCGCCGGCGATCACACGCACGTTGCCGTCCGGTTTAATGTTGAGGAAGTAGTCGCTGGCATCGGCAATCGTAGCATTTTCACAGGGAGTGGGGCTTCGTTCGCCGTAATCGAAATTGTGTGGATACCAGCGAACCCATCGCCACCCGTTGTCATCGTAGTGGTAGTTCGGGTTGTTTAGGAACATCGTTGAAAGACCCGGTGTTTCGGAAAAGCCGTCGAAATAACCAGTGGCAACACGTGCGGTGCTTTCGTTGGCAATCTTGGATTCCTCGTTGTCATACTGTCTGGCCACCTCTCTGCCGACCCAGTGGCCCGCCTGCAGGTCTGACCTGCCGGGACCGCCGAATCCTCTTGGGGCATTCAGTGGTAGGTAGTTAATCGGCTCTCCTGCACTCCCCGTGGGTTGAGTTGAGAGAGGGGTTCGGAGAGAGAACAGTTGGTAAGGGTTGCTGAGTGGTAAAATGTAGACGCGCATGGCGAACCTCCTGTAGGTTGATTGGTGATGAAACCGCAACCACGG
>JACRCP010000328.1 GCA_016218965.1 Deltaproteobacteria bacterium | reverse complement strand
CCGAACCCGACGGCGCGCCGAGCGACAAACCCCCGGCGTTCATCTGAATCCCGCTTTGGTCCAGCGCCTCGCTGCTCGCCACTCCCACCGTCACAAGCTCCCCAAGCCGCGCAGGCCGGTCAGGAGGCTGCACCGCCAGCGCCAAAATCGGACCCGTAAAATCGAACTCAACGCTCGCGCTCCCGAACCCCGCGTTCCCCGCCGCGTCCACCGCCGCAATCGCGATCTCCTTGACCCCCTCCCCCTCGCTCCCGAGCACCGCGTACGTGCACGTGTAGCTCGGGCTCGCCGCCTGCCAAGCACCGCACGTCATGGGCAACCCGCCGATTGTGACACCAAGGCCCTCGCCGATGTCCTCCGTGCAGTCAAACTCCAGCTTGACCTCGCTGAAGCCCGGTTGTGTGCTGTACCGTTTCCCCGCCGTCGTCACGTTCGACACCTGCGGCGCCGTGTTGTCCACGCGGAACGCGCCTGTGACCGCCGCCGCCGCCACGTTTCCAGCCTCGTCGCTCATCTCCACCGTCACCGCGTGCTCGCCGTTCGCGTCCCCGTCCGTCACGAGATACCCGAACGTGTACACCATCCCCCTCGGCTCCACGTTCGCAAGCGCCGTCCCGTCCACCTTCACCACCGGCGACCCAGCACTCATCTTCTCGCTCACCGTAAACCCTATCGACACCGTCCGCCCCGTCTTCGCCACAGGCGGGTCCACCGCCAACGCCCCCACCACCGCCGGCCTCACAAAATCGAACACGACCGCCCCCAGCAAAAGGTCCTTCGCCTCGTTTTGTGCTTCGTCCACCAACGTGACCGTTATCCCCGTGCCGTTCGAGTCCTGCGGGTCGTCCGCCTTGGGCGAATAGGTGAACTCGTACTCCGGGGGCGTCTTCCCCGGGTCCATCGACCATGCCACCCCGTTGGCCAGCTTCACCTCCGGCGCCGCAACAAGCGCCTCGGTCACCGTGAAGCTCACTGCGGGCATCCCCTTCTCGCCGCTGGGCGACCCTCTGACCACCGGCGTTCCAACCACCCCCGGCGCCACGAAGTCGAACCTGAGCGATTTTCCCGAGAGCTTCCCGGACTCGTTGCCCGACTTGTCGGTGAGAACGATCGAGATCGCGGCCTCCACGCCTTGAGGCTCGTCCCCGGCCGCCTTGTAGGCGAACACGTATTTGGCGCCGGTAGACTGTTTCTCGTCGAGCGTCATCAAGCGGGCGGCCCCGGCGGTGACGGCCACCTCGGGGGCCTTCGAGAGTGCCTCGGTCGCCTCGAATGTGACGGCAGCCGTGGCGCCCTTCTTGAGGACGGCGGGCGAGACGGCGACCTCCCCGGCCAGCCCCGGCGCCGTCGTGTCCATCGCTTCCGTCTTCACGCACCGCCCTATCTTCGCGTTGCACGCCCACCCCGAAGGGCAGTCGGCCGCCGACTGGCACCCGAGCTGTGCCTCCGGAGGCACCGGAAAGTCCATGCCGCAGCCCAGCAAGAGAACAGGGATAAGGGGTAAAGAGATAAGGGGTAAGCAGAACCACATTGTGCAACGATTCATGTCAACCCTCCCGCGTTTCTGCTCTTCTGCGCTACTCCCACCTACAGTCTTGAGTCTGCAGTCTTGAGTCTTGAGCCTCCAGCCTAAAGCCTACAGCCTACAGCCTGTGCGTACTTCACCACGCCCAACTCAGGACAACACCGCTTGTTCCGCCGGCTCCAAAAACCGGTGTCACAGTCGGCCGCTCCGTCTCCGGGTGCCAGTCCGTGAAGAAAATTTCCGCCACCGCCGCGGCCGCCAGTGCGCCTGCTACTATGAACGAGATGTTGGCGGTGCTGTTGGCGTCCTCGGCCTTGCTTTGCTTGCCCCGCAACTCACCACCTTCGACCATCTGCGTCTTTGAAAGCTCCACGAGGTTCAGATAGTCGTCATGCGCATCTCTCGCCTGAAAACTGAAGAAGGCACCCGTGCCTGCCGCCGCCGCCGCAAGACCCGCGGTCGTGAAAAACACCCAACGCGGGAGTGGAGGCCTGGTAAGGCGCCTGACGATCTCCTTTGTCACCCCGGGCGTCGCGCCCTGCTTGTACTTCCTGTCAGGGAACATCTCCTTCGTCACGTCGCCCACGACAGCCAGAAACTCCTCCCCGTCGCCTTTCTTGAGGTTCTTCGATACCGACTTCTTCGTCTCCGCCGAGGCGAGGTCCATCCTCTTTATGGTGATGACGTGCGAGTCGCCCAGCGCCCCGAGGTTGCCCGTGACAAGCTCATCCACCCCCAACGCCCCGGCCAGCTCCACCAGGCAGCTCACGGAGTCGCACCCCACGAACTGCTTCTTTTGCTCGAACGCCAGCATCTCCATGATCTCCTTCATCCCCACCGCCGAGACGCCGTCGAGCTTGCGGATCTCGGCCAGGACCGCCTCGGACACTATCACCGCCGTCCTCGGCTTTATGTCTCCCGCGCTCGACATGTCGTACACCGCAACACGAGTCACGACCTGACGCCGGGGCGCAGCCGGTACGGGCGCCGGGGCAGGTGCTGGCTCGGTCTTGGGCTGCGGCTCGGCCTTCTGCTCGACCTTCGCCGGCGCCTTGCCCTTCTTCGTCTCGGACTTCTTACCCTTGGCCTGTGCGTCCGCCGTGGAGGCGCAAACCGCAAGTGTTCCGAGAACCGTCACGGAAACAAGCAGCCTTGAAATGTTCATGAAATTCCCCTCCCTCAGCTTACAATCGCGACACTCGAATAATACTCGATTATTGTTCGGAATGACACAAGCTTCTCCAGGACATCGGCAAAGTCCACGAAGGCTCTCGGAAGCCCGGCGAGAGACCTTCGGGCTGTCCGAGGAAAATCAAGTGGTTGCTACAACTTTGCCGTGGTCTTGCAAGCTTCTCCGGGCGGTGAACAGGGCACCGGCAAAGTCGTGAAGGCCCGGAGATATTGAAGGGATAGAGAAGGGACTGGCGCCGCGGGGCGTTTTGTGCCATAAGATGGGCATGCGACGTGGACGGCAAGCCGGTCGATCGGTTCTGGTGGTCTTCCGTG
>JACRCP010000325.1 GCA_016218965.1 Deltaproteobacteria bacterium | reverse complement strand
TCCCACGTGTCCTGTAGTTCGGTTGTCCCGTCAGTTCCGCCGAACAGCACCACCTTTGCCCGCGCCGCGTCATACACCAAGCCATGGCCATTGCGCGGGGAGGGCTTGACGCCAGCAGCTGTTCGCTCCGTCCACGTCCCTGCCGCTCCGTCCCACTCCCACACGTCTTGCAGACTTGCCGTCTCGTCGAAGCCGAAACCACCGAACAGGACCACCTTCCCGCGCGCCGCGTCATACGCCATCGCGTGGCCTACCCTGAATGGGGGCGTGGGCACCGTCGATGTCCTCAATGTCCGATCCGTCCACGTCCCAGTCGCCCCGTCCCATTCCCAAGTATCATCCCAACCGCCGCTGAATAACACCACCTTTCCCCTTGCTGCATCGTAGGCCAACGCGTGTTCTCCCCGGGCTTCGGGCTTGAGCCCCGCCGGTGTCCTGTCTGTCCAAGTCCCGGATGTCCCATTCCACTCCCATGTGTCTTCCATTTTTTCCGGGCTGTAACCTCCGAACATGACCACTGTCCCCCGCGCCGCGTCGTAAGCCATCGCGTGTGCATGGCGTCCGTGTGGGCTCGTTGACGCAGGCACCAGTTCGTTCCAGTTCGTTTCAGCCTCGGAGAGGATGGCGACGCGATCCGCCGTGGACAGATCCTTGATTTCTGATCCCGTCGGCTCCGTTTCGCTCAAAGGATCCTGCACCAGCCATTCGCGAATCACTCCGGTCGTCAAGAACGTGTGGGGGTTTTCTATCGTGCTCCCGGGCACCTTCCCGCCCATGGTCGCGGTCCATTCGACTTCGGTGACAAGGACAGGTGCTGATTTCGCGCCGGAGCGGTCGATCAGGGAAAGGTAGACCTTGGGCATGTCGCCGCCGGTGAGGTCGTCGATGGCGAACGCGCCGTTCATGGGGTCGGCGGTTGCGCTGCCGATGATAGCGCCGACGGACGGGGTGGCGGATCGGTAAACGACCACGCCGCTGATGAGCGACGCGTTCTTCACTGCGCCGGTGTTCGCGGCGATCGAGAATTTCGGGATTCCCTTCGTGGCATCCGAGCCCCATGGGACGCGCTTGTAGAGGACCTTCGACAGGTCGAGCGAAACGGCAGGGTCGGGCGGCGTATTGTCGACGACCATCTTGAGGTCCGGGATCGGGGCGGTATCCTCGTTTCCGAGGTCGTCCTTCCATCGCACCGCGAACGTGTACTGCCCTTCTTTCTCGTTACCGGTGAAGGCGTACCCGAAACCGGCCTGCGCGCCGGTCGAGCCGGCGTCTGCGAAAGAGAGGTTTGTCGGGCCGGTGACGACGAGCGACGGAAACCCCGTGAACTCCTCGTCGGCATAGACGAAGAGTGTCGCCTTCACCGGCTTGTCGGTGAACGGGTCTGTCGGGCTGAAGTAGTGCGTGTGCGTCGCGTCGTCGACCGAGGACTGGAGCGCCGGGTCGCGGATGAGCATCGCGCTGACAACCTTCGGGGTGGAGAAGTCAAACGTCACCGCACCGGCGTCAAGCGTCGCCGTGTTCCCGCCACGGTCGGCAGCCGAGATCGATATCCCCTTGGGCCCCGCTCCCTCCCTGCCGTTGACGGTGTACGTGCAGGCATACTGCTTCTTCTTTACGTCGAACTTCCCGCAGGACATCGCCTCGCCGCCGATCGTCACGGCGAAGTGCGCGGGTTCGTCGTCGAACGACTCACTGCTGTCGAATGTGAGCAAGACCTTGTTGAACCCTGTCTTGGCGCTGTAGCGCAGCTTGTCGGGCTTGGCGTCCGAGATGATCGGCAGCGTCGCGTCGATCACGAACCCGACGCCCGGCAGATCGACCGCCCTGTTCCCCGCCTCGTCCAGAAGGCTGACGAGTGCCTCGTACGAGCCGTCGGTTTCGCCCCCCTTCACCTCGTAGGTGAATATGTAGGTCGTGTCTCCCTGGTGCGCGAAGGCGAGAATCTCGGTCCCGCCTGAGCGCGTAACCGTGATTCCAGGGGCCGCGGCGAGCGGCTCGTCGGCGGTCACGACGTACGAGACGGTGTCGCCGATCTTGGCGAACGGCGGTTCGACCTTCGCCGACACGAGTTTCGGCAGCGTGAAGTCGAACACCACCGTCCCGAGCAACAGGCCTTCCGATCTGTTGCCTCCCTGATCGATAAGCGTGGCGAGGACCTGGCAGGTCGTCTCGGGCTCGGTCCCCTTCCCTCTCGGCGTATACGTGAACTCGAAGTGCGTGTCCTTGCTCTTCGCCTCGTCGAGCGTCATCGAGACGGTCTTGCCGCGGAGGTCGACGACGACCTTCGGCGTCTCGACGAGCGGCTCGCTCACATCGAACGAGGCCCGGATCTCTATCCCCTTTCGCGCGAGCGTGGGGGTGATCTTCGGCTTCCCCGTGATCACGGGGGCGGTGCTGTCGAGGTTCGCGGTCTTGATGCACCGGCCCATGTTCGTGTTGCATGTCCAGCCGGCGGGGCAGTCTTTCTCCGAGGCACAGCTGATGTTTATCCCCTCTGGGACTGCAAAGTCATTCGAGCACCCCGCGGCCGGGAGCGCGACGAGCAGCGCCGCGGCAATAATATCTCTGTTCACCACGAGTTCACCTCCCGCCCGAAGGAAACTTGCGTCCGAAATCTCCCTGGCCCGTTGCAACAAAACAAGCGGATCACTTCATCTCGCTGCATTTGATCGGGTTACCATTTAACTCGCTGCAGACCTCCATCTGGTACTCCGCCACGGCCGCGCCGATGACGGCAGACAGCGTTTGTGCGCCGCCGGTGGCGGCGCCCTTGATCACGATCGCGCCCTCGAAAGCGACGTGGTCGGTCCAGATCCGGTCGACCTTCGGCGGCGTCATGGAGAGTCGCCCGTAGTGGCCGATCGTCACGCCATCGCCCTTGAGGTCGAGGCGCCCGACGGTGACCGCGGCGGTCGGGATGCCAATCTCGAGGGCGTAGTTCGTCATGTGGGCGTTGAGGCCGAAGACGCGGACGAAATCGCGGCCGGAGGAAGCATCGATGATTCGGCAGGCGTAGAACTTATTGAACGACCAGGCGATGTTGTCGACCATCATGGTGGCGTCGCCCGCACCGGGTACTATCGTGGCCGTCGCACAGTCGTCGTAGACCGGCGCGCTGAACGAGCCGGAGACCGTACCGGTCCTCACGCAGGTGGCCGAAAGGCAGACGTTTACGCTGTTGACCGGGCGGGTGGCAGTGCAAAGGCACTCCGCCGACGGGTCGAGTGTGCAGGCGCGCCCGTTGGACGAGCAGTCCGGCAGGCAGATGCCGCGGCGCGGGCAGGTCGGGCTCTCCGCGCACGGGAGGTAGCCGAGCTTGAAGCAGTCCTGGCCGCAGTCGCACTCGGCGTCGGTGGTGCACGGGTTCCCGGTGCCCGCTCCGCAGGCGGCGCACGACGGCCAGCCCGTGCCCTGGTCGACGTCGCACTTCGTCCCGGGACCCGCGCACGGCCCCGGGCAGGTCGCCCCCGAGGCGGTCTCGCCGCACGATTTCCCCTCGCATCCGTCGGGGACGCACCCGTGGTCGGGCAGGCAGTACATGCCGTTGGCGCACCTCCCGTGGCAGGTGCCGCCGCAGCCATCGGCCGCACCGCACTTCTTCCCGTCGCACGACGGGACGCACGGACCGCAGGCGTACGTCCCCGGGTATCCCTGGCACGAGTCCGCCGGATCGGCGCACGTCCCGTTGCAGGTGCTGTTGCAGCCGTCGCTTTCGCCGCACGCCTTCCCCGCGCACGCCGGCGTGCACGCCACACACTGGTACCCGCCGAACCGCGTCGGCTCGCATTTGAAGTTGCCGCTGCACGGCCCTTCGCAGCCCCGCCCACACCCGTCGCTGTACTGGCACATCTTCCCAGCGCAGTCGGGGGTGCAGCAGGAGTACGCGCCCTGTCCCGACGGATCGGCGCAGTACTGGCCTGCGGGGCAGGTCCCCTCGCAGGTCGTGCCGCACTGGTCGGGCTCGCCGCAGGCCTTCCCAGGGCAGTCAGGCACGCACGCGGTGCAGTAGTGGTCGGTGGGGGTGCCCACGCACTCCGAGCCGACGTTCGGGCAGGGGCCGGCGCAATGCCTGCCGCACCCGTCGTCGTCGCCGCAGGACTTCCCCGCACAGTCCGGCGTGCAGCACAGGTAGCCGATGCCGTTTGTCTCGACGCACAGGTCGTTCCCTGTGCACGCGCCGGCACAGTTCCCGCCGCAGAGGTTGTCGCCGCCGCACTGCTTCCCGGCGCAATCAGCCACGCAATCAGAGCAGTAGTATCCGCCCTGCCCGTCGCTGTTACAGATCTGGCCGGCGAACGGGCACGGCCCTTCGCAGGGGAGCCCGCAGCTGTAGTCGGTCCCGCCGCAGTCGACGCTGGCGCATGACCGGATGCAGCACCGCCATCCGGATGTGGGGTCGTTCATGCAGACGCCTTTCGCCGCGCACACGCCCTCGCATGACACACCGCAGCCGTCGTCGTTGCCGCACGCCTTCCCGTTGCAGTCAGGGACGCACTTTTCGCAATGGTACGGTGCGGGCGTGTGGACGCACTTGTCCGGGAAGCTGCAGTACCCGTCGCAGGTGCCGCCGCAGCCGTCGGCTGTCCCGCAGGCGACGTAGTCGCACTCCGGTACGCAGATAGAGCAGTTGAAGTCGGGTGGCTTGCACTCAGCGCCGTTGGCGCACGGAACGACGCACTGCCCGCCGTAGCCGTCGGGATCGCCGCACGCCTTGCCGTCGCACCCCAGCGTCACGCAGGCGCCGTAGCGGCACGCCTTCCCTCCGGCGCACTCGCCGCACGAGTGGCCGCACCCGTTGTCGCCGCACTCGATGCCTTTGCAGCTGCACTGCGGCTGGATGCAGTTTGGCCCGCACCCCCCGTCGGGCGCCGGCGGGCACCCCTCGCACTCCCGGTATCCCGAGCCGTCGGCCTTGCAGGAGGTCGTCCCGCTCGACCCATCCCAGCACGTGCATTCAATGCCCGTCTCGGGGACGCAGACGTGCTGCATCGGCATGCAGAAGTTCGCGTCGTTGCAGACGAGGTCGCCGTCGCATGTCCCGTCGCCACGGCAGTGCTGGCCGAGCGCGCCCGTAGGTGCGTCCATGCAGCCGTGGAGGTGTATGACACACGGCAGAAGCAAAGCGATCCATGCACGGTGTGCGTTTCCGTTCATCAGTACACCACGCCAATGTCGAGATTAATCTCCGAATACGGCATCGGCGGGGATTCGACCGGATCGCTCTCGCGCCCGTCGAACCGCTCTCGTTCATTGGACATCGTGAAGGCGAAGCCGAGCGCCCCGCCAACCCCGACCATGAGATGGTTGAAAAAGATCCAGCGATACCCGAGGTCAAGGTACGGCGCGAAGAACTCGCGGTGGAAGATGTACCCGTCGATGATCGAATCCGACCCGTACATCCCCGGAATCTCGTTCATGTACGTCCCTTCGACCACGGCGTACATGCCGTTGACCCCCACGTGGAACCCCTTAACGCTGCAGCGGCCCGAGAGGTACCAGCGCAGGCCGGCCGAGATCCCGTACCCGCGATCGAGCGCGGCCGGGTCGGTTATCTTCTGCGCGATAAGCCCCTTGGGCGGATACAGGTACCTGATGACGACCCCCACGTCGGCCCCAGCCTCCGCAGAGACCGAGGGGCCGAACTGCAGAGAACTCAACGCGTTGGTGGAAAGGGAAAACGCGAACCGCGATGGCGAAGCGAAGCGCTCCTTCGGTGTAGAGTAGACGCGCGGGGATGTGAGCAGGACGGTTTCGACCTTCGGGGATTCCGCGGGCGGTGCGACAGCTCCGGTGTTCGGCACCGGCGCCGGCGCCGGGGCGCCGGTCTGAGCCATGGCCACCGGCAGCGACACCGCCGTTGCAAGTGCGAGGATGATCACTGTCACGGCTGTCGTTAAAGGTTTCATCCCCTGCTCACTTCGCGAAATAGTTGACAGGCGTCGCGAGGTCCTCGCTTGAACCTGCCACCTTCATGTCGAGCAACAGCACACCCGAGTCGCGCGACCCGAGCCCGAAACCCTCGATGACCGTCCATGTGAACGATATCGACGGATTGCGGTAGAGCGCCTGCCAGTCAATATCGCCTGACGCGGTCAACGCCAGGAACTGGAGCCCGAGCCCGAACCGATTGTTCCCATAGCGAAGCCAGACGTCGAACACCGGTGAGTGTATCAGCACCGGTCCGTCGCAGCCGGCCACCTTTTTTTTCGTCTTCGGGTCCTCGATGAGCGCGCACGCCACCGCGGCGCCCGCAAAGTACCCGAGCGTCGAGCCGATCGTGCGCGTGCCCCACGGGAAGTCCACGAGCACCTGGCCGCCGCCCTCGACCACCGAAAGGTCGAGCGCCGATGCAAAGTACCTGATTGAGAGCGCCTGCGGCCCGGCGAAGATCGAGAACCCCGGGTATCCGGCATAACCCTTTTCATCCTTGACCACGGAACGGAAGCCGCCCATGAGGGAGACCTGGTTCATGTTGACGGCAACCGTCTCCTTACCGGCCGCGATCGCGCCCCACACCATGAACCCCCGGGTGTCCCAGTACTTGTCGCCGACGCCGAGGATGAGCCCGCCCATCCCGCCCTTCGCGTCCGCGCCGACAATCGTGTTGACCATTGTCCCGAACATCGTCTCTCCCGGGGCCCAGAGGACGCGCCCCGTCGAAGCCGTCCCCGCCGTATTCGACTTGAGCGGCAGGACCGGTCCGTTGTTGCTCCCCTGGTCGGCGAGCGCCGAGTCCGGCGCCTCGGCCGGCGCGGCGTCGAGCTGCCGCACGAGAATGGGGTCCGATAGGATGCGGTCGCAGAGATCCTCGACGGCGCGCGTGAGAAGCTCGGAAGAGATGAAGCGAACGGTCTTGTAGCCTCGCACCGTGACCGAGTGCTCGATCCGGACCGGGTCGTTTTTTTTCGATGAAGACCGGAGCACCGCGCCAGCGTTTATTCCGAGTCCGTCCTTCGCCGCGACGAGCCTCAGGTCCGTGATGTCAACGAGGTACGGCGCCTGTGTTCGCCCGCCCAGCCGCCGCGACATGGCGTACCCGACCGATTCTGTGAGCAGCGTACCGAGGCGGTAGTAGTCACCGTCGAGACTTTGAAACTGCTCCGTCTCGTCAAACTCGGCGTGCGCCGCTATGTTGCCCACCGCGACCGTGCTCCATGCAGCGGGTGTGGCGTATTCGAGTGGCCGCGGGTCGTAGCTGATCACCAGATGGCGTGCGCATCCGGCGACGAAGATCATCGCGATGGCAGGAGCGGCCAGAATGTGCCGGATGGAAAGGACCACCACTTTTATCCTCTTGCACCAGGTTGCGCAGTCGGGCACCTCCTTGGCGGGCAGCAATCCCGCACCGGAAACGGAAGGGACCGGGACGCGGTCAGGCCCGCGTCGGCAGACCCGTTTTTTCGGAAAGGCCCGTCGGCGGCGACGAGCCTCTTCATCCGCCTGGCGACCCTGTCGTTCTGGATGTCAGCGATCGTGTACTCATCGAGCACTGCTTTGATGCGGGCGGTGATGAGAAGCCAGACGGGACGGCATTCACAGAATTCGCTCCGGTCGCACCTGGGCGGGTCCCCTGAGCAGGGAGTGATGCGTATGGGGCCGGCGGCGGCCGTGATCACCTCCCTGATGGTGATCTCTGCCGCCGGGCGTCCCAGGAGATATCCTCCGGAACGGCCGCTCACCCCGCGGATGATTCGGCGGTTTCTCAACGCGATGGCGAGTTGCTCCAGGAACTTCCTGGTGGTACCCGCCTCACTCGCTATCTCGGAAAGCCTCACCGGCTGTCCGTTCACGCTGTTGCGGGAGATCTCGCACACGATGTGCAGCGCGTAACGCGCCCGCGAGGACAGCTTCACTCCCCACCTCGCCTTCCTGCTCCGCGACTTGCAGCTGCGGGCCGCGCCGCCGGGCGGCGAAAGCCCTATGCTTCGTACTCCTTGCGGTTCGCCGCCTTGCCGTCTATCCAGATCGAGCGCGACAGCATGTCGTGGACGCCTCCGACGTCCCATCCCGTTTTGTGGTACTCGTTCAACTGGATGATCTGGCGCTTGCAGTTCGCGCAGGCCGCGGCGACATATTTCGCCCCGGTCTCCCTGATCTGTTCCACCTTCTTCGTGCCAGACACCTTCATGCGGAAGTCGTGGAGCGAGTCCATGGCCGAGAGCCCCGCCCCCCCTCCGCAGCACCAGTTCTCGGCGCCGCATGGATACATGTCGCGGTAGTCCATGCAGGTGGCCTTGAGGATGGCCCGCGGCTCCTCGACGATTCCGCACGAACGGGCGAAGTTGCACGGGTCATGGTACGTCACCGCCCGCGTGTTCTTGCTTTTATCGAACTGGAGCTTGTTGCGATGGATGAGATCCGCCGTCCACTCCATGCAGTTGATGATCGAGAAAGGCAGGTCGCCCCACCATTTTCCGGGCTCCATCATCATCTTCATGACCCTGTAGGCGTGGCCGCACTCGCCCATCAGCAGATACTTCGCCTTGAGCTTCTTGGTTATCTCGACGCAGTTCTGGTTCTCCTTCTTCATGTCGGCGTCGTTGCCGGTGAACAGCCCGTAGTTCGCGCCGTCGAAGTACAGGGAGCTCATCGTCCACTTGTCGCCCATCCCGAGCACGTGGAAGATCTTCGCGATGCCGGTCGTGGCCTCGGGATTGACCAGCACGTCGCCGCTGGGCGGTACGTAGAGGTATTCCGCTCCCTCGACATCCACAGGGATCTTGATGTCGATCCCGTGCTCGTCCTTCATCTCCTCCTCGAGGAAGCTGATGGCGGCCTTGAACGCCTCGACCGACGCACCGTCCGTGTTCCCCGTCTTCAGCGACACCTCGATCACCTTCTTCATGGTGGCGGGCGTGAGCCCCAGCTGGTCAAGGATGGCGCGGCCCTTGCGGGTGATGACGGAGTTGTCTATCCCGAACGGGCAGTACGTCGCGCATCGCCTGCATCCCGTGCACGAATAGAAGCGGTCCACCCACCCCTGCAGCTCTGCCTCGTCGACGTCACCGGCGCCCACCAGCGGGCCGAGGAATTTCCCCGAGATGGTGCAGTACTTCTTGAATATCCGGCGGATGAGGTCCGAGCGGTCCGGGGGGTTGTATTTACGCGATTCATCACCGTAGTACACAGGGCACTGCGTCGCGCACGTCCCGCACTTGGCGCACATCTCCATGTAGAGCTTGAGGACCTTCGGTCCGTTGTCGAGGGCGGTGATGGACTTGACGACTGTCTCCTTCTGGCTCATGGGTCACCTCCTCTTGATCAGGGCGTGGGTGAAGAAGATCCCGCCAAAGTGGAGGATCTTTGAAAACGGGATGTACATGAACAGGAGCTGGGCGAACAGGATGTGCAGCAGGAACATCGGCTTCGGAGGGACCTCCGGCGAGAACGTGAGGAGTGAGAACGCCCACGCGCGCGTGTCGGCCAACTCAAAGTGGCCCCCGAAGCGCATGAAGTCGCCCGTGACGATGATGGCGAGGAGCAGGAGCAGGGCGAAGTAGTCCGAGAACGCCGAGATCTCGCGGACGCGCGTCATCCCGAGCCTGCGGACCAGAAGGAGCACGCCGGTCGCCAGCAGCACGATCCCTGCGACCCCGCCGGCGCCGGCCGAAAGCGAGTCGATCGTCTCGGGCGACATGCCCAGTGCGAGCATCGCGCGGTCGGCAAGCCCCGTGAAGACGCGGACGTGGCCGACGAAGACGAACGCGAGCGTGGCGTGAAAGAACCACGCAAACCCCCAGAGCACGCGGTCGCCCTTGAAAAGACTTGGAAAGAAAAACGTCTCGGCCAGGACGTCCTTCCACATCCCGCCCTCCGCCGCCGGGAAAAGTGTCATTTTTGCGGGTTGGGGGGTTTTGTACCAGGCCCGGAACCGGCTCACCATCCCGGCCAGGAACAGGGCCGCCGCCGCGTAAGGCATCAGGCCGCCTACGACAAAAGCCATTCCACTCACGTGAGACCTCCTTTCAAGGTTGGTTGATCGGATTCCGGGTCAAAGACAGCCCGCAGGCCTCGGCAGGCCCGCGAGCCGGTATGCCCCTCGTGCAATCCCGCACGGGAAGATCGAGCAGATCCGGTCAAGCGACAGGCCTGTCGCCCGCGCGATCTTCACGACCGGCGGGCCCTCGCGATACTTGAGGTAGTACGTGCGGACGTACTCGATGACCCGCCAGTGGTCGTCGGTGAGCGGGCCGATCTCGTTTAGCTCGGCCAGCCTCCGGGCGACCTCCCGGCTCCACTCGTCGTGGTCGGTGAGGAACCCGTCGTTGTCGAGAGCGGCGGACCCGATCGCGTTCTGTGCGGCCTCCATGCGTCCCCTCCTTCTTTGCGAAGGCGGGAAACGCCGGTTATCGAATGGGAGATGGCCGGGCGGGCGGCGGTTTGACTCCGCCGCGAAATCAAAAACGTTGACGCGACGGACCGCAGTTCCTAAAATGGCGCGCAGGGAATGCGGCATTTGCTGCTACCCGACCGGGTCCGGAGGGGTTGTGGCGTGACGGTCCGCCCCTTCGGGCCCCTTTTCTTCACTCGATCGCCGGCGCTTCCCCTCCTTCTGTCCGGCCGGATGGCGTGATTGCCTCCGGCGTGTTCTCAACACCGTCTATCCGACGCCTTCCACCCCGACCCCGCCGATGCACTCCGCGATCTCGGCAAGGCCAAAGGGCCTCTCGATTCGCGCGAAGACCTCCCTGTCGCAGGCCGAAGGGAATTCCCGTTCGGTCGCGGCGAGGATTACGCGCGCGAACGGAATCCGCGGGTCCTCAAGCAGGTGGTGCGTGATGTCGCGGCTCGCCTCGGGCCCCATCGAGCAGTCGACCACCGCGAAATCCGGACGGAAGTGGTCCACGACCGCCGAACACGTGTATTCGCAGTCCGTGACCTCGACGCGGAACATCACCCCGGCCGCGTCCCTTTTGAGGCCGGCGCTCAGATCCTTGTCTCCCGTCACCACCAGGACGTGGATCGGCTGCTCGTGTACCAACTTGAAGTAGTTGCAACTGGCGCACGACTCCTTGCAGAAGAGCTTGGTGTGGCCGATCTCGGGCGCGAGTTTCACGACCTCGTAGCACCGCTGGGCGCGCATCTGGTACACGACGCAGTTCTGGCACCCCTCGAGGAGTTTCCCTTTCCCGTTGTACTCCCAGCAGTACCTGAACTGCCTCCGCGTGGGCGCGAGTCGGGAGTACGCGCCGCGGTTGACCGGGGGCGACGGGGTTTCCTCGGGAACGGTTGACGGCGTGTCTTCGAGTTTTGCGGGGACCAGGACTCGCTGGAGATCGTCCGCGTGTATCCGGTGGTGCCCGCCGGCGGTTCGCCGCGCCGGGAGGCGGCCGGACCTTATCCACTTGAGCACGGTGTCGGGAGTCACGGAGCAGAGCCGCGCCGCCCGTGTCGTCGTCAAGAGTGTGTTTTCGTCAGCCATTTTATCTATATTATGGCTTTTATGAGTTTTGGTTACACCACAGCCACGGACTTGTCAAGCGAAAAAACGTTTTGTGAAATCTTCAGGGCGGCAAACGGTTCGTGCATCCGAAATCTGAGACGCGCGCGACCATGTCCACCGTGGTCGCTTCGGCTTTGACCTCGTGGATGTTTCGCCAACCCCGCGCGCGGGCGCGCTCGACCGCGGGCCGGCCGAGACACCAGACGACCACCTTCGCCGAATCCCACCCCGGACCGTCGCGCTCGTCGTCGAGGCCGTCGGCGTCCCCGGGACCTCGAAGAACGCAGTCGGTGACGGGCAGCGCGCCCAGAACGACCTTTGCAGCCGGCGTGACCGGGAGCGGGACCTCGACGAGTTCGGCGCCCGCAGACTCCAGCCCGGCGCCCAGGTCCCCGGCAGGCGCTACAATCACGACCCGGCGGCCCGAGAGCGGGCGTTTTGCGAACCACTCCAGCGCCGCGGCGTGACGGACCACCGGACCGATGACGAACAGCGCCGGCGGGTCGATCCCGGCGCGTGTCACCTCGGCCGCGAGTTTCGAAAGCGGCGCTGTCACGGTCTTCTGCCCCGACGTCGTGCCCCGTTCGATCACCGCCGCCGGAGTGTCCGGACTCATGCCGGCGGCGATGAGGCGCTCGACCACGACCGGAAGGCTGGTGACGCCCATGTACCCGACCAACGTGGCGTGCGGGTCGGCGCCCAACAAGTCCCACCGGATCTGCGTCCCCTCTTCCTTTTTGGATTCGTGGGCCGTAAGAAGCGTGAGCCGCACGGCCTCCCGCCGATGCGTCGCCGGGATGCCGGCATATGCGGGCACGGCGATCCCCGCGGTCACGCCCGGCACCACTTCAAAAGGTATCCCGGCCGCGGCGAGCGCCTCCGCCTCCTCGCCGCCCCGGCCGAACACGTACGGGTCGCCGCCCTTGAGCCTCGCAACGCGTTTCCCCTCGCGAGCGAGCCGGACCAGCAACGTGCTGATCTCCTCCTGCTGAACCGGATGGTGTCCAGCCTCCTTTCCGACACTGTGGAGATCGACCCCCGCCGGAAGGTCGCACGGCAAAGCGGTCGCGGCGAGCCGGTCGTAGACGATGGCGTCCGCCGAGTGCAGGCGTTTTTGACCTTTGACCGTCAGGAGCCCCGCGTCGCCGGGGCCGGCGCCGACAAGCGACACAAACCCGGCCGTCCGTAGTCCGTGGTCCGTGGTCCGTGATTCCAAGCCCGAAGCCTTTGGCCTGAAGCCTGAAGCCTCGATCTCCGGTTCCCTTCTTTCGCCGGCCTTCAACCAGAGATCCATCTCTTCGGCGGTCGGAACGCGTGCCCGGATCGACTTTTGATCGACGGTGGAATCGAAGAACGCGTCGTAGCGGCGTTCCGCTTCTTCCTGGGGAAGTTTGAGCGACCTCAATGCGGTGCGGAACCGCCCCGCCGCCTCGGTCCACGCCGCCCATTCTGGACCGAAGCGCCGCTCGAGAAACGCGCGGAGGCGGCGGACTACAAACGGCGCCTCCCCGGCGGACGCAACGGAGAGCTGCAGGGCACCCCGGCGGACGCGGGCGGGAAGGTGAAACGAACAGAGCGCGGGGTCGTCGGCCACGTTCACCCAGACGCCCGCGGCCGAAGCGTCTTCGGACACGCGGCGGTTGACATCGCGGTCGTCGGTTGCGGCAAACACAAGCGCGAACGCCGCGGCCTCCCCGACCTGGTATTCGCGTCGCTCGAGCGCGACGGCCTGTGTCTTTTCAAGATCCAGAATCGGCCCCACCGCCTCGCGCGCGACGACCGTGACGACCGCCCCCTCCGCAAGCAACCCCTCGACCTTGCGCAGGGCCACCCACCCTCCTCCGACGACGAGGCACCTGCGGCCCTTGACGCTTAGCGTGACAGGATACACGACGCGTTCCGCTTCCTTCTCCCCGCTCGGTTGCGCAGGCGTTTTTATACCACGCCCCGCCCCGAACACCAAAGCGCCAACGCGCCGTTGACGTTGCTTTTGTCACGGCAAGACCGACACGGGCGTCAGTACGGACGCCTTTCGACACGAACGCCGATACCTGTTAATCTTGGGCGGGACAGACCGGAGGGACACGTGAAAACCGCCGCCGACAACATCCCGGGGACACACCCGGCACTCCCATGCGGCGTGCCGGGGAAGAACTTCTTCGATGAAGTGGTTTCAATGGTGGAGGAAATAATCGCCGAGGAGGAGGCGTTGGGCGGCCAGTCCAAGGTCATCGATTTTGCCCTCGAAAAGAGCGGGGACCCCTGCCAGCCGGCGGGGTTCTGACGCGGCGCCCCGAGACCCAGGGAAACATCGCATGAAAAACGCAGTATCGTTGATGACGTTCGTGACGCTCGCGGGCGCATTCGCGGCCTGTGGATATCCGGAGCAGTCCGCACGGACGGAACGCAGGGCCGGAACGGCGATGGACACCGTCGAGACGCCGACCCGCGACAAGGGCGTCGTGAGGGCAAAAGCCGTCCTCGAGCCGCAGGACGACCACGATCACGACGTGACTGTGTCGAAACTCCTGCCGTCAGGCGCAACGGAATGGGAGGTCCGGTTCGGCGGCGACGAGGACGACGGGATCAACTCGGCGCAACAGACCCGCGACGGCGGCTACGTTCTCGCGGGATTCACCGGGTCGTCGGGCGCGGGTCTTGAGGACCTCTGGGTCGTGAAACTGCGGGCCGACGGAAGCATCGAGTGGCAGAAGACCTTCGGAGGGACCGGGGACGATCGTGCCAAGTTCATCCGCCAGACGACGGACCTCGGGTACATCATTGCCGGCTACTCGAAATCCCTCTCTGGCGCCGACGGCGAGTTCTGGATTCTGAAGCTCAAACCCGGCGGACGCATCGCGTGGCAGACCGAATTCGCCCGCCACGGCTTCGCTTGCTCGTCCCGGATGATAGAAACCGACGAAGGCGCGATCCTCGCGGGCGATCCTTACGTTGACGGGAAAGGGCAGTGCCAGCCGTGGAATCTGTCCGGCACCACCCACGGACGGGGCACCGGGCTGCGGCTTGCGGCGGGTGCGGGAGGCCAGGCACTCGACCCGGTGCACCGGCTGCCTTTCCACAAGGCGATGCTTCCGGTTCAAGCGTCCGCTTTCGACGCTCGGGACGAGACGCGGGCAAAGCACCGCGGCCGCGGGCGGTTTTTGATTCTGCTCGCGTGTCTCGGCCTCATGTGGCTGTCATTTGGCGCGGATCTCGGCCCCGGCCGCATGCAGGCCGCGGCAGCGGCATTCGGGTCGTTCTCGGCATGGTTCCGGTGGCCCGCCATCGTCTCGGTGGCGATCATCGGAGTTTCAACGGCGTGGCGGTTGCTGCTTTGGCCCTTCTACCGGCCGGTCCCGCCGCTGCGCGCCGACGACCCACGCCTCCCCGAGGTGACCGTCGTCGTTCCGGCGTACAACGAAGGCAGGACCGTCGGCGACTGCATCAGTAGCATCGTGGCGTCGGACTACCCCCCCGGAAAGCTTTCGGTGATCGCGGTCGACGACGGCTCGATGGACGACACGCTGGCGCACATGCGCAGTGCCGCCGCCCAGACGCCGGATCGGGTGACGGTCGTCCGCCTGCCGGAGAACCGGGGCAAGCGACAGGCCATGTACGCGGGCCTTTCCCGGACGACCGCACCTGTTGTGGTGACCGTCGATTCGGACACGATCGTCCCGCAGGACGCGATCCGTGCACTGGTCACGCCCCTTGTGCTCGACCGGCGTGCTGGGGCCGTGGCCGGGCGAATCGAGGTCTTGAACCGCGGCGCAAACGCGATCACCAGAATGCTCGGCGTGCGATATCGCATCGGGTTTGATTTCCAGCGCGCGTACCAATCCCTTTTGGGAAGCGTCTTTGTCTGTCCGGGCGCGCTCTCGGCCTACCGGACGGAGGCAATCCGGGACAGGCTTCCCGGTTGGCTTCGGCAGACCTTCCTTGGCGCCCCGTGCCCGACCGGCGACGACCACGCACTCACGAACGTGGTTCTGGCCGGCGGCTGGCGAACAGTCTACCAGTCGAACGCGGCAGCCCTGACTACGGTCCCGCACACGTACCGCGGCCTTTCCAAAATGTACCTGCGGTGGGCGCGCAGCAATATCCGCGAGAGCATCGTCTACTTTGGGTTTTCCCACCGCGTGCTCCGCGCCGGCGTGTCCCGATTGGCTGGTGTTGCCGATGCGGCCATCAACCTCGGCCAGTTGCCGCTCCGGCTCTACATGCTGGTCTTGGGATACGCGCTCATGGCGTTGTACCCGTCGTTGATACTCAGATCGCTTGGCGTAGCGCTCGCGGTGTCACTCCTGCACATGTTCGTCTACCTCCGGAGCGAGAAGAGCCTCGACGCGGCATATGCCATGTTGTACGCAGTGTTTGCGTTCTTCACGCTCCAGTGGATCTACCCGTGGTCGGCGATAACGGTCCGACGATCCAAATGGCTGACGCGCTGAGGATCAGAACCTGTATGTGCCCGAGATGAACGCGTAGAGGAACGACCGGAAGATCTCGACCTTGTCGAAGCGGGTCTGGCCGCCGAGCAGCCACTGGCTTCTGTCGAGCGGGAACACCGCATCGCCGCTGCCCGCCGCATAAAGGACGCCCACACGGCTCAAGGTGTGGTCCGAAAAAAAGCCCAGGGCAAGCGTGCCGCCGAAGATGTGCACCCTCTCGAGCTGGTTGCCGGCGGCCTGCCCGTTCTTGTCGGCTTTCACCGACGGCGCGCTCGAAAAATCGGTGAACGCGCCGACGGCGGCCGAAAAACCCGGCACGAACAGGTACTCGAAGCCCGCGTTGACGTTGGCCACGAACTCCCGCTCAACCTCCGAAACCACTGGCAGCGCTTTCGCCAGCACCGGGTCAGCAACGTTGACGAGCGTGTAGTCGACGGGGGCGAAAAAACTCACGTCCAGCGCCACGGTCAGCGTGGCCGGGACGATGTACGCGGCCCCGATGCGCCCCTGGAGATTGACCTTGGTATCGCCGGTCAGGTCGAAGAGCTCGGTGCGCAGGAACCTCGAGCGGCCGCCCGCCACCGCTGCGGACTCGGAGATCCCGCGGTCGTACCTGAAAGACCCGCCGGAATTGACCGGGATCGACGGCGGCATGACCGACGCGCCAACCGAGAGTCGATCGGAAAGCTTGTACCTGGCGCCCAGATTGAATATCAGGCTGCCGTTGAAGAGTTTCACCTTGCTCGACCCAACCCAGAACGGCATGTCGCCGTCGGGGTCGGGGATCCCCGTGACCGACGTTTCGTCGAGGCTCTCGATGATCCGGAGCTTGTAGAAGGCGGAGACTCCCAACATGAAATCCCGGCTGAACTTGCGGCCGTACCCGGCGCCGGTCCAGATGGTATGGTCCGTCATCTGGCGCGAATAACCGGTCTTGCTGCCGCTCGTTTCGGTGTCTTCCACGATGTGGTACGTCCTGTACGACGGCACCATGATCGAGAGCGCCCAGCTCTGGTACCTCTTGCCGTCCTCGCCCTCGGAGCCAAAGGCGTGCGCGACGCCGAACGCCGCCGGCACGATGATGATCTCCGAGAACGCCGCGTCGAGATTGACGTCGCTTCCTCCGACCCCCGGGATCGGCGACGCTGTGTCTCCCCCCACCGCCCCCTGCTCGAACCCGTAGAGGCTGGCCGATATCTGAAGCGTGGTGTGGCGGATCTCGGCAATCCCCGCCGGGTTGTAGTACAGTCCCGACGGGTCGTCACCTATGGCGCAGAATGCGCCGCCCAGGCCGACCGCCCGCGAACCGACGATGAAATCCTGGTAGTGCGTGTCATCGGCGGCCGCCGTGGCCGAGATCAGGACTCCCGCCAGAATGCAGACCCATTCCGCCTTCATGAAACCCGACCGCTACCGTTTTGACTCGTCAAGCCTTCGCAGACCTTCCATGATAAGCCCCTCGGTGCTCCGTGTGATGGTCCCGCCCATCATGAGGAACTCGGGGTCCAGCCTGAAATCGCCCTCGTCCCAGCCGATCATCGCGTAGAACGCCTCCTCGCCCCGCAGTCCGCCGGCAATTGCGTCCACCACCCTGCCCTGCTCGAGGTATATCTCGCCCTCGCGGCCCTGGTGCATGATGAGGAGCTGGCCGCTCTTGCGCCCCTGCCCCAGCACTTGAAGAATGTCAGGGAGCGCCATCTCCGAAAGCGACCCGGCGACGCCGCGGTCTTTTTTGGGCCCGTGGTCGCGCGGCCGCTCGTCGATGTAGCGCTTGACCTTGGCCGCGAGAACGTCGGCCGAGAACGGCTTGGTGACGTAGTCCGTGGCCCCGAGGTCGAACCCCCGCTGGACCGCCATGGCGTCGGCGATCTTCGAGAAGAACACGAACGGGGTCGCGGCGTGGCGGGGATCGCGTCGGACCTCCTTGATAAACGAAAAACCGTCTTGGGGCGCGGTCTCGACCTCGCTGATGAAGAGGTCGAAGTCCTGCGTCGCCGCTCTTTTCAGCGCGGCCTCGGTGTCCTTGCAGACCACCACGTTGTACCCTTTTTGCGTGAGCTTGAACTCCAGCACCGAAGTGTCGTCGAGCTTGCGATCGGCAATCATCACCCACGGGCTTGCGGCAAGGAGTTTCTTGCGGAGGTCCTCGGTGAGCAGGATCTGCGCCACGGCCTCGATGATGCGCGGGTCGAACTGAAGGTCGCCGTGCATCCGGAGCATCTCGAGCGCGGCGTTCACTTCAAGCGCCCTCCCCATGAAGTTCTCGGGGTTGTCCGTGAGGTCCTCGAAGGCGTCGGCCAAGGCGATGATCCGGGCCCCTACCGGGATGGCGTTTCCGGAAAGGCCGTCGGGGATCCCGGATCCGTCGAAAGCCTCGTAGAGATGGTCAAGGGTCGCGTGCACTTCTTCGGGGAACCTGACGGCCGAGACGAGCTTGCCGGGAATCTGGTGCTGTTCGCGCGCGAGCGCAGCGAGGTCTTCGTTGTCGTGGATGGCCAAGAGCGTGAGATGGACGTCTTCCTTCTTCCCGATGTCGTGCAGCCACGCGGCAATCGCAACGGACCGCGCCTCCTCCTCGGAAAGCCCGAGACGCTCGGCGACGTGGGCCGAAAGCCGCGCAACGTCGGCCGAATGCCCCTTGAGCTGGGTCCGCCTGAGTTCCACCACACCGACCAGGACCTCGAGCAGCGCAAACGCGTCGGCCCCGTCCGCGGGAACGGCAGCCGGAAAGGCGGGACCCGTCGCGGCCCGTTCCTGCGTCGTGGGCACGAGCGGGAGCGCCGGGGTGGATGCGGGCGCCGGGGGAAGCGGCGGGAGCGCCGGGGTGGACTGCGGAATCACGATGTCCGCGCTCTTGGGACCCGGCTGCGTGACCGTGAACGGCTGCTCCCCCGACGGCTCGCCGGAGTCCGCTGCGGCGTACAGCCGGAGGAACGCGGCGATGTCTTCATTGATGCGCGGTTCGATCTCCTTAAACGAATCCACGTCGTTGTCGTAGTTGCGCGCGACCGCGGCGCGCACGGCCGACGGCAGCCCGACAAAGAGCTGTAGGCGCACCCCCGGGTTTCCGGCGGCCACCTCGCCCAGCGCCGCCTGTGAGAAAGGCGCCTGCGACACCACGGTAAGCGTGCGCGACGCGTCGTCGTACATGATGGGGAGAAGTACGTGCGTCCGAGCGCTGTGGGCCGCAACCGTGGCGAGGACGTTTGAGGGGACCTTGAGCTTTGAGAGCTTTTCGGCCGAGACGTAGCGCGTCTTTTCGACGGTTGCGAGGTGCTTGAGGAGCGCCGGTTCGTTGACGAGCCGGAGCTCGATGATCGCGTCGATGAGCGTGCCGCTCGAGCGCTCGACCCACTGCTCGGCGTACTCGAGCTGGTACTGGTTGACCAGCGAGTCCTTCTTGAGCCTTTCGCTCAGCTTCGACATCCGCGCGGGGCACGGGCCGCATCAGCGGCCGCCCCCCTCCGTCTTGCCGCCCAGAAGCGGCATCTGCGCAAACGGCTTGTACCTCAAGTCGCCCTTCCCGGGGGGCCCCGCCCTTTCGGTCTCTTCGTCGGGACCGCCGGGCACGTACGGCCTCCCCTTGAAGAGGTACCGGTCGTAGTGCTTTTGGAACGTCGTCCACGCGTCGCCGGGCTCGCGCTCGAAGATGGCCTTCCAGTGGTTCATTTTGGCGTCGAGGTCGTCGAGCAGGCCCACCAACAGCGCCTCGGGCGTCTTGGGCCGTTTGGGCGAGCCGAACTCGAGCTCGGTATGGTGCGAGAGGATGATGTGCTTGAGGTGCATCTCGACGGCCTCCGAAACGCCCCCGGCCTCCGCCGCCTTGGCGCCCAGGATCTCGACGCCCATGACTATGTGCCCGACGAGCCGCCCCGCATCCGTGTAGTCGAACGCGCGTTCATAGAACAGCTCGCGCGTTTTCCCGATGTCGTGTACGAAACAGCCGACCACGGTCAGGTCCCGGTCCACCAACGGGTAGTACTGGCAGATCCGTTCGGCAAGACGGATCATCGAAAGGGTGTGTTCGAGCAGACCGCCTATGAAGGCGTGGTGGATCTCCTTGGCCGCCGGCGCCCTCTTGAACCCCTTGACCAGGGCCTCATCGCGCACGAAGGCCGACACCAGTTTTTTGAGATCCGGGTTTCTCACGGACTTGAGCGCCTTGAGCACCTCCTGCCACATCGCCTCGACGTCGGCATGGGTCACGCGCAGGAAGTCGGCGATGTTCACCTTGGCGTCGTCAACCCTGGCGACGCCGTCCACCCGGAGTTGAAGGCGCCCCTGGTAGAGATTGGCGACCCCCTCGACGGCGACGAAGTCGTTCTTGGAAAACAACTTGTCAATCTCGCGGGCCTTCTCCCAAACCTTCGCGTCGAGCTCGCCGGTGCGGTCGCAAAGCGTGAGGTTGATGTACGGCTTGCCGGTCTTGGAAACCGGCACGGCCTTGCTTTTGACGAGGAAGACCGTCTTGACGCGATCGCCGTCCTTGATGTCCTCGACGAAAACCTTGTCGTTGTTGGAATTGGCAGCCATGCGCTGTTCTTTCTGTCCCCCGTTTGCCTCTTCACTTCTTACCACACGAAGGTCCACAAGGTCCATAGCGTCCACGAAATCCGTCCGACAAGAATTGCGGGGAAATGGCCGCCTCGGCGGATTTATGGTATAGAATTGGCAGTTATGGGAGCGGCAAGCCAATATGGGTACCTCCGTCCCCAGCCCAGGATCGGAATCGCGGTCGCCTTGTCGGTCGCGATCCACGTTGGGGTGGTCTTGGGTCTTGTCTTCTGGCCGGCGCCGAAGACCACCGCCGATACGCTGCGCGAGAAGGCTGTCATAACCAGGCTCGTGAAACTCGGCCGCGAGCTCGACAAGGCGCATCTCCCCCGACTGGACTCCTCGGTCCCCGCCCCGGCCGAAGAAACCGTGAATGTGAACCCGCACGCGCAGGTCTCGGACGAGAAACGGAGAAAGGAAGAAAAACAGCAGCGCGACCAGTTCGCAAAGCTCGCCGCCGAACGCATCAGGCGGATGATGGCCAAAACCACCGCCCGGGGCGAAATGGGCACTGGGAGCCCCGACGGCTCGCCAAACGGGGATGCGGCGGAGGCCAGCGAAGGCGACGTCTACCTGACCCACGTCTACAATTACGTCCGCAACAACTACGTGGTCCCGTCAATCATCACCGAGGCCGAGCGCAAAACCCTCGCGGCGACCATTATCATATTTCTTGACGCCGACGGAAAGCTGAACAAAATGGAGTTCGAAAAACGGTCCGGGAACCTGCATTTTGACAACGCGCTCGAATCCGCTGTAAAGAAGGCCACGCCGTTCCCGGCCCCGCCCAAGACCAAGCGCGGGGAGTACCGCGACCAGGGGATTGGGCTGAACTTCAGCGTCAAGAGTCTATGAACCGCACACCCCCATCACCAAGACCTCCGGTCGCCGTTTGCGCCCTGGTGATCGCTCCGGCGCTGCTCGTGCTGACGGGCGCCCGACCGTACCTCGATTTCACCAACCCCAACTTCCGCCCCCTGCCGCTGGCACTCACCGACGCGGTGCCGGTCTCGGTGCCCGAAGGCGACGCGAAGGCCTTGAAGGAGATGACCGCGGCGGCAAAGACCGACCTCGAGATCTCGGGGCTGTTCAAGATGCTGGACCCCAAGTCGTTCATCGCCAAGCCCGAGACCGAGGGGTTCGACGAGAGCGCCGTCAAGTGGCAGGAGTGGGCCGATACCGGCGCCGAGGCGCTTGTCAAGGCGCGTGTGAGCGCCGAAAAAGGGACGGGGAAGCTCTCGGTCCACTTCAGGCTCTTCGAGGTCGGACCCGCGAAATTGGGGCTCGAAAAGAGCTACTCGGTCCCGGCGTCGGACCTGCGGATCGCGGCCCACCGTTTCTGCAACGAGGTTGTAAAATATTTCACCGGCGAGCGCGGGGTGTTTCTTACGCGGATCGTCTTCGTGCGCAAGCAGGCCGGGTCGGAGACCATCAACGTCATAGACGCAGACGGCCACAATGAAACCGTGCTGGTGTCAAACGGGGCGATAAACCTCCTCCCCTCGTGGGCCCCCGACGGGAAGTCGATCCTTTACACCTCGTTCATCAACCACAACCCGGACCTGTACGAGTACGGTTTCTCGTCGCAGATCTCGCGCGTGGTGAGCAACCACCCCGGCCTCAACATCGGCGCGAACTACGCGCCGGACGGCAAGAAGATCGCGCTCACATTGAGCCGCGACGACAACTCGGAACTGTACGTCATAGACAAGCACGGTAAGGTCCTCCAGAGGCTCACCAACGACTGGGGGATCGATTCGTCGGCGGCATGGTCGCCCGACGGCAAGAGGTTCGCGTTCGTTTCGACCCGCTCCGGAAACCCGCACATTTACCTCATGAACGCCGACGGGTCGGACCAGAAGCGCATCACGTTCAAGGGAAACTACAACCAGACCCCCAAGTGGTCCCCGAAAGGGGACAAGATCGCGTTCACCGCCCGCGACGAACGCAACGTATTCGACATCTTCCTCGTGGATGCGGCAAACGGCGACATAACGAGGCTCACGCAGGACCAGGGGAACAACGAGGAGCCGTCGTGGTCGCCGAACGGCAGGCATGTAGTCTTCACGTCCACCCGATCGGGGAGCTCGCAGATCTACCTAATGAACGCCGACGGCCAGAACCAGCGGCGCATCTCGACCGGCAAGGGCGAGTGTGCGACGCCGTCGTGGGGGCCGTACGGGAGCGGGACGGAGTAGTTCGAAGGCTGAAGGCAGACATGTCGATACGGGTGGTCAGACTTGGAAATCCGCGGGCGGCGGGTGAGGGGCTGCGGATCGGCACCGTGCGGCGGCCGCCGCGGGGCGTCCCCAAAAACGAGTATTCATCGAGAGATCTCTACGACGTGTGGCTTCCAGAGCTCGCGCCGAGCGAAGCCCTGCTCAAGGACGCCGACGCCGCCCACGATGAACGTTCGTGGCAAAAGTTCGTCCGGCGTTACCGGATCGAAATGTCCCGTCCCGAGGCGCGGCACCTCCTCGACGTCATGGCCGCCCTCTCAAAACAGACCAACTTCGCCGTAGGCTGCTACTGCGCCGACGAGAGCCATTGCCACCGATCGATCCTGCGGCAACTGCTTGCCGACCACGGGGCGGAGATCGTCTGAGAAATCCGCGATCGCCCGATCGGGTGCCACGGACAAGGCCCGTCCGTCGGGTCTTGTCCGTGCGTCCCCGCCGCGCTCGCCCGCGCCCGCCGCGTGAGCGCGGGGCTGATCTTAAGAATGATCCCCTCGGCGTCACATTTGATGATGCCGGTGCGGGGGTGGGGAATGGGTACCAAGTTCATCGACTGTCCCTCGCCTCCTCGTCCGGCGCGGCGGGTTTTGCGGGCGGTTTTTCGGGTTGGGCGGCGGCTGGGGGCGGGAGGGCGGTGAGGGCCGCGAGAATCAGAATCGTTCGCGCGAGATCCCCTGTTTTTGGCCGGCCCATCTGGAGCCTCCTGTGCGGTGCTTGAGCGCAGTTTACCACACACCGGCGCGGGATGCGCGTGGGATCCGACGGGACGACACATCATCTTGCCCTCACCCTGACCCTCTCCCACCTCACCCCAGCCCTCTCCAACTTGGAGAGGGAGATCAATGAAGGGTGTCTTTTCGTGGGGAGAGGGACCAGAACGTAGGACATCACCGCACGGGGAGTCGGCCCTTCACAAACGAAGTAACGCTGCCCGTCCGTCCACGTTTGGCCCCTCTCCCGCCCGCGCGGGAGAGGGTCAGGGTGAGGGTTCTGATGACGTAGCGTCGCGCGGATTCCCCGATGTCCCTGCATCGCGACGCCGCAATTCGGTTGACCCCGCCGGAATTCGCAGGTACCGTTCAGTTGAGGTTCACGGAAGTTTTCGTGCGCCACGCGCACCCTCCGATGGAACAGCGCAACGGCCCTTTTTGCACGAGGGCGCGAAAGATGCTCGTCACCGCCCCGCTCCTGGTCGCGTCGATGGTCGCCGCCGCTCCGACTGCGGCCCTTGATCTCGCCGCTCCATCAGAAACAGACCCGGGCGACGCGTCGATCCTGCTCGCTGAAAAAGCCCTGAGACCCGGCAAGGGGCCACGGACCTATCGGCCTTCGGACATCCTCAGAAAAGTGGCTGCCGGCGCGGACACCATGAAACTCGTGACGTACCCGCTCAACGACAGGCCGGAGGAGAACCTTTTGACCGTGTCGGACCGGAAGGCGATCGCCGAACTCCTTGCCGCAATTGAAACCCCTCCGGTCGCAAACGACGGATCCAGCACGAGTCATGGATGTAGCGGACATCCCATCATCCGGTTGTACCGAAAAACAGTTTTGTTGACGACCTTCTCGTTCGATCACGTCCACTTTCTGCGCCCTTTGTCGGGCAACCTATGGGAAACCGGAGACGTCGAGGTGACCCGGAAATCGGCCGGCGCAATCGCACGATGGTTCAAGAAACGCGGGTATTCGGTTTACCAGGACGAGATCGACGAGAACCAAAGGGAGGCCGACAAATTGGAGGCCTTCTACGCCGTTTTCCCGGCCTCTGTTTCGGCCGTTCTCAAAAGCACGTCGCTCGGTTCATCCAACGACTACGAGACCGGTGATCCCGACCCGCTGGCCGTCGCAGTCCCCGATGATGTCAAACGAGCTGGGATGATCTGCCGCGCGCTGGGGATCCTGGACGACCGATGGTTTGCCTATTCAAAGCCTGATGACCTGCTCTTGTTATGGAGTCGGAACATTCCGCCGAAGGCCCTGGTCGCCGCCATCGATGCCTTCCGGGACGGCGGGCCTGAACTGACCGGAGCTGCCCGCGTGTTTTTCGACAACAGGTTGGCCGGCGAGGCGCTCGTTCATCGTGTCGATTCTGCCACCGCCGATCGGTTGGGGGCCCGGCTCGCCGCTCATGTTTTCTCGGGGAGCAACGAACGCAACGCCCGCCAGTTGCCGCGACACCTTGCCCGGCTGACGGGTCCTGGCGTTGACCGCGTCCTTCGCACCGAGGCCGCTCGCGTTTCGGCGGCCAAGGAAGGCGGTTGCCCGGAATCGGGCCCGGCCATCCCTGCGCTTTCCTGCATGGTGGTCCTGTCAGGCAGGCGGACGGCCGATCCGGCCATCGTCGAGGCGGCAGGGGCCAGGTCGTGGCAATGCGCGGCGAACAAGGCCGCTTTTCGAATCTCGGACGCCCTGGCATCAAACAAACTGCCGGACTACGAGGATGTGAAAATGGCCGACGCGGCCGCCGGCCTGGCAATCCTGGAACGACTCAAGGAATCCCCGACCCGCGACGCGATCGATTTCGCATTCGACGTCTTGCTGAAATACGGCGAGGGAGAAGTCAAACGGGACACAATCGACTGGCTCTCCGGTCTAATGAAGCCCGCTCGTCCCGGCGAAAAACCCGGCCGGCACACCGAAGGCGAACTGCGGCGTTGGTGGGGAGATGCGTGCCAGACGTGGCAGACGCCACGCCCCGAGAAGAACAACCCGATCGATGGAGGCGTTCCCAGGTAGGACCTACCTGTCGGTGCGGAACCAACAACCACGGCGACCGGCCCGATCATCTTCGCGCCGCGCGTCGTCGCCGCGGCAGCGCGCACGGGGTCGAAAGTCGCTGCCTTCGCGAGCACGCCCATGCCCTTCCAGAACCCGGCCTCGATCTTCGGGGGAGCCATCTGCCTTCCTTCATGTGCGAACCCGCAATCTGATCCGCAAGACCTCCAAAACCACATTGCGTCGCGGGGGCCAAGACGAGTATTCTGCACCTGAGCGGGGCGGAATGGAGGACCGATGCCGTACGGCTACATGGGGAAGACCCTCAAGGTCGATCTGGGCGCGGGGACACACGAGGTCGAAGAGACCCTGACGGGTGACCGCGAAAAGTACCTTGGCGGGAAGGGCCTCGCGACGCGCATCCTTTACGATCTCACCCGGGCGGGGATGGACCCGTATGACCCGGCCATGCCGCTCATCTTCTCGACCGGCCCCGTGACCGGGACGGGCGTCCCGCAGTCGAACCGGTTCAACGTCACCACCCGCTCGCCGCTCACCGGCGCCATTGCCAACGCGACGTGCGGCGGCGATTTTGCGACGAAGCTCAAGAAGGCCGGTTACGACGTCCTGATAGTCACCGGGCGCGCCGAAAAACCCGTGCGGATCGAGATCCGGGAGGACAAGGTCGAATTCAAACCGGCCGCCGAACTGTGGGCCAAGGGCACCGGGGACGCCCAGGCCGGCCTTCCAAAAGACTGCGGCCACGCCGTGATAGGCCCCGCCGGCGAGAACCGCGTGAGGTACGCCGCGATCGTCTCGGGACACCGGGTGGCGGGGCGCACGGGCGTGGGCGCGGTGATGGGCGCAAAAAACCTCAAGGCGGTATCGGCCACCGGGAACAGGACCGTGGCGATCATGGACGAGGCCCGGCTCCGGGAGTTCCATCGGTTCATGGTGAAGTTTCTCAAGGACCACCCCATGACGGGGGAAATCCTCCCGCGGCTCGGGACCGCCAACCTCGTCCAGATCACCGCCGGACGCAACATCATCCCGACACGCAACTTCCAGGCCGGCCACGACGCACGGACGGCCGAGCTCTCGGGCGAGGAGATCGCGGCGCGCCACTTCGAAAGGCAGAGCGGCTGCGTCGCGTGCCCGATCCGTTGCGGGCGCGAGGTGAAATACCGCGACCGCATCGGAAAAGGCCCCGAGTTCGAATCGATTGGCCTGCTCGGAAACAACCTCGGCATCTTCAATCCGCAGGACGTCTTCGAGCTTGCGCACCTGTGCGACGACCTCGGCATGGACAGTATCTCGGCCGGCGGGGCGATCGGGTTTGCGGCGGAACTCAACCAGCGGGGGATGTGGAAGAACGGGGTCGAATGGGGGGATTTCCCCCGAATCGCGGAGTTGCTCCGGCAGATCGCGCACCGCGACGGGATCGGCGACGACGTCGCGGAAGGCACCCGCCGGATGGCCGAAAAGTTCGGCGGCGCGGAATTCGCCATCAACGCCAAGGGGCTGGAGCTCCCGGCCTACGACCCGCGCGGCTGCTGGGGTCAGGGCCTCGAGTACGCGACGACCCCCCGCGGCGGCTGCCATGTCAATGGCGGCACGATGTACTTCGAGGCGACCGGGCCATTCACGATCAACCCGCACTCGACAAAGGCGAAACCCCCGCTGGTCGTGATGCAGCAGAACATCGTGGCCGCCATCAGCTCGTCCATCTTCTGCCAGTTCGCGGGCTACGCCATGATCCCGAAGGCCGTGTTTTTTTTGGACCCGCAGGGGATCCTGAGCAGAATCATCGCCGCGGTAATGCTCAATTCGGGTTTGTTCCTCAGGATGTTCGTCAACTTCCGTGTGCCGTTTGCGTTGTTGGGGTTCGAGAAGTACCTCACGATGATCTTCGGCCGGCGGGTCACGATGGGGGATTTCATGGAGTACGGCGCCCGGGCATTCCAGATGGAAAAGCTCTACAACTGCCGCGAGGGTTTTTCGCGCAAGGACGACACCCTTCCCGCGAGACTCCTCCACGAATCCACGTTCAAGGACGTGGTGAGATCCGGCGTCCCCCTGGGCGACATGCTCGACGAATACTACAAGCTCCGCGGCTACGACCGAAACGGCGTCATCACGCAGAAAGAGCTCGACCGCCTGGGGATCAAGGCGTAGGCGACGGGCTGATCTTGAGAATGATCCCGTCGGCGTCACGTTTGACGATGCCGGCGCCGTGGTGGGGAATGGGCGCCAGGTTCGTCCTCTGGAAGGTTATGCACGGCGAGAACTTCGTTTTCCAAGCCCCGCGCCGATGACGATTGAATTCCCTTACCGGCGGGAGAAGCTTCGCTCGGGAGATTCGATCTTCCGACCGGTGGCAAAGGTGTTTCTTCGGCGGCGCAAAGATTGGATCGCGCACTACTTCTATGTGGACTCGGGGGCCGATTACACTTTGCTTCCGTATCGAATCGGCCGTTTCTTTGGCCTTGGCGATGTCGCTACGGATGCAGCCGAGATTAAGGGAATCGGCGGAGTGGTGGGCGTCCGGTTCGCGACCCTCGAGGCCCGAATCGGAGAAACCGAGTTTGAATGCCCGGTTGCCTGGGCGCAGGTTGAGACTTTGCCCCTTCTCCTCGGCCGGCAGGGCGTGTTCTCGTTCCGCCAGAACGAGCGAGTGGTCTCCTTCCGACCTCTGTAAAGACAAGACTCACGAGCGAACCGCAGGTGCCGCCGGCCGTTCGCCGGGCCCAGCATTTTGATTGACTCCCCCAAATTCGGTGGGGTATCGTCCGTCCGCACGCGCATAAGGAGGTTTCATGGGCTCCGGATTCTTGATGGGACTGGATGCGGGCGGGGGCGGGGTTCGCTGCATGCTCGTCGAGGTCGACTCGGGGATATTGACCGTCGCCTCGCGGGCGCTCAAACACCCGGTCGCGCCCGGGACCGAGGGGTGGGGATACGACCTCGACCATCAGGGGATCTGGAACGCGACGGGGGGCGTCGTCAGGGATGCGCTTTCGCGCGCGGGCGCGAAGGCCGACGATGTGCTCGCAATCGCGGTCACGAGCATGCGCCACGGGATGGTCCTTGTCGACGAAAAGGGCGAGGTGCTCTTTGCCGTGCCCAACCGCGACGCGCGCGCCGCCGGCCAGGGGATGGAGATCGCAAACGAGCGCGGCAGGGAGTTCAACGAACGCACCGGCCACTGGCCCTCTCCCATCGCCGTGGCGGCGCGCCTCGTGTGGCTTGCCGAAAACGCCCCCGATGTCGTCGTGAAAGCCCGCACCCTGCTCGCCATCAACGAGTGGCTGGCGTTTCGTTTGTGCGGCGGGCGCGCGGCGGAACGGTCGCAGGCGGCCGAGACGTCGCTTTTTGACATCGCAAAGGGCGCGTGGGCGACCGATCTTGCCGCGAGCCTCAAGATCCCGACGACGATCTTTCCCGAGGTCAAACAGGCGGGATCGAGGCTTGGCGGCCTTTCGGCCGAAGCGGCGGCCGCGCTCGGATTGAAAGACGGGACGCATGTCGCGGTGGGGGGCGGCGACACGCAGTGCGCGCTTTTAGGAATGGGAGTCACCGAGGCAGGGTGCGCGGGGATCGTCGCGGGCACGACGGTCCCGGTCCAGCTTGTCGTCGAAAGACCGCTCGTCGACACCGAGGCCCGCCTCTGGACCGGCTGCCACGTCATTCCCAAACGCTGGGTGTTCGAATCGAACGCCGGCGCCGCGGGCGAGGCGCTCGACTGGCTCGGGGCCGTCATCTTCCCCGGCGACCGGCAGGCCGCGGCAAGGCTTTCGGCCGAGGCGGCGCTCTCGGGCCCTGGCGCGGGTGGATTCCTCTCATCGCTGGGCGCGCAACTCTTCCACGCAAGCCAGATGGGGCTTCCGGTTGCGACGTTGAGCTTTTCGCACCTGAGCGCGTCCGGGGCAGGCGGGAACCTGCGCCACCTGTCACGCTCGGTCCTCGATGGACTTGCGTTCTCGGTGCGCGCCAACCTCGAACAGGTCCACAAGGCGGGGGGAGGCTCAATCGGCGAGGCGCTGGCGCTATCCGGCGGCCTCTCGCGCGGAACGCTGTGGCCCCAACTACTTGCCGAAGTGACCGATCGCCCCGTGGAGGTCGGCATGACGTCCGACGCGTCGCTTTTGGGCGCGGCCATCTGCGCAGGCGCCGCGGCCGGAGTGTGGCCCGACCTTGCCGCGGGCGCCATGCGCCTGGTGAAGCTCGATCGGCGCTGCGTGCCGGATTCCTCGCGGAAAACGCGCTACCAGGGGTTGTACGCCGACTGGCAACGCTGGCGCGCCGCCCGCGTCGAGGCCGATTCTCTGGCGGCCGAAAACGCCCTTCGCAGCGCCGGCGAGTCGGAGACCCCGGCGAAGTCCGCGGCGCCCGCCGTGGCGGGTTTCCGTCCGAAGATTCTCGTCACCACGCCGTTCGACGAGCGGTCTCTCGACCGCCTGCGCGCGCTGGGCAGCGTCGAGTACTGCACGTACATCGAGCGCCAGCGCGTCCTCACCGGAGGCGACCTCGTCGAGACGCTCAAGGGCGTGAACGTGCTGGTGACCGAGGTGGACATCGTCGACGCGGAGTCGATCGAGCGCCTGCCCGACCTGCGGGTCGTGTTTTCGTGTCGCTCGAACCCGGTCAACGTGGACGTTCCCGCTTGCACCGCGTTCGGCGTCCCGGTGTTCAACACCCCCGGCCGAAACGCGATAGCCGTTGCCGAGATGACGGTGGCCATGCTCCTTTCGCTCTGCCGCCGTATCCCGACGGCCGACCAGTTCATGCGCCAGCCCGGAGCCGAGGCCGGCGACATGGCCCGGATGGGGGTCGCCCATGAGACCTACCGCGGCTCGGAGATCCACGGAAAGACCGTGGGGATCGTTGGATTCGGCCGCATAGGCAAAACGGTCGGCGCCCTGCTCTCTCCGTTCGGTGTGCGCATTCTTGTCCACGACCCGATCGTCCCGCAAAACGAGGTCGTGCGCCACGGCGCCGAGCCGGTGAGCCTCGACGAACTGCTGGCGCAAAGCGACGTCGTCACGCTCCACGCCGCCGTCACCGGCGAGACGCGCGGTCTCATCGGCGCAAAAGAGATCGCCAGGATGAAAAAGGGCGCCATCATCGTCAACTCCGCGCGCGCCGCGCTCGTGGACGAAAACGCGCTCGCCGACGCCCTGCGCGAGGGGCGACTCGGCGGGGCGGCGCTGGACGTCTGGAAACAGGAGCCGCCGGCCTCCGATCACCCGCTGCTGGGTCTTCCGGACGTCGTCGCCACGCCTCACATCGCCGGAAACACGCACGAGGTCGCGGCGCACCAGGGCGAGAGCGTGGCGGACGCGCT
>JACRCP010000324.1 GCA_016218965.1 Deltaproteobacteria bacterium | reverse complement strand
TTTCGTCGCTTCTGGCCCAGGTTCGGGGCGAGCCGGGGCTCCAGGGCGCGTCCAGCCTTCGCAGCCGAAAGCCGCTGCTTCGGCGGAGTAGGCCCGGGGCGGGGCTGTGGGTGTCGACCACGAGCGTACTCCGAATGCCAGCCCGAGGATGCACCGCTTGAAACATGGCCGCTTGCCTGTTATTCAAGCCGTGACCGCACCATCGTCACGGGAGGCGCTTCCATGTTCGAGAAGTTTTTCAGGCTTTCCGAAAACGGCTCCGACGCGAAGACCGAGGTCATCGGGGGCGCAACGACGTTTGTCGCAATGGCGTACATCATCTTCGTCCAGCCCGCCGTCCTCCAGATTGCGGGGATGGACTTCGGCGCGGTCATGGTGGCCACCTGCCTTTCTGCGGCGCTCGCCACCCTGGTCATGGGGCTTTACGCCAACTACCCCATCTGCCAGGCGCCGCTGATGGGCGAGAACTTCTTTTTTGTGTTTACCGTGGCCATCGGGATGAAGCTCGGATGGCAGGCCGCGCTGGGCGCCGTGTTCATCTCGGGGGTGATCTTCCTTTTGCTCACGTTCGCAAAGGTACGCGAGCTCGTCGCCGACTCGGTCCCCGAAGGGATCAAGTACTCGATCGCCGCGGGGATCGGGCTCTTCATCGCCCTGATAGGCCTTCAACAGGCGGGGATCGTCGTCCGCGGCGAGCCCCTGCTCAAACTGGGCGACCTGCACGGCAGGCCGCAGCTCGTCGCCGTGGTCGGAATCGTGGCAACGGCCGCGTTGATGCTCCTGAAAGTCCGGGGCGCCATCCTTTGGGGGATGCTCGCGTCAGCGGCCACCGGGCTCGCCGCCGGCGTCGTCAAGTTCCACGGGATCGTGAGCGCTCCGCCTTCTCTTGCGCCGACCTTCCTCAAGCTGGACATCCCGGGCGCTCTTACCGTGGCCGCCGCGCCCGCCATCCTGCTTCTGCTTTTCATGCTCATGTTCGACACCATTGGCACCCTCTTGGGCGTCTCGACGCAGGCCGGGTTCCTGCGGGACGGGAAGCTCCCGAGGATCAACAAAGCGCTCGTGTCGGACGCCGTCGGGACGGTGGCAGGATCTCTCTTGGGCACCTCCACGGTGAGCAGCTACATCGAGGCGGCAGCGGGCGTCCAGAGCGGCGCACGGACCGGCTTGGCGAACGTTGTGACCGCCCTGCTCTTTTTGCTGGCGATATTCTTTTCGCCCCTGGTCAAGACGGTCGGGGGCGGGTACGCCGTGCCGGGGACCAACCCTCCGGTGATGCTGTACCCGGTGACCGCCGCGGGGCTCATCGTCGTGGGGAGCCTCATGATGAGCGCAGTGCGGCACATCCGGTGGGACGACGCAACAGAGGCCATCCCGGCGTTCATGACGCTCGTGGGGATACCGTTCACGTTCAACATAGCCGACGGGCTGTCTTTCGGCCTGATCCTCCACCCGGTATGCAAGCTCTTCGCCGGCCGCGCGCGCGAGGTGAGTGCCCTGATGTGGGTCCTGGCGGCGATCTTCGTCCTGCGGTACGCGTTCCTAGCCGTCTGATTCAGGCGTAAGGCAGGAAAGAGGAACCGCAGAGAGCGCAGAGAGCGCGGATGAGAACAGGGCTTTTCAACCACTGTGATCTCTGTGGGCTCTGTGGTTGGAAACTGTTTGGCTGCGGCCGTGCCGCTCTGTGGCCCCCGTGGTTTGTCCGGACCTGCCTGACGCCGGGAAAGATTCTTCTTCGCCCCCTGTTTTCCCTGTGGTAGGATGGCGCCTGTCATGGAACAAAAAGTCCTGATAGCCGCGTTCGAGACGGTGCCGGGGCCCACGTCGGTGGGGAACCGAATCCTGGCCCTCACCGACTCGCTTGCGCGCGCGTTCTCGGTGGACGTCTTCACGCTCAAGACCGAGAACCTCCCGCACATCGAAAAGCTCCTTGGCGCAAAGGTCTTCCGGGTCCCCGCCGAGTCCGGCGAGATCGCCGAACAGGTCCGCTTTTTCCGCCGGGCGCTCCAGCGCCAGCTCGAAGGGGGCGGCTACGACGTGGTCCACTTCCTCGACCCCTTCGCAGGGACGACCATCGTGAGCCTGGCCGCGGACTACGGCTACAAGACCGTCTTTGACGTGAGCCGATATCCGACATGGGAGGTCCGCGACCGGCTTCCCGTGCTCGATCGCGACGAACGAACCATCAGGACGCTCAAGGCCGAGGAGCTGACGTGCGCGAAGGCGGCCGACGCCCTCCTGTTCAATTCAAAGGTCACCCAGAAGTACCTCATAGAACAGAAGATCCAGAGATCCAGGACCTTCTATCTGCCGGGGGGAGTGGGTCTTCGAAAGCCGCGGCCCGCGGCCGCCATCAAAGGGTCCATGAAGATCGTCTACGTCGGCGACCTTGCGCCGTGGCAGGGGATCGGTACGCTCGTGACGGCGTTCGCGAAGCTCGCCTCCCGGCGCGGCGCCGAGCTCACCATCGTGGGGCCCGACGAGGAGCACTGGAAGAGCAACCTGATCGAGTCGGCCCGGCGCCTCAAGGCCGCCTCGAAGATCCGGTTTGAGGGGCCCAAACTCGGGGAGGAGCTCGACGAGATCATCGCGACGGCCGACGTCTGCGTGGCGCCGCTCGCAAAAACAAAACGTGCAATCGCCGGGGGACTCCTGCCCGTCAAGCTGTTCGAATACATGGCCCACGGCAAACCGGTCGTTGCGGCCGCGACCCCCGCGATCAAGTCGGTTGTGACGGACGGCGAGCACGCCGTGCTCTACAACCCCGGCGACCCGCAGGCACTCGCCACGGCGCTGCTTTCGGTGGCCGAGGACGACGAACTGCGCGAACGGATCGGGGCCGCGGGGAGGGCGCTCTGCGAATCGGAATTCAGCGGGAGTGTCTGGCGCAAGCGCCTCTATGACTTCTACGCCCAGCTCCTGGGCGTCGACCTCTCGGAGGTCCCCACCGAAGGGGACTGGAACGATTCCGCGGCGTCGGACAAGCTCATGGTGGAGTTCAAACAGGCGATCTCGGACAGCAAGTTCAAGGCAAAAGGCCTGCCTGCCGAAAAGATCGCCGGCGCCGACGCCGACGCGGCCGACACCGCCGAGGTGACGATTCCGGGCGCCGACCCGGCCCCTCACGCCGCCGAGCCGCCCGAACCGCGCGAGGTTGCCGCCGTCGCGCCCCCGCCCGTCGCCGCAACGAAAACGGACGAAACCGGCACTCAACCCACCGCGAAGATCCCGCGCGCGGCCACCGATGACGAGGACACAAAAGAAGGGACGCTCAAGATCAAGCGTCCCCAAATGCCCGTCAAGGGTGCCGAAGACGAAGAACCCACCGACCCCGGCGCCAAAACCCGGCAACCGTAGACAACTTCGGTTATGATGCGATGCGTGTCACGCCCCGGCGTCGGGGGCCGTCCCGCCGTCGAGCACCTCATGAAAGTCGTTGGGCACGCACCCGCCGCGGCCGGTGCCGTCCTGCCAGCACCAGTAGCCCTCGTCCTTGCGGCAGTCGTCGTCGGTGACGCAGCACTTGAGGCAGACCCACGCGGCCGTCGTGGGGTCTATCGTCTTGGCGTCGAGCCACCAGGCGCCGTACCCGCACGTGCCGCTCACTTCATCGCCCATGATGAACTTGAAGCAGTAGCCGCCAGGCACTTCGCACTCGGTCGAGCCCACGAGCGTGTTGCACATCTCGTTGTCAAGACAGTGAGCCTCGGCCACTCCGGCACAGTCGGCCGCTTCGGTATCCACCGTGCACGGTTTCCCGACCGGCCCGTCCTTGACCTCGCAGGTCCCGGCGCCGACGTCTTCGCCACCACCGCCGTTGCCCGTGTCCTCTCCGCCGTTCCCGGGGGTCCCGCCGTCCTGGGCGGTGCCGCCGTCGTCACTCGAGCACCCGATGTACGTGAGCGTCATGATGGCCGAAAACGCAACGACCGCAAAGACGAGCTTCCTCATGTCCGACCTCCTCCGTCACGACGGTGATGACTTTCAATGCCTGGTGCCATACTATTGCCACATGAAGCACGAGTCAAACTTTTCCACGCCAGGCAAAGGCAGCCAATCGCCGGCGGCCGTGGGCCGGGTTTCCCGGAGCGACACGCCGCCCGGTTGCCGGTCGGGGCGCCGAAGAGAGCCTGTTGCGGCGCGGCGCGGAGGGGAATCCGGTCCACGGCCGCGACTGAAACCGTGCCCGTGAAAACCCGTTTCATCCAGGCCAAGTCGGCTCTCAACCGTTCGGGGATCGTCAAGGACGGCTGGTGCCTCAACCCCTACGGCGGCTGCGCGCACGCGTGCCGCTACTGCTACGCCGTGTTCATGAAACGTTTCTACAACGAGGCCGCCGCGTGGGGTGAGTTCGTGATCGTCAAGGAAAACATCCTCGGCCTCCTGGACCACCAGATCAGCCGCCGGCGTCGTTCGTCGCCGCGTTCGCTGACTTCAGCCTTCAGCCTCCAGCCTTCAGCCCCGCCGCGTCGCGTCTGGCTCTCCTCCGTGACCGACTGCTACCAGCCCATCGAATCGAAGCTCCGCCTCACGCGCGGATGCCTCGAACGCCTGCTCCCCGCCGGTTTCGAAGTCTCCGTGCTCACCAAGTCCCCGCTCGTGCTCCGCGACCTCGACCTGCTCTCGCGGGGGGACGCCGATGTCGGGCTGACCATCACGACCGATCGCGCCGACATCGCGCGGGTCTTCGAAGAGCGCGTCGCGCCGCCCGAAAAAAGGATCGAAACGCTCAAGAGGCTCGCGGACGCGGGCGTCAAGACGCACGCATTCGTCGGCCCCGCCCTGCCGATGGACCCGGCAAGGCTGGCGGCGATGCTCAAGGGCGCCGCAGGCCGGGTTCTCATCGACCGGATGAACTACCAGGACAAGGTGGCGGGAATCTACCGTTCGCTCCGTCTCGAAAGGTGTCTGACCGATGCGTACTTCCGCGAGGTGTTCGACGCGTTCGTTGCGGAGTCCGGCGAAAAGAACGTGCAGTGCTGCTGGTGACTTCGGAGTGCGGTAGCTTGCTACCGCTTTGTTTTGGCGGAAGCATGCCTCCGCAGTCCAAATCACCTGTGGTCCAGGAAGTACCCCTGACCCGAACCCGGCCGGAAGATCCAGCGCGAAAACAGCTCGTCAATGTAGGCCTTGGCGCCGCGGACCGCCTCGTAAAGCGTCATCCCCGCGGCCATGTTGGCGGCGATTGCAGCGGAAAGGTGACACCCGGTCCCGTGGATCTCCTTCCCGACCTTCTTGCTCGCGAGCTCGAAGAACTCCTCGCCGTCGAACAGGAGATCCATGGCGCGCTCCTTGAGGTGCCCGCCGGTAATCAGGACCGCCTTGGGACCCATCTCGTGAATCGCCTTGGCGGCCTCGTACATGTCCTTCTCGCCCTTGACCGGAACCTCGGCAAGCACCGAGGCCTCGCGCAGGTTGGGCGTGACGACCTCGGCTATCGGCAGGATCTCGCGGATCATCGCATTGAGCGCGACCGGGTCAAGAAGCGTCGCTCCGCTCGACGAAGTCAGAATCGGGTCCAGGACGATTGGTTTTTCGAAGTTGATGTCGCGCAGGAACCTCCCGACGGCTATGGCGACCGAGCGGGATCCGAGCATGCCGATCTTGATGGCCGAAAGATCGAAATCGGCGAAGATCGCCTCGAGTTGGCGTATCACGATGCCCGGATTGAGCGGGTGCGAGATGTCCACACCCCGGCTGTTCTGCGCCGTGAGCGCGGTCGCGACCCCCATGCCGTACACGCCGAAGGTCGAAAACGTTTTGACGTCCGCCAGCATCCCCGCGCCGGCCGAGGGGTCGAGCCCGGCTATGCTCAAAGCCAGCTTCACGTAGTGCAGCCTCCTGATGCGGCCGTGGCGAACGCCTCAAAGATCGCCGCGTGCGGCCGCCGGTCAAAAAGCGCCTCGGGGTGCCACTGGACGCCGAGCACAAACCCGAAACCCGGGGCCTCGACCGCCTCGATGATGCCGTCCGGGGCGCGAGCCGACACAGTAAGCCCGGGCCCGACGGAATCCACCGCCTGGTGGTGCGTGCTGTTGACGCCGAACCTTGCCGCCCCCGCGGCGCGCCGAAGAAGCGAGCCCTTCTCGACCTCGACCTCGTGTGCGATCTCGAGATACGCCCCCCGGTGCGGGAGCGCGGACGGGAGCGAGCTTCCGATGTCGTCAATCAATGTCCCGCCGAAGAGCACGTTTACGACCTGTTCGCCCCCGCATATCCCCAACACGGGGCGCCCCGAATCAATGCAGCGCGCGGCGAGCCGCATCTCGAAGGCGTGCCGGCGGAGAGCGGTCCCCCTGCCCGGTTTCGGAGCACGTCCCTGCAGCCACGGGTCAACGTCGGGCCCGGAGCCCGAGATCACGAGCCCGTCCAAAACCCGCGCCAGCGAGTCAATCTCGCCTTCGCCGTCCAAGTAGGGCACGACCACCGGGAGACAGCCCGCCGCACGCAAGGCGGACTCATAAGTGCCCTTGAGCCGGTAGTGAAAGATGTTTGTGACGGCCTGGTCAGTGCCCGCGCCGACCCAGTTTGTGTGACTGTCGGCAGTGATCCCGACGAGCGGCCGTTTCTGTTGTCTTCTCCTCCGCGCCATGCGATTTGCATACCAGAAACCGCCCCAAAACAAAAGCACCGGTTTGCCACGGTGGGCGGCGGGTGGTAGATTGGCATCGGCAAACACGGGAGGGTTTCGAATGCGAATCCTGATCTTGACGCACGGGGCGCCGCCTCTGCCGGGCAAGGTGGCGGTGGGGAACGCTCTCCGCGCCTGGAGCCTGGGCCTGGCGCTCGAGGCGGCGGGCCACGGGGTCCGCGTTATGACCAGGGTGGAGGACGTCGCCGGCGTCGACCTGCACGCGGCCGACCTGCCCGTCATCACCTTCGGCGAGCCCGAGGAACTCCGGGCGGTCGTTTCATCGGGGGCCGCCGACGCGCTCGTCGTCTGCCAGTGGGACATTCTCGGCCAGCTCCCGGACGACCTGAAGATCCCCGTCGTCGCGGACCTATACGCGCCGCGGATGCTCGAGGCCCAGTTTCAGGGTCTCAACCTCGATGCCGAGTTTGTCTCGCGTATCGAGACCCTCTCACGCGCTGACTTCTTCCTGTGCACGACGCAGCGCCAGCGCTGGTTCTACCTTCCGTGGCTCATGATGGCCGGGGTGGACTGCCGCCGGCCGCCCGTAGGCGTGGTCCCGCTTTTTCCCCTGGCGACCCCCGAACCCAAAGGCCGGCCGCCCGGCGAGCCGGTGCTGGTTTCGGGCGGCGTGTTCTGGCCCTGGCAGGAAGCCTCTCCGCGCCTTTTGGCGGCGGCGGCGGCGATCGAGGCACTCGGAAAGGGCAGACTGGCCCTTTACGGGGGCGCATATCCCCTGGGCACGGATGGCATGAAGTACGCGGCCCCGCCCGACGAGCTGCGCAGCCACGCGCGCGTGGAGTTCAAGGGAATGCTCCCCTACGACGACCTGATGGCCCAGTACCGGTCGGCAACCGCCGCTCTCAACGTCGCCGAGCCCAACTCCGAGCGGGAGCTGTCGTTTTCGTTCCGCGACATCGACTACCTCGCGGCGGGCCTGCCGATCATCATCGGGTCGTACTGCGAGATGGCCCGGCTCGTCGAAAAATACGACGCCGGATGGGTCGTCGACCCCGCGGACACCGGATCCCTCGCCCGGGCGATCGAGTCGGCTTTCGACGAACCCGAGGTCGTTGCAAGGAAGTCCGGCGCCGCGACCGAGCTCGCCCGAAAGGAATTCAACCCCGCCGATTCGGTGAAACCCCTTTCGGATTTCCTCGCGTCGCCGGCCACCCGCACGAAACGCACGACGCTTCTTTCGGCAATCGTGCACACGGCGGACGGGTTCTTCAGAAGTGCCGAGCGGTGTGCGCGCGATCAGCAGCAGATCCGCGAGCTTCAGGAAAAGAACTCGGACCTCCGCCTGCAGGTCGTCAGCGCCACGGAGGCGCGGGACGAGTCCCGGCGGCGGCTTTCGGACGTCGAGACGAAACTCACCTCGGCCGAAACGAAGGAGTCGTGGGCCCGCGAGGAGACCGCCCGCCTCAAATCGAAGATCGTCGAGCTCGAACGCGCCGTCGCAGATCGGGCCGCGATCGAGGACCGCCTCTTGCGGTCAAGCGACGAAAAGAACTCCCTTCACCGCGAAGCCGGCTGGCTCCGGGACGAGCTGAAGCGCTCGGAATCGGCGGCGAAGATCGCCTCCGACGAGGCCGCCAGGTTGCGGCACGAGCTCGGCCGGATGCAGGAAGTCGAGGCCGCCAACGCGGCAATCCCGGGGCTGCGCGCCGAGATCGAGGCCGCACGCGGAGAGGCGGCACGCCTGGCCCTGGAAACCGAGCGGCGGCAGGTCGAGATCGAACGCCTGCGCGCGGCCGTTGACGAGCGCGACAGGCGTCTCCGCGAGGTTCAGGACGCGTGCGAGAACGCCTCGCGCGAGAAGGCATGGACCGCTGACGAACTGAAACGACACGAGATTGCCGCAAAGGCCCTGTGCGACGAAAGAGACGCCGCCCGGCGCGACCTGGCCTTCGCGCAGGACGAACTGAAACGGGGCGAGGCCCGCCGCCGGGACCTCGAAGAGAAGGCCCGGCTGCTCGACGCCGAGGTCCGGCGGCGCGACGCGGAGATCGGGACGCTCCGCCCGATGGCCGACGAGCTCAACGGCCTGAAGAGCCTGCCGCTTTACAAGGCGTACAAGAAGATTCTTGGCTGAATGGCCGATCTCGCCACACTCCGCAGCCGCCTGGTCGATCTCGGGTTCAACCTGTCGCGCCGCCTGAACCACCCGCTCGTCCGCCCCGACTGGGTGTCGGTAAACGTGACGCTCAAGTGCAACCTCAAATGCGTGATGTGCCGGACCTGCTACGACGCGCCGTACGAGCTTGACACGGGCGAATTGAAGTCGATAGCTCGCCAGACGGCGGAATGGGGCGTGCCCATCTTCAACCCTCTCGGCGGCGAGCCTTTCCTGCGCAGGGACCTAATAGAGATCCTCGAGTTCGCGCACGGGCTGGGACTGGTGTCGACCGTGACCACGAACGGCACGCTCATCGGCGAAAACGCCGCCCGGCAGCTCGCCCGCCTTCCGCGCGTGCACCTAAACGTCTCGATCGACGGCCCCGAGCCCGCAAACGACCGGGTCCGCGCCCCGGGCGCGTACAAAAAGGCGGTGGCGGCCATCCGCCGCGTGCGCGAGGCCGAAACCGCCGCCGCCGGCGAGTTCGCCGCCCGCGGCGAGCCGTTCTGGCCCAAGCAGATCAACGTGAACTGCATCATCAACCGCGCAAACGCCGACGACCTCGTGCCGTTTGCCGAGGAGATGCGCCGCGCCGGGGCAAGCAAGATCCAGTGGCTGAACCTGTTTGACTTTGCGGCGCCGAAAGATGCCGGGACCGAACGCTGGCGCGAGGACCTCTGGTTCCGTCCCGCCGACCTCCCGGCGCTCGACCGGGCCATAGACGCGCTCATAGCCTACTCCCGCACCGACGGCGCCATCCCGTTTGTCGCAGGCGAGGCGGATCTCCGGCTCGTCAAACGCTACTACCGGGGCGACCTCCGGCCCCGCCACGCCCCGTGCTACAACGGGTTCAAGGAGCTCTACATCAACGTCGACGGCGAAGGGCTCATGTGCGACGGCAAGCTCGATTTTCTGGCGTCGTCGTTCGGGAACGCGCGGCGCGAACCGATACGAAAGATGTGGCGATCGCGCAGGGCCCGCGGGATGCGAAAGAAGGTCCTGCGCTGCCGGCACGCCTGCGTCCAGGACTGCTATCTGCGGCGCCAGAGCGACGACGTCGCCGCCATCCTGCGCGACATCGCCGGCGCGTTGAAAGGTTGACCGATGCTTCGCGGCTGCGGCGCACTTCAGATCGAACCGACCGACCACTGCAACCTGCGGTGCGTCATGTGCCGGCCCCAGACCGAACCCGGGCGCGCGCCCCACGGGAACGCGCGCAAAGGGATGATGGATACCGCGCTGTTTCGACGGATCATCGACTCGATCGCCGCGGATGGCGTGCCGTTCGACCACCTCATTCTCCAATGGCTCGGCGAGCCGTCCCTCAACCCGCACCTCCCGGAGATGCTCGAACACTCGCTTTCGCGCGCACGCGGGAACTTTCTGTACTTCCGGATCGACACGAACGCCGTCCTCACGGGCGAGGGATTCGCCTCGCGGCTGGACCGGATCATCGCCGCAAGCCCGGGGACCACGACACTGCTCGTCTTCTCGCTCGACGCGGCGTCGCGCGGGACGTACGCGCGGGCGAAGGGTATCGACGCGTTCGACACCGTGGTCCAGAACATCGACCGCCTCTTCTCTGCCCGTGCGGCGCTCCCTCCGGGGGCAGGCACGCTCAACTTCCAGTTCCAGTTCGTCGTGCAGGACGCGAATGCGCACGAAGCGGGGGCGTTCGTGCGGCACTGGAAGACGCGGATCGACGAGGGCCGGCGCGACGGGTGCTTCGACGAGATCATGTTGAAGCGAATCTCAATAGGCGCCGGCGGGCCCCGGCAGACGGCGGCAGATGATCTGTACGACGCCACTCTCCGCCGGGAAGGGTTGGACGAAGCCGTCGGCCCGCACTTTGCCTTGCGCGTGTGGAAACGCACCATGTGGAACGCCGCCCCGGCCGGCGCGGGCCGCGGAACACAGGAGCGGCCTCCCTGCCCCGCGCTCTGGAAGACCCCGGTCGTGAGGTGGGACGGCCGGCTGCATGTCTGCTGCGCCGATACCGAAGGCGCCATAGAGGTCGGGAGCCTTGCCGGCGCGACGTTTCGCGAACTCTGGGAGGGCGAACGGATGCGGGCATATCGGACTCTGCACGCGCGGGGCCGGTTCGACCGGATGCCGCTGTGCGGAACATGTGCCGGCGTCGGTTTCTACGACCTTGCCGGGGACGAGATCGCGCCCTACCGCTGAAACGTGCCGTCTTGGAGTGCGGTGGCTTGACACCGCCTTGTATTCGCGGCGGCTTGACGACGCGCGACCGGAGACGCCAATTCCGGAGGTTTCATGCCCACGCTCGTGAACATCGATGGAACGATCTTCGGCAGGGACGAGGCGAAGGTCCCGGTTTTCGACCGCGGCTTCCTGTTCGGCGACTCGGTTTACGAGGTGCTCCGCACCTACGGCGGCCGCCTTTTCGCCTTTGACATGCACATGGACCGGCTGGACCGGAGCGCCCGGCAAATCTCGTTTAAATTGCCGTTCTCGCGCGGGCGATTGCGGCGCGAGATCCGGCGCACCGCGGAGGCGGCCGGCAACCCCGAGAGCTACATCAGGGTGGTCGTCACCCGCGGGTCCGGGAAGATCAGCATGGACCCGGTGCACGCCCGGCACCCATGCACCATCGTCATAGTGGAACGCCTCGACCCGCCCCCGGCGGAACTCGCGCGCCGGGCCACGGAAGCGGCGCTCGTTGCCCGCCGCCGCAACCCCAAAAACTCGCTCTCACCTTCGATCAAATCGGGCAACTACCTGAACAATGTACTTGCACAGATCGAAGCCCGGGCCGCCGGCGCCGAAGAGGCCATCATGCTCAACACCAGCGGATACGTCGCAGAAGGGACCGTGTTCAACGTGTTCATGGTGAAACGCGGCGTTGTCCATACGCCGCCCCTCTCGGCAGGTATCTCTTTAGTTCCCTCTGTACGACAGGGTTCGGAGGCGTGATTGCCTGACAGTGAGCCGTTGATAAATCCAGGCGTTCTCCTCGGAGAACCATGTTCGGTATATGGAGTCCTCATGGCACCTCGGTACTCCATTTC
>JACRCP010000326.1 GCA_016218965.1 Deltaproteobacteria bacterium | reverse complement strand
GTGCGCGAGCTTTTGCGCCAAGACCCTCAGGATGGCTCCCTTTTCGTCTTTGTGGGAAGGCGGCCGGTGCGGGTTGGCCGCGTCCGGTCGCGGCCACTCTATCACGGGCAGGGGCGTCGGTGAAGCGGACCCAGGTTGTTTGACTTGTTCAGAGGTCCGCGGCACAATTTGGGCCAACCCGACGCGATGGGATCGGGACGTCGACAGCGTGGGAGTGGAACTCAACCCGGCATGAAAACAAACACAGGGTCACCGACAGCCGCAATCGCTGTCTTCGTTTCGATGTGGATCTTGGCGGTTGTGCTGCCGGCGGCCGGATGCGCGGGAGAGCGGATCGTCCCGGAGATTGAGGCGGCGCGGGACGGCGGCGCGGGTGACGCGACTTGGTCGGATTCCGGCGCATTCGATGCCGGCGGCGACTCCGGTCCGGCCGACAGGGGGGTCGAAGGCCAAAGGACCTACCGCGCCATCGCCGGGTTCTCTATGGGCGGCCTCTCGGCGGCGATGCTGGGCCTGAAACACGAAGAGCTGTTCGATGTGGTCGCCCCGCTGGGAACATTCCTCGACGGGACAGGCTTCCTGCGCTTCTTCTCCGAGGCCATGTTCGGCGGGTTCTGCGTCCCGCCGGAGTCGGCAAAGATGTGCCCCAGCCCGTGGGCCGGTGAAGACTACGAGCACATGGACCTCGGCGGCGCGAACTCGGGCACCGAGCACAGGTGGTCGTTCGTCAAAGTGGCCCAGGACGCCGCGGCCATAGCCGGAAACCCTTTCCTTTACAATCCCGCGAGCCCCTACCTGCCGCCGGGTGTCGGTCCCGAATATCTTGAGCAGGACGCCGCCGGACGGTGCGCGAACCCGCGCGTCGTGCACGGCCTCTTCGACGCGCGGTTCAACCCGAAAGGGGAGTTCGACGCCGTCACGTTCTGCGACGGAGACGGTCCCGAGATCGGGGTGTTTGATCCGGCTGGACCGCACGAATTCCCGATGGATATTCTTCTGGCCATTGACCTCGACGGAAATCGCCGCCGGGACAGCGGGGAGCCGATAGTGATCCAGTACGGCGAGCCGTGGACCGACGCGGGGGGCCGGTCCGACGACCTCTTTCACCCGCTTCAGAACCCGTTTGGAACCGGAGGGAACGGCCGCTGGGATCCCGGCGAGGCGTTTGAAGACGCGGGTCTCGACGGTGTTCCCGGCACGGGGGATTTCGGAGAGGGAAACGGTTCGTACGACAGCAACCCGAATCATGCCCGCTTGTGGGAACTCGATCCGCGCAGGTTGTTGACGAAAGCGAAAGACCTGGACCGACTGAGGTTCTACATTGACGTCGGCATCCGCGATCACATCCGCAACATGGAGATGACGGAGACTTTCGCCGGAACGCTTGCTGCGCTGGGGCAGGAGGTCGGAATCCGCGATGGCTTCGACGCGCTGGGAGCGGGGTCCGGAAAGCAATACGAACCGGTGAGAATCGACTGGAAGACCCTGAGCGCCAACGTGCTGGTCAAATACGGCAATCCGGCGCCGAGCCAATCGGAAATCGAGGCAGGCGACGGCGGCCACAGCGGCGGTCTGGACGGCCTGATAGACCGGTTCATGACGATGGTTTCCTTTGTGGCTTTTCAATTTCCCGGGGGCGACGTGAAAAGGGCGCCGGAGGACTACGGACAAGTGCGAAAAGAGAGTTTCTTCAGCCCGGTGCTCGGTGACAACCGTGAGTACCATGTCTTTTTGCCTCCGGCGTACGAAGACGAACCGGAAAAGCGATACCCCGTGCTTTTCATGCTCGGCGGTCACGGGATGGAGCCTGGCGATCTGTCGGGCCCGGTGGCGTTGTTTTTGGGACTCGAGATGAGCGAAGGCCGGCTGTCGAAGATGATCGTCGTGTTCCCCGACGCCAGGTGCTACCACAGCGAATGCGCCGAAGCGGCCGCGTATGCGAACATGGTCGGACGCAACGGCGATGGTCCACAATATGAGAACAGCTTCGTCCTGGACTTGATTCCGCACATAGATGCCGCGTACCGCACCAAGGCAGAGTAAGGGAGGCGCTTTGGACAGTGGAACTTCGAGACTCGTGTTGAGCGGGATCCCCGCCGTGGCATTGCTGGCGCTCCTTGCGTCAAACCTGGCCTCGGCATGCGGCGGGCGCGAAGTCGAGACCTCGGGTTTCGACGCGGCACCCGGCATGTTGGATTCCGGGGCGGGTTTGGCAGACGGCGGCGGACTTCCGGACGGGGGCACGGCGGACGCCGGGCCGGCCGACGGCGGGACGATTGCGGATTGGAAAAAGCCCTCTTTCTGCCCCGTCGACACCGGGCGTGTAGAGATCATCCTGTCCGCCATGCCGCTCGAACGGAAAGCGGCGCAGGTCCTGATGGTTGGCGCCGAGGGAAACGGGCGGACGCCGAACGACGACGCGGCAAGGAGCGTCTCGGAGCTTGGCGTCGGCGGCGTCTTCCTCCCGCCCATCACCGGCGTCCAGATGGAGCCCGCCGACACGGCGGAGTTCATCACGAGCCTTCAGGGGCTTGCCATCGGCGCGCACGGCGTCCCGCTCTTCGTCTCGCTCGATCAGGAAGGGGGCCACGCCGCCGCCCTAAATTCCTTAAACGGCGGGACTGACACGCCGGGGAGCATGGCGCTCGGCCAGGCCCGCGCCCCCCGCTTCACTTTTGACTGCTTCGACATCATGGGCGAGGAGCTCCGGGCCATCGGGTTCAACATGGACTTCGCCCCTGTGCTCGACATCACGCCGGACCACAAAAACGGCGCAATGAACACACGCGCCTTCTCGGGCGACCCCGTGCTTGTCTCGTTTCTTGCGCCGACGGCCGTCTGGGCCCTTCAGAACCACAACGTGCTCGGGACCATCAAACATTTCCCGGGCATAGGCCTCACCGGCGTGGATTCACACAAGGACCTCCCGGCAAACGACATGCCCCTTGCCGAGTTCCACGCGACGACGCTTGCCCCGTTCCGCGAGGCCGTCGAGGCCGGTGCGGAAGCCATCATGACCGGGCACATCCTTTACTCGGCGGTGGACCCCGACTTCGGGGCCAGCATGAGTAAGGCGCTCCTCCGCGACATCCTCCGGGGCGAGCTGGGCTACGAGGGCCTCATCGTGACCGACAGCATCACGATGGCGGGGGCCAAGCTCGGCGCCGGGGACGAGGAGCCCACCGCAAGGGCGCTTGCGGCCGGAAACGACATTGTACTTCTGGTGAGCAGCGCCCATGACGACGCCCGGGCAAGGGTAGACCTGATCGTCGCCGCCGTCAGTGAAGGGCGGCTTGCCGAGGCCGACCTCGACGCGGCGGTCAGGCGGATACTCTCGCTCAAGATGAAGTACTGCGTCTTTGACCAACCGCTCCCCGATACGGCGTCGCTCGGCGCGCACGTGGGCCTCGACGAAAACTTCAGGCGCGCGCGCGCGGCCGCCGAACGTTCCATCGTCACCTACAAGTCGGACGGGGACGTCCTGCCGCTCCGCGACGACCGGAAGATCCTGTTTGTCGGACCCGGCACGGTCTACCAGGACGCCGGGTCGGGGTGGGCGAACATGGTTGACCGGTCAATGGGTGAGGTGCTCGAGCGATTTTCGCAAACCGTCACGCGTTTCGAGGTTGGTTTGCCCCCGGCGCCCGACAAAGCGCAGGAGTACCTCCCCCTGGTCGAAGCGGCCGACGTCGTCGTCGCCGCCACCATCAACGCGCACTACTCCGTCGAGCAAAGGGACTTCTTTGCGCCTCTTTTCGCCGCGGGCAAACCGGTCATCCTGCTGACGCTCGGCGTCCCGTACGACGCCTGGCATTTTCCCGGCGCGGATGTCATACTCAACGTCACCGGCCAGCGGAGCGTGAGCATGATCGCGGCCGCGAAGGTGCTTTTCGGCAATATCGACGCGACAGGCGAACCGGCCGTTGACATGACGCCGGACCTGGAACCCGAACCGCGGGAATAGGCGGGGGAACAGTTGACAACGGCAATTCGGAAGCTCTTGGCGGTTGCGGCGTTCGTCGGCCTGCTCTGGCCTGCGGCCGCCGGGGCGGCCGACGTCGGCAATGTCGCGGTCATCGAGGACAACGGGAGCATCATCACCACCGTCGGGCTTGCGCACATGATTGACCTGAAGGAGGCGGGCAAGGCGTTTTTCATAGGTCACCACGATGAATTCGACTTCCTGACGGTGCTTGCCTCCGGCGGGGTCGGCATGGTCACCACGCCGATCCATGCGGAACCCGCCCGGATCCCCGCGGAAGGGATTGGCGCAACTCCGTTGTACGGCACGCCGTCGGACTACGGGAGCGCGGGGCGGCTGTTGAGCGCCGCGTTCATCGGGTCGCTTGGCATGTATCCGGAAGACCCGGGCACGTTCCTCGCCGTGATTCCTCACGAGATCGGGCACGCCTGGCTCGGCAAGATCCGGTACGACTTGGGAGACGGCCAGGGACCGCGAAAAGACCTGCTGGGGGAATCGACGTGGCACTGGTCCTTTTACTTCGACTCGGGGTCCTCTGTAATGTACGGAAACACCCTCACCGACAACGGTAACGGAACGTTCACGCTGAGCGGCAGTTCCAACCGGGAATACGGACCCCTTGACCAGTACCTTATGGGTCTCCGCCCGGCCGCGGAGGTCCCGCCGTTTTTCGTCGGGGTCCCCGACCCGTCCGAGCCCTTCACGCCGGACCAATCCCCGCTCGCCGCGGGCGGCACCAAGACCGTCAAGGGCGCCGTGCGGCGGGTGACCGTCGCGGACGTGATCAAGGCCGAGGGGCCGCGCGCGCCCTCGTACGGAGACGCGCAGTGTCACTTTCGCAACGCGTTCATCCTGGTAGTCTCGAAAGGGGCCTCCGCGACAGGCGCCGAGATCGCAAAACTGGACGGACTCCGAACGGGCTGGCAGGAATTCTTCGCGTCCGCGACCGGCGGCCGGGGATCGATCGACACGACCCTTGACGGAAGGTTTTCGCCGGGCACGTGCGAGGGCGGCGCGGACGCGGGGGCAACGGACCGAGGGCGGGACGCGGAGACAGACGCAAGCACAGACGCGGGGACGGCGGACGGAAGCGCCGACGCGGAGACAGACACTCGAGCAGCCGAGGAGACAACGGACACAGGCACAGACGCGGAGATAGGAGACACTGGAGGAGACGCGGGGACGACGGACGATGTGGTCGTACCGTCCACGGACGCCGACGGGCGCGGGCCCGACACTTCGGCCGAATCGGAAAATGCCGGCGGCTGTTCCTGCTCCGTCCTCTCATTGCGGGGGATTCGATGAAAAACAAATGCGAGGGACCAGGCAAGGTTTCAACCGGCTTCGCGACGGACCACCAGCGCAACACGCCGACTTCAGGTGTCGTGGGTTTGAGGCAACGAATCATGTCGGATTCCGGCAGAGGGCGGGGAGTTCATCTTGCGATCGCCCTGCTGTTTGCCTTCCGCACGGCACAGGCGGCCACCGTGACCGGCGGGTTTGAGGGGTCCAACGTCGTGGACATCAACGAGACGGCCCCCAACAACTTCTCTTGCAGGCTGGCTACTCCCACGCTCCCCACGCCGGACTCCATGTGGTACAACACGCCGGGCGACCACCACCACAACTGGTTCATGCTCAGGATCGAGGGCGCGGCCGGGCAGGCCGTCACGGTCACGATTGAAAACGCCGACTACGGCGGCACGGGGTTCTGGGGCAGCGCCAAGGATCCGGTGTACGTCGAAGCGCCGGACCCGAACGCCCTTTCCGCCGAGACCCAGTGGAAAAGGGTGACGAACCACAACTTCGCGTCGCCGAAGTACACGTTCACCCTTGCGCCCGTCACGGACCTGGCATGGGTGGCGCTTTCCTGGCCGTCCCTGCCGACCCATACCGAAAACTGGATCGCCGCCGTCAAAGCCGCCGCGCCTTCGTTCGTGACAGTTGAAACGGCGGCGGCCACGTCGCGCGGCATGCCGGTCCGGATGCTATTCATCACCGACCCGAACTACTCCCCGGCGGGGAAAAAGGGGGTGGTGCTCTACGGCCAGGAGCACGACAACGAGCAGACCGGAGGGTTGACGTGCCAGGGCCTGGCCGAGTTCCTGGTCTCCGGCGACCCGGCGGCGCAGGCGCTGCTCCGCAACGTCGTGTTCATCGTCATCCCGGACATGAGCCCCGACGCCACCGCAAGCGGGACCTGCAACGACCCCGACGACGGCAGGGGTTCGGGCTGGGTCTACAATCCGGCGAACATAGATCGCCTGATGGCCGGGATGATCGTGCCCATGACGACGGAGTCGATGGGCATGTTCAACAGGATCGTCGGGTTTGTGGACGGCGGCGGCCGCGTGGACTTCTGCTTCAACATCCACACCGGCGGCGTGGACAACTGGTACGGGGTGTACGAGCTGGCCGATCCCAAATCCGGCAACCTTGACGGCTTCCTCCGGTCGTACATGCCGACCTCGGGGGCCCCCTGGGTCCCCAACCAGCAGCAGGGCTACACCAGGGGCGGCTGGCAGAACTACACGCCCACGGGGCCGTTCTCATTCCGCCTGCTCGGGCGACTGTGGGAGGAATGGCGCACGGTGCCCATGGGCTACGAGGTCATGGTCGGCTCAACTGCCGGCAACTACCTGACTGAAGTGCGCGGCATAAAATACTTCGGCGAGGCGATAGCCAGGGCCTTGTACAATCACTACGGGGGGTTCGAAAGAACGGTTGCGGTGACCTCGCCCGACGGCGGGGGGTCTTTCGCCTCGGGCGGCCAGGCCGCGGTCGCCTGGACTTCCGCCGGCGCCGTCTCAAACGTCAGGATCGACGTCTCGATGAACAACGGCGCCTCGTGGTCGAACCTGGTTTCCGGGACGGCCAATGACGGATCCCAGACAGTCACGCTTCCGTCCGCCAATTCATCGAACTGCCTGATCCGCGTATCAGACTCGTCCGCCCTCGGCGTCTCCGACGAGAGCGACGCTGCCTTCACGATAGGCATCCCCCCGATGGGGACCCTCACCGTCACCTCGCCGGGCGGAGGCGAGACGTGGTACGCAAACTGGATGAACACGGTCACGTGGACGAGCACGGGATCGGTCCCCAACGTCAAGATCGAACTGAGCGCGGACAACGGATCCACCTGGAGGCGCCTTGCCTACTCCGTGACCAACAACGGCTCGTACAAGGTCAACGTCCCGGACGTCGTCTCGGACCAGTGCAAGGTCCGCGTCACGAGCGTGGAAAACGGCGCGGTCAGCGACATGAGCAGCGGCGTGTTCTCCATCCAGCCGGCGCCGCCGCTCCCTGCGTTGACTGTCATCTCCCCGAATGGAGGCGAGATGTGGCAGGCGGGCGGGGCGGCGACCGTGTCCTGGAACAGCTTCCCAGGGGTCATCGGGAACGCCGTCTCGAGCGTGGGGATATCACTCAGCACGGACGAGGGGGCCTCCTGGAGCACCCTTGTGGCAAGCACACCGAACGACGGCACGGAAACCGTGAATGTCCCGGTCGTCGAGAGCGACAGGTGCCTCGTGTGGGTGTTCGACGCCAGAAACGACCCCTTCATCAACAAACCCGACGCAGACCCGCTGGACTTAAGCGACGCCCTCTTCTCGATATCCTCGAACCCGTCCTGCCCCGAGGGATCGGTGTGCGACGACGGCGATGCCGCTTTCGATGCGGGGGGCGATACGTCCTATCCGTCCGATGGGTCCGTTGACGTCGGGACTGACGGAGGGACGATGGACGACGGGGCACAAGACACTGGGACCTTGGACGCCGGCGCGGACGCCGGTTTCGAAGACGCCGCAACGGACACCGGTGCATCCGCGGACTCGGGCGCCCCGGACGCCGGCCCGGACGCGGCCGTGAGGGACGTTGGGGTGTTCGACGGAGGACCACCGGGCGACGCCGGCGTGTCGGACGGAGGTGCGCCGAAGGACGCCGGGCGGCCCGCAAAGGATGCCGGCGGCGTGGGGCCGGACGATGAGGGACAGGCCGAGGTGACCGGAGGCTGCGGTTGCGCGACACTGCGGATCGAGTAAACCAAGGACCGTCATCGAAGGGTGGGGCAACATGGGTCCGGAGGGGTTTTTCGACCAGATGGGTCTTGTCCACAACGGCCTTGGTGAGGACCCCGCGTCAGGCATCGCGGCGGGGACCCGGGAAAAGGCATACACGACGGACGGCCTGCTTGCGAAGTCGCTTCAGGGGAAATCAACGATGAAAGCCATCCCGTTAGCCCTCTGCATCGCTGCAATGTTCTTTCTGGCCACGGTTTTTCAGGCCGCGGGTTGCCGCGGCGACACGGTTGAAAACGGGTCTTACGGGGACGCGGGAGCCGCCTCCGATTCGGGCGGGACGCCGCTCGATGGAGCGTCCACCGCGCAAGACGGCGGCTCGGACGATCATGGGGCGGGAGGCGACGGCGCCGCAGACGTCAGCGCCGGGACCGACTTCGACGTCGGGGACGTGGGCTCGGCCGACGCGGGGGCTTCGGACGCCAGTCTTGACGCGGGGCAAAAAGACGCGGGCGGCCACGTCATCGAGGGATCGCCGTTCGGGTTTCACCCGGGCAACGCCGCCGGCTACTCGTATCTCCGCGACCTCGGCGCGGTGTGGAGCAGGGAGGGGACGTACACGATTTGGACCTGGGTTGATCCCAACCGCAACGGCGGGCTCTCGTTCAAAAAGGCGGTGGCCCCTCCCAAGGAAGGCATGCCGGGACCGGGCGTTGCCATTGACTACGACGCCATCCGCGCCGCGCCCCCGGAGGACGTGCACATCATGACCAACGTCTGCCCCTTCCGAAACGGCGAAAGCGAGTTCGCGACCGAAGCAGAGAAGGGCGCGTACGCCGCGTTCGTGACCAAAATGGTCGAGCGCTACGACGGCGATACCGATCTCGGGTGCGTCGAGGCCCCGCCGGATTGCTACCGTTTGGGCAACGCCGAGTTCCCGACGGCCGAAACAATCGCAAGGCTTTCGGCAAATCCGGTAAAACACTGGCAGATGTGCAACCAGGTCCTGGACACCTGCCACGACGACTGCCGGGCGACCCACGCCGCCAAATTCGCCGAGGCGCAGCGGTTGACGTACGGCGCGGTCAAGGCGGCGGACCCGGAGGCGCAGGTGCTGATGGCCGGGGACTCCGCCAAAGAAGAATATCCCGCGGTGTTTTCCGCGCTCGGCGGGGCCGGGCTGGACATTGTCGACTTCCACCGCTTCGGCACCGAGGATGGCTACGATCCCGGCGATCATCTCGCGTTCTTGAAGGCGGCACTGAGCGGCGCCGGGTTCGGGCCGGAGACCATACGCTTCTGGATCACAGAGACGGGGACGTATTCGGGCGACCCGCAAGATGAGCGGGCCGAACGCGACCTCCCGTTTCAGGGCGAGCGGCAGCAGGCGCGGGGGCTCATCAAGCTCTTTGTTGCGGCGTTGGGCGTGGGAGTCGAAAAGGTCTTCTGGGCCTGGAACATAGTCGAGGGTTTCGGATGCGATTGCTGCATTTTCGATTACACCGGTTTGGTTTACGACGGGAACGATCCGGCCAACGCCAGCGGCTGCGATGCAAAAGATCCCTACGATCTCGGCAAAGGCATCAAGAAGCTCGCGTACTACTCGTTTCAGTTCATGTTCGACAAACTCGACGGTGCGACAACGGTACGGGAAGAGACGCAGGAGGACGGTTTGCGTCTCTTCAGGTTCGAAATGGGAGGCAGGGCCGTCTGGGTTGCGTGGAACGACGCCGGTGATGACCGGACGTTGATCATTTCGGGCGTCGGCACGGAACGCGTGCGCGCAACCGAGACGATCCCCGGCGTCGAGTTGGGCCGCGACGTCGTCGACCCGGCCGGCGCGTTTGCGCAGAGTGAAGAGAACGTCTCGGGCGGGGAGGTCCGGCTTCGACCCCTGGACGTCCCGCTCATCATCGAGGAGATCCCCGAATGAGCGCCGTCGAATCAAGGGGAATCTGGCTGTGAAAACAATCGCGCAAGTCGTTTCGGCGACCGCGGTTCTTCTTTTGGTCGCCGGCTGCGGCGGGACGAGAAAAGACGGAGGGGGCGGAGGAGGGGACGCACGGGTGGACGCCGATTCCGGGCCACCGGATGCCGGCGAAGACGCTTGGGTTTTTGATGACGGCGGCGCCGGAAACGACGCGGGTCTTGACGCGGACGCGGAGCCGGATTCCGGGGCCGCCGACGGCGGCGGGTCGGACTCCGCTTTGTTCGAGATGGAGGAATACTTCCTCGACATGCAAAGCAACCACGGCTACGCGTTGCGCGTGCGCGCGGTCCGTCCGAAATTCACCGCCTACCCGGATCGACGTTTTCCGGTGCTCCTCCGCATCGCCGGGGGCTGGGGGCCGAGCAACTTCCTCCTCGACAGCCCACGGACCCGGGAGGCCGCTGCCCGCGGCATCGTACTGGTCACGTTCGACTCCGAACCCAAAGTCAAAGAAAGGCCGCCGTCGCCCGTGCTCGACTACAACGGGTTCAAGGACCAGGACGACGTGGCGCTCGTGCTCTTGACCGTGCTCGAACACCCGTCGGTCGATCCGGCGCGTGCCGGCGTGTGGTCGCACTCCAACGGCATCACGCTCGCGGCCGGCGTGCTCGGGGGTGGCAAATACCCGGAGCTGGCCGGCGTGGCGTTCCTGATGGACGACGAAGGGCCGCACTGCCCGAAGGAAATCCTCCAAGTGCTCACCAGCCCGGACGACTACGTCACGTCCGGCATCATCCAGCTCTGGAACGAGGTGATTGCCGCGAAGTCGGGGGCAGGCAAGGAGTACGCCGACGCCGATGCCTTTTTCGCGGAGCGCTGCGCCTCCTACTTCGTCGGCGGCTTCGGCGGGACATATCAGCGCATGCAGGCGTTAAACGACCACGAAGTCAAGACCTACCACGGGCACGCCGCGGCGATGTTGAACGCGGCCGGTGCCGGCAAGGCGGCGTGGACCCGGCTCAATCTCGATGAACGCGACGTCGTGTACCAGTCGCCGGAAACGCCACAAGGCGTGCCGATCGATGGTGTGATTGAGATAGACAGGTTCGAAAACGCGAACGACGAGCGGCTGTGGAACATGGCGCTCGATCTCATCGGGGCGAACCTGCGCTGAAGAGGAACAAACGCATGAAACCCTTTCTTCGAGTCTTTTCTGTTGCAACGACGCTGTCCCTGACCGCTGGCTGCGGCTGCGACAACGACGGCCACGCGGTTGATGCTGGTGCCGGCGGGGCGCTCGACGCCTCGGTTGACGGGACCGAGGATTCGGCATCGCCGGGCGAAGACAGCGGGCCGGGTCCTGACGCCTGTTGCGATCTTGGGGACGGAGGTCCGGACGATGGGTCGGACGCCGGTGAAAATGGTGATGCCGCCGCTGACGGCGGAGACGCCGACGCGGGCGACCCGTACTTCGACCTCGACCCGAGCCCGTTCGGGTTCCATCCCGCGTTCGCCGGCGGGATACCCGGCGACCCGTGGGCTCCGGCGCAGAAAGCCGGCGTCGCCTGGACGCGCGACGGCAGCGAGCCGTACGTCTTCTGGGCGTTGGTGGACCCCGACCGCACCGGAGATCCGGCAAAGATGCGGTTTGCTGGAGAGGTCACCGGGCCGGACGGCAAGCCCGCCAGGTTCGACTACGACGCGGGAATCGCCGGCGCCGTGGCGTCAGGGCTCAGCGTGATGTGGAACATCGCGGTCGAGCCGGTGATCTTTGGTTACTCCAAGGCGGGCAGCTGGCTTCCCGTGGATGAGGCCGCCTACGCCGGCTTCGTGAAGACGACAGTCAAGCGGTATCCCGCCATCCGCGTGTGGCAGGTGGGCAACGAGCCGGACATCCAGCTCGGGTTTCCCCCCGAGCCGAAGCTCGCCGACTTCGCCAAGCTTCAGAAACTGACCTACGGGGCGATAAAGGAGGCCGACCCCGGCGTGGTCGTCGTCATGGGTGGGGCGGCCGACTGGCCCGGCCCCGGCCGGGGTTTTTTCGACCAAGTGCTCGACGATCTGGGCGGCTGCTGCGTCGACGCGTTCGACTTTCATCTCTACGGCGACCCCAACGGAGGCACCCTGATGGCAGAGGGAGGGTTGCCCTCCCTCGGATACCCCCACATAGAGACCTGGGCGAAGGAAATCCGGCAACATCTCGACGCCAGAGGTTTTTTGAAAACCCCACTTTGGACCACGGAGAACGGGACGTTTTCGGGCACCGTCTCGTTCGGGCCCGCGAAGATGACTGCGACCGAGGCCGAGCAGGCCCGCGACCTGCCCAAACGCACGGTCGTTGCGCTCGCATCGGGCGTCGAAAAACTGTTCTGGGCATTTGGGATCTCGGAAGGCCTGGGTTCGCTTGACGACTACGACACGGACTATTTCGACCACACCGGTCTAATCTACACCGGGAAGACCTTCCCGGCCGGGACGAAAAAACTCGGGTACTGGGCGCTGTGGCAGATGACGCGGCAGCTTCAGGGTTGCGACTGGAGGCGATTTTCGCGGATTGAAACCGCAGTGCCCGAGGCGCGCGCGTACCGCTGCACAAGGACGGACGGGGGCGAGGTCGCAGTCGTCTGGTGGGACACGTTTTACGTCTCCGACTTCGAGAAGGGCGACACCGTGGACGTCACAGTCCCGTGGCCGGCGCAGACAGCGGTCGTCCGATCCGCGGTCCCTTCGTTTGCATCGGGCGCCGAGGTGACAGATCCCGGCACCGCCTTCGCAACATCCACCCTCATCGTTTCCGGCGGATACGTCACCCTTTCGCTTGGGGCCGACCCCATGTATGTGCGGGAGGAGTAGACGCGTTGTCCGGACTCGAACAGGAGATCAGTCCAGTGAGATGCAAGAGATTGCTGGATTCCTGCACGGGAATGCGAGTCGCGTTCGCGGTCTTGATGTTCGCTTCGGGTGTCGCCGTCGGTCCGGGTTGCGGCGGTGAAACCGCAGAAACCGCCCTGCCGACCGAGACGGGCACAGCCTCCGACACGGGGGGCGGGACGCCGTTCGACAGCGGCGCGGATGCGCGCGTGAGCACCGATTCCGGCCCGGGCGACGGCGGGTTTGATGACGTTGGTCCTCGTGATACCGGCACATCCTTCATCTTCGGCATGCACACGCAGTCGTGGGACATGGATGTCGAGCGCACGCTGCGCGAGTCGGCGCAGATCGGCGCCACCCATTCCGTCATGACATTCATGTGGGACGTGATCGAGCCGGAACCCAATCGCTTTGAATGGAACCTCTT
>JACRCP010000330.1 GCA_016218965.1 Deltaproteobacteria bacterium | reverse complement strand
TCAGCCGCCCGCTTCTACCCTCGCAAATTCTACGCCTCGGCCCAGCACTTGGCCCGCTGCTCGCGAACCCGGAACGTTCGCGCGTCTCGTGGCTCGAAGGCGCCGGGACAGCACTTGCACCGTTAGGTTAGTGCTCATGGGGTTGCACCCCCGGCTACTGACCTGAACCCCTTCGGGGTCAATTCGAGCCGGCGCCTCGGCGACACAGGTGGGATCGAGCCACAGTCCGCTGCCTCGATCCCTCATGTTTGGGACATTGGCAAACTTTGGGAACTTTGGGAACTGTTGGGAACTTGCATCTGTCTTTCCGTCCGAGTATCATCCGGATTGACGTTCAGGATCGAAACAACCACACCGGGCACCGCCATGGAGCGCTCGACATGATACGCCGCTTGCCGCCCGTCCATCTTTGCGTTGCGCTTTTTTTCCTGCTCCCCGGCCCGGTCCTGGCCCAGTCCGGCGCAGGTCCGGCCGGCGCGCAGCCCTCCGGCAAGACCGCCAGGCCAAAGGCCGTCCAGATCGCCTTCTTCACCCTCGAAGCTCAGGGCGTCGAGGCAAAGGTGACGGCGATTGTCTCCGATACAATCCTCATCAACCTCTCCAGGCTGCCCGATGCCACGATCATCGGCTCCAAGGAGATCGACGCCATGCTCGGCTTCGAGCAGAAGAAGCAGCTCTCGGGCTGCACCGACACCTCGTGCATGGTGGCCATCGGTGGGGCGCTGGGGGTGGACAAAATTGTTACGGGGAGCGTGGGGAAGCTCGGCGAGTCGCACGTGCTCAACCTGAAGCTGTTAAGCATCAGAGACGCGAAGATAGAGCAGATGTACCAGAAGCGCATCAAGGGGGGCACCGAGGAGGCGTTCCTCGATCTCGTCCCCGAGGCGCTCGCCGCGCTGTTCCCGGCGCATGCCGCGGCATTCGAACCCGCGCCCACCAGGGGCGCGGCAACGATACCCTCTCCCCGCGAGCCCGCGATCACCAAAGAGGTTGCCGCGGCCGGCCCCGGGGTCTACCCCTGGATTCTTGCCGGTGCCGGAGCGGCCATGGTTGTCGCCGGCGGCGTGGTCCACTCTCTGGCAAAGAGCGACTACGATGCCTGGAAGAAGCTCCCGGAGTCGGACCCTGGAGTTAAGAGTCTCAAGGATTCCGGCACCTCAAAGCAAACCACCGCGTTCGTTCTCTACGGCGTCGGGGGCGCGGCCGCCGTCGGCGGGCTCGTCTGGTACTTCGTGAGCGACAATGGGCGGTCTATCGCCGCACCCGTGGTGTTGACGATTGCGCCTCTGATTGGGACTTCGGGTGTTGTGGTCAATGGTTCATGGTGAGGTGGTGTGAATGAAACTGACAGGCATCGCCGCTGCAGTCGGATTCGCCGTTGTCATGGCCGGGTGTCTGGACTTCGAGGAGGCCAAGACGTGCAACACCGACAGCGACTGCCTCGAGGGCCGGGTGTGCGACCTTGCAAAAAAGGTTTGCGCGGCGGGTACGCGCGATGCAGGGTTTGTTTCTGATGCAGGGGAGCCACGCAGGGACGGCGCCGAAGGAGACGTCCCAAGTGCTCCCGATTCGGGTGAAGACGTTGGTTTCGACGTTGGCGTCGATTCCGGCGCTGATGTGTCCTATCCGTCCGATGTGTCCGATGCGTCCGATGACGCTGCCGACGCCGGCTTTGATACCGGCGACGACACCGGCACACCCGACGCCGGTGAAGACACAGGCGCCCCGGACACCGGTGAAGACGCCGGCGTTCCCGACGCCGGCGCCGATACCGGAACGACCGACGCCGGCTGTGTGCCCGATTGCACAGGCAAGGAGTGCGGCGACAACGGGTGCGGCGGCTCCTGCGGCGGCTGCGGGAGCCCTCCGGCAAGCACGTGCCCCGATGCGAACACCATTCGCGAGTACAACCCAGTCGGGAGCTGCGCCGTCGACCAGTGCGCCTACCTGTACAATGACCGCACTTGCCAGTACGGTTGCGCAAACGGGAAGTGCAACAACTGCACGCCCGACTGCGCCGGCAAGACCTGCGGCCTCGACGGCTGCGGCGGGAGCTGCGGCAACTGCACCACGTGCCTGTACGTCTGCGACACCGGCGTGTGCGCGGCGGCGCACCAGGCCTTCTCGGCCTGCGACACGGGGGATGTCTGGTGGTTCGACTCGTGCAGCGTGAAGGAGGAGCTGAAGACCGACTGCACCGCCGGGCAGGTCTGTTACAACAACGCCTGCTGCACGCCGGGCTGTGCCGGGAAGTGCGGCGGGGCGTCTGACGGGTGCACGGGGACCTGCTCCGACCCGTGCAGCGGCAACGGGACGTGCGCCGCAGGCGCCTGCACCTGCGCGACCGGATACACGGGTGCCTCGTGCAACTCGTGCGACTCGGGCTACACGGGTTACCCGACGTGCGTCGACGATCCTTGTCTCCCAGATCCGTGCAACGGCCATGCGTCGTCCTGCGACTCAGGCACCGGTGTATGCACCTGCGCGACCGGATACACGGGTG
>JACRCP010000329.1 GCA_016218965.1 Deltaproteobacteria bacterium | reverse complement strand
TTTCGTCGCTTCTGGCCCAGGTTCGGGGCGAGCCGGGGCTCCAGGGCGCGTCCAGCCTTCGCAGCCGAAAGCCGCTGCTTCGGCGGAGTAGGCCCGGGGCGGGGCTGTGGGTGTCGACCACGAGCGTACTCCGAATGCCAGTGGGTGCGTGGTGTGCGTCGGGATCTCCGAAGTTCGAAGGACGCGAGGGGGCTCATCGCTGGTTCACGTGCACGACCTTCGCGCGGGGCATGCCGTTGAAATCGGTCGCCGAGGCCGTCGTGTAGGCGCCGACGTTCCGCGAACACAGCAGGGCGCCCAGCGGGAGGTCCGGGAGGCGCTCGGCGCGCGAGATGGTGTCGAGCGCGTCGCAGGTCGGGCCGAAGACCGAACACAGGTGCCTGCGGCCGTTGGCGAACGATTCAAGGTGGTACTGGCAGTGATCGAACAGGATGCCCGAGAACGTCCCGTAGATGCCGTCGTCCACGTAGTAGCAGAGCTTGCCGTCGCGCACCGCCTTCCCGATGATCTTGACCACGAGCGTCGCGGCAGTCGCGACCATGAACCGCCCCGGCTCGGCGAGGATCTCGATGTTTTTGGGAAACAGCCGGTCGATCTCCTTGTTGATGAGCCTCGCGAGGACCGGGAACGGCCTCACCTTCCGGTCGTACGGGGCGGGGAAGCCGCCGCCTATGTCCAGGAGGTTCATGCGGTTGTGGCCGCGGAGCCTGGCCTCGTTGAAGATGTCGGCCGAGATGTTCAGCGCCTGGACGTAGTTGTCGAAGTTGGTGGCCTGGCTCCCGACGTGGAAAGACAGGCCCTCGACGGTGAACCCGCGTCGCGCGCTTCCTCTATGAGGTCCACGGCCTCGCCCGGCGCCGCGCCGAACTTGGACGAGAGCTCGACCATGGATCCCGTGTTGGGCACCTGGATTCGCAGGACGAGCCCGGCGTGCGGCGCGTACTTGCGCATCTTTTTGACCTCGTCGAGGTTGTCGTACGTTACCAGCGGCTTGTACGGGTCGAGCTGCGACAGTGTTTCGTTCGCCTTGCACGGGTTCGCGTAGATGATCTTGTCCCAGATGTAGTCCTGGCGCGCCCGGGGGGTCAGGTTCTTGATGTACTCGTGCACGATCATGAACTCGGGCATCGAGGCGACGTCAAAGCTCGCTCCGGCCCTGCAAAGGGTCTTCACGATGGCCGGGTCGGGGTTCGCCTTGACGGCATAGTACGCCTGCACGCGCGGCATGTGCCTCGTGAACATCGCGTAGTTGCGCCGGATCTCGTCGTGGTCCACGACAAAAAGCGGAGTCCCGTGCTCCTCGGCCAGATTCTTGAGCCTTGCATGGGCGATCATATCCAACCCCTTGCTTCGATGGTTTCCGTTGACAGACAATCGACGGGCCGGCTCCGCGCTTGGCGCTCCGGCGGCCCAAACTCTCGCCTCATGCCTGCCAGTCAGTCGTTCCCCTTGTGATGCGCGAAATACTCTTTCTTCACCTTCTCGACCAGCTCCGTGCGCCGGTCATAAAGCCTTTTGAGCTTGCGCGGTTTCACCCTGGCCAGCGCGTAGTGCGTGAAAATGGGCGCGGCGACGGTAGAATCGAGGTAACAGACGATCGCGTCGGGGAGCTGGTTGGGGTCCACCTTTCCCCAACTCACCGCCTCGCTCGGAGTCGCGCCCGAGAGGCCGCCGGTGTCGGGACGGGCGTCGGTAAACTGCAAAAAGTAGTCGTGCCCCATCTCCTTGATCCGAAGGACTTCCTGGATCTGGGGCTCGGTTTGGAGCGTGAAGTTCTTGGGCGATCCTCCGCCGACCAGAACGACGGCGCTCTTCCTCCCGCTCCGCTTCGTTTGAAGGACGATGGCCGTCGTCTCGTTCACGTCAATTGACGGGTTGACGCGGAGCCTGCTCCCTTCGAGCTCGATCCCGGCGATGTTCATTCCGATCGTGGAATCCCCCGGCGACGGGCAGAAGCACGGCACGCCCGCGCGGTACGCCGCCGCGAGCATCGAAACGTCCGAAAGGCCCACCTGGTCTTCGAACTCGGCACAGTACTTCCCCAGCAGGTAGTGCAGCTCGGCGGTCCCCATCTCCTTCTGGAATTCGTCCTGCCGGAGCACCTGCCGCAGCACCGCATCGGTGGCCATAAGTACGGTGTTGTAGTCGAGAAGGATGTCGTAGATGCGCACCACCCCGACCCTGCGGAGGTCCCGGTCGGAGAGGTGCGGCGAGCCGCGGTAGAGCGGGAGGTTCATCGCGTGGTGCATGTCGTGGTACAGGTTGGCGCCGGTCGCGACGATCCAGTCCACGAAACCCGCCTTGATGAGCGGGATGACGACACTCGCGCCGAGGCCGGCGGGGGTGAGCGCACCTGCGAGGCTCATGCCGACCGTCGTGTCGGGACCGAGCATCTTCTGGGTGAAGAGACGGCAGGCGTCCGAGAGGCGCGCCGCGTTGTAGGCCAGAAAAGTCCGGTCGACGAGGTCCGTCAGGGACTCCTTGCCGGTAATGGGCTTTGGGAGGATCCGCTTCCCGCACAGAAATTTGTCCTTCCCCTTCGAGAACTTGTGCGGGTACTTGCTGACGAAATGCCTTGGAAGCCTGACCTTGCCCATTTGCGTTCTCTCCCAAAGAAAGAACTCACTCACAAAAATCCGCCGCAGAGGAATACACGCGCCCCCTCCGGCCGTCAAGGAAAAACCCGTGGAAACCTTTCAACTGTCAAACACGATGATCTCGCCACCAGCCGACGCGGGAAGATAGGCGCTGCCGGCGGTTGCCGTAAACATGCCGCTCCGGGAAACCCGTCCCCCACCCAAGACTGAACGATCCCAACGCGACAAGGAATTGTCTGGACAATTGTCCAGACAACGAGTAACCTGGAAATGGAAGGAGGGCCTCGGATGAGAACGCAAGTTGAGCAAAAGCGGGCGAAAAGGAAGGGACTCGTCGCTTCTCGTGGAATCCGCGGGAGACAGATCGGGTACCTCTTTTCCAACCTACCGATCTCGACTGAGCGGATGGGAGACCTTTTCAGGGTGAGCTCGAAGACCGTGCAACGCTGGAAAGAGGGCAAGTTCTCGCCGTCGCACGACGACGTCCTTGAGAGACTCTCCAGGGTGATCGAGGTGGTCGAGTTGGGGCGCAAGGTTTTCACGCCGGATGGGCTCGAGGAATTCGTGACGACTCCGCTACCTGCGTTTGGCCACAAGACCGCCATCCAGCTCATGGCGGAAGGCGACTACGATAAGGTTCTCGGTGCGTTGGCCGACGACCACGAGGGCCTTGGCTTCTGATGCCGATACACACATACCTGAAGCCGTGGACCGGGCCGGCAGTTCGTCACATCCCCAAGACCGGCGACCCGATGGATTTCAGCCTGTGCGGGCGTTCGTTGGAGCATCGATGGAACAGGGAAGGGGAGCCGACGCTCTACCTGGCGAGTGACAAATCGGTCGTGCTGGCAGAGTTCTCAAGACATGTCGAGGAGTCGAGGACCAAGTCGCTCGTCGCGAAACTTCGCGACAGGACGATCCATGAGTATCGCCTGAAACTTGAAAGTACACTCGACCTGACTGACGCGAAGGTTGTCAAGGCGCTCTCGCTCGACCCGCAAAGAAGCTTCCTTGACAAGGCCATATGCAGGTCGACAGCGAGCTTCATCCGGACGACCACGCCGGCACAGGCGATCTTCGTGCCTTCGATGGCATTCTTGGACGATTTGGCGAAATGGTGTCTGGTGCTTTTCATGGAAAAGGTCGAATCCGATCTCGGCAAGGTGTTTCTCAGAGTAGACGACGTCGGGTTGTGAGCATGAAGCGCTCGAAATCGGGTGTTGGGGTGACAACGATGATGGTCAGCTCGGAACTGGAAAAATTGGCGGCAAAGATGTTCCGACCAGGGTGAAAAGCGATGACCAATGGAAAAACGTCGCTCCTGGCGATGACCACACCTGCGGGATTCAATCTGACGGCACGCTCTGGTGCTGGGGGTCTGATCTATACAGTCAGCTTGGGGATGGGGAACAATACTATGGCAGCTTTTTCGCGCCCATTCGGGTTGGAAACGACAGCGACTGGATCATGTCGTCTTCGGGAGAACAACATTCGTGTGCAATCAAAAACAACGGCACTCTCTGGTGCTGGGGCCGCAACTATTTCGGACAGGTAGGAAACGGCACCACTCAAAAGCAAACTGCGCCTGTTTTGATCGAAGTCCATTGACTGAGATCCCCTCCGGAGGCACCGATGCACGAGTTCCTATTCTGTCCGGTGTGCGGCGCAACGCTCGTCCAGGCATCAGTCGACGGACGGGAACGCAGGAAGTGCCCGTCGGACCCGGGCTTATTCGTCCACTGGGACAACCCGGTGCCGGTCGTCGCGGCGGTGATCGAGCACGAATAGCTGCCGAGAAGAATTCGGCCTTCAAAAGGGAGAACCCATGAAGTCGATTCGGGTTGGCGCGTTCTTGTTGGCATTCGTCTGCCCGGCGCCGGCAGGCGCCCAGACGATGCTTAACCTCCCCGACAACCGCGAGGGGTGGCCGTGGGGTTTCTGCGTCCATCAGCTCCACGCGCAGCACGAGGCCGAGGCGGCTTCGGCCATTGACGAACTGGGCGCGCCGTGGGTGCGAATAGACGCCGACTGGAACGGCATCGAGACCTCGGACGGCGTGTTCGAATGGTCGATCATGGACAAGATGGTCGACACCGCCCGTGCGCACGGGCACCTTGTCTTCGCCACGCTCGCGTACACGCCCCAGTGGGCCACAGACGGCGCAGTCCGGACAGGCGTCCCGCGCTCGCCCGACCTTTATCGACACTTCGTCAAGGCGACGGTCGAGCGCTACCGCGACCGCGTGAAGCACTGGGGCATGTGGAACGAGCCCGAGCAGCGCACTTCTGGTCGGGGACGCAGCAGCAGTTCGTGGACTACGTCTTGAAACCCGGGTTCGAGGCGGTGCGCGCGGCGGACCCGGCGGCCCTCGTGCTGGGTCCCGACTCGGGCAACGACGACTGGCTGGACGCCATTTTCAAGGCCGGCGGCGGCCAGTACCTGGACGTCATTACTGTCCATGTCTATGCCTGCTGCGACAACACCGACGACGTCAAGAAGGTCCTCCTGCGGCTGGACTGCACCGGTGGCTGGCCATGGGACAAGTGCCGGAAAAAGGCGATCGACAACAACGGGCTCTCGGGCAAGCCGGTCTGGTTGACCGAGGTGGGCTGGAAGACGCAGGCGGCGGAGTGGGAACAGAAGCAGGCGGCGTACTACGCGCAGTTGCTCGACGAAATGCGCAAGAGGTCGTCTTGGTGGAAGAAGACGATCTTCTACGAGATCTGGGACGCCGACGCTTGCGACCCGGGAATGGACAACTGCTGGGGGATCATCCGTCCCGACTGGTCGCGCAAGCCCGCGTTTGACGCAGTGAAGCAGTACATCGCCGCGCACCAGCCGCGCGCCGAGGCGGGACCGGACATCGACGCGGTTGCCGGCGTGCCCGCCCAGTTCGACGGCTCGGGCTCCAAAGACCCCGACGGTCAGATCACGAAACACCGTTGGGACTTCGACCGTTCGGACGGCGTGACCGAGCAGGCGCAGGGCGCCAAGGTCAGCCGGGCGTTCGCGCCCGCGGGGACCTACGTCGTGACGCTCGTCGTGACCGACAACGACGGCATCGAGGACGCGGACACCGTCACGGTGCACGTCGGACCCGCCGGGCAGGACGCGGGGTCCGATTCGTCCGATACGTCCTATCCGTCCGATGCGTCCTTCGACGCTGCCAGGGACGCCGCGACCGACGAAGGACCGATGGACGTCGGGAAGGAAGACGCGGGAGCCGCAACGGGAGACGGTGGGAACCCCTTCGACTCGGGTCCCGATTCGTCGGACGCGTCCGATCCGTCCGACCTGTCCGCCGACGGAGCGACAGGGGACGAAGGAACGAACGACGCGGAGACAGAGACGGGGACAGACGCGGGGACGAAGGGCCAAAGGACAACGGACGCGCGGTCAACAGCCGACACCGAACGCGCTGACCATGCCACCACCGGCGGTTGTAGCTGCGCCTCGGTCGGAGCGGGCCCGCCGGCGGACGCGGCGAAAGCGGTCGCGCCCGACGCCGGCGTCAGACCCGAGTGCGCGAGGATCGTAGAGGATATCGCGCGGGAAATCGAAAGGCTCAAACCCGAACACCCGAAACTCGAAAAGTTCTCGGTCGCCGAGGCCGTCAGGCCCGCACGGTGCGAGATTTCGTACTCGCACAAGACGCACCGCAGCACTACCCGCGCCGGCTGGACCGCCGGATTCCCCGAGCCCGACCCGGACGGCATTGCGTTCTACGTGCACCTCTACAACAAAGAGGAGCAGGCGGGCCAGATCGACACACAACCGGTAATGCCTCCGTGGCACATCGGCGAGTGGAAAGTGACTTTCCTTGTCCGCGAAGGGGAAAAGGCGCCGCGCGCGGCCGATCTCATCCACAACCGGCTGGCCTTCCTCGGCATGCGGGTCAAAGGCGAGAAACGCGCCGGCAAACCGAAGGAATCGGTCGTGTCACGCGCGGAAAGCGGAAGCGAGATCGTGGTCGAGGGGACCGCGCGCGACGCCAAGATGGGCGCGGTGGTAGTCATGGAAGACGGAGGTGTGTACTTCATCAAGGGGTTGGATGCGTGGCCGCCTGACATCCACGGGAAAAAGGTCGTCGTTCTGGGCCGGCCGGGGCGCGCTGACTTCCCGGTCGTCAAACCCCCCGCCCCGGGCGAACCGGCCATGCAGGGATTTGAAGGCCAGCCGGATTGGCTCGCAAACGCCCGCTGGCGCCTGCTTCAGTAGAAATTCTGGGTGTTCCAGGTGCCGGTGTCGGGGGGCCAGTATCCGATGCCGACGTAGCTGAAGCCGCAACGCATGATGTTGCAGTGGTGCGACAGGTCGGGGCAGTGCGGCTCGGACGGACCAGTCATGTACATGCTCATCTCGCACGCGGGGTCGCAGCCGTAGGCGCAGTTCTGGCCCCAAGGGAAGTCCTCGTGAAAGAGGCCGCCCCTGTCGCTCATCTTCTTGCTGTGGTTGCGCCCGTGCGCGGACCATTCAAGGGAGTACCCGAGAGGCGTGTGGCACTCGGGCGCCCCTTCGTCGTTGTGAGTCGCGCGGGTGTAGTTCACCAATTCGTACATCTCGCACTCGAGCCCCGACGGCTCAAAGGTCTTCTCGTTCGTGCCGTCGCCGTCAACGTCATAGTCGATCGGTCCGCCCTTGCAGACGTCGGCAGTGGGGACGCAGGTTCGCCCGGCGGTGTCGCCCGCGGTGTACCCGGGGTCGCAGGCGCAGACGTTCGTCGCGCCGAAAGTCGTGCACGTCCCGCGTCCCGAGCACCCGCCGCACGCGTCGTTTTTCACACAGTCAAGTCCGCTCGGGACATACCCCGATTCGCACGAGCACGATGCCGAACCGCCCTGGTTGACGCAGGCGCCGTGTCCCGAGCATGTCACGCCGACGCAGGGGTCGGCCGGGCCGGTGTCTTTTGTTCCCGAGTCAAACGGCTGGCCCGTGTCTTTGGCACCGCCGGCGTCCTTCAACCCGCCCTCGTCGCCCCCGGACCCCGTGCAGGTGTGCGTGTCGAGGTCGCATATCCCCGAGTAGCACTGACCGTTTAGGAGACACTGCACGCACCTGCCGCTCTCGGTGTCGCACCACGGGAGGTCCGAGGTCGGGCAGTTGAAATCCGAGACGCACTTGCCGCCCGTGCCGCCGTCGGGTTTCTTCCCGGCATCGTTCGGCGCGCCGCCGTCCCGCGTCTTTCCGGCGTCCCGGGCTGTTCCGCCGCTCCCATCCTCCCCGGAATCTTCGCCCGGCAGGTCGTCTTCGGGGACACCGTAGCAGGCGAGCGCGAAACAGCCCGCCGCAAAACCCGCGAAGACGGCCACTGAGAGAATGCGAACTGCGCGACGTGTCATTCACCCGCCTCGTTTCGGCATGATAACGAGGCGGACGCCCGGAGTCAAAACAAAGGCCGGCCCTAACAAACAAAGGCCGGATGCGAAGTTGAGCCGCCAGGTGTGTTGTTGTACGATGGGCGCGAGGTGAACATCGATGAAGCCCGTATTGATTGTCTGCGCCGGTGCCGCGATTCTCGCTTTTTGCGGATGCTATGCGGTCGAGGAAGGCGTGTCGGACGTCTCCCGGGGGAAGGACGCGGGCGATGCCGGCGGCGGTTCTTCAAGGGACGCCGGGAATTCGCGGGTTGATGGCGGCGGGGGCGACGAGACCGTGGCGCCCGACAGCGGGATGGACGGAGGGACCGCGGCATCCGATGCGGGCGGGGACGATGCGGACCCCGGGGACGCCGGTATCACCGACACCGGAGGATTCGACGCAGGGACGGAAGACGGCGGCGCCGCGGATGCCGGAGTTGACGACGGCGGCGGGCCGGACACCGGGGCGGGCGATGCAGGTGGAGGCGACGGCGGGATGGTCTGCGTCACTGGCGCCGGGCCGGTGTCGTTTGCCATCTCCGATCAGCAACCTGTCGTGAAGGTCGAACTGCCGGTGGACCCGGGCGTCAACTACGTGAGGGCCACGGTAAGCTTCGAGTTCAAGCCGACCGACTGGCACGAGCCGTGTTACAACCCGATCTACAGCCCTCCAAGGCTCGGCCCCGCGTTCAACTACCTCGTCGAGCTGCGCCGCGGCGCCCCGTGGTGCAACGGCGGGAACCTCTATGAGCTCAAGCTCCGGGGCCCGTCGCCGCGCAAGGTCACGTTCGAAACGTACTACAAGGACAAGGTGTACCCCAAGTGCGGCTCGGCGGCGGCGATCGAGCACAAGATCCTAAACGAACCCTCGCACAGCCTGGACCTTGGCCAGTTCTACCCGGTGACGGTCGTGTATGATACCGGACGAGGCGTGGCGGAGATCGACATCGGCGGCAGTCACTGGGAGGGCGCGCTCCTTCCCGAAGCGCTGATGGTCCCCAACCCCGACCCGTTCCACTTCGTCTTCGGAGTCGACAAGGCGCTCGAGTGCTACAACTCCGCCGGCGAAGAAGACCCGTCCGCCGCCTGCTGCCACATCCCCCCCTGGGGCTGGGAGTACAAAAACGTCACATACGAGGTGTGCCGGTAGGGCCGAGTCATAACACCGGCCCCAGGGTCGTGCAGCCGCAGCCGCCTTCGCTTTCGGGTTCGGAGGCGAAGTCCGCGGGCGGCTCCGGGCCGTCGGGGCCTTGCGCGTCGAACGGAGACCCGGAGTCGGTCGGTACCGTGTCGTGAGCGGCGTCGGAGGATCCGTCGGCCCCGCCATCGGTCCCGGCGTCCCGCATTCCGCCGTCCTCGGGATCGACGAGCGGGCAATTGTCGTAGGCCTGCGTTGTATCGTTCCAGCAGAAGCACAGCTCGGGCGCCGGGATTTCCGTTCTCATCGCGATCGACCCCCACATGACGATCTCCTCTCCGGCGGCGAACTGCGTCCCGGGCGAGTGGCAGACGAAGAGGTCCGACGCGCCGGCGTTGTCCTTGAGCGCGACGTAGCAAAATTTGACGGCCACCGCCTTGTCCAGATCGTACGTGAAGTCCGAGACCGCGGCGCTGGTCTTCTCGCCGGCGGCGAACTGGTTGTAGCCGCCGTCGCGGGCGGCCGCGAACGACGTCAGCGGCACTGAGACGCGGTACAGCCGTCCCGTGAGCTGACCTACGTTGTACCGGCCGCCCTCGTAGCAGCTCGCGTCGAAGTTGACGAACTCCTCGCCGCCGCTCTCGACCAGATACGCATACTCACGACAGTAGTTCGTGTCGGTCACGAACCCGAAACGGTCGAGCTTCAATATCCCAAGGGCCGCGCGAAATGGCGCCGGGGAAGGGTCCGCGGCGTTGATCACCCCCCTGAATTTGGCTGTCAGGCGGTTCTCGGCGCCGCTTGTCGAGAGAAACCCGTCCGGCGCAGTACAGTCTCGCGGCGCAAACGTCGGCGCGCCGGCCGCGATCAGAAGCCCTTCGTCGTTGAACGCGTACTGGTCGTAGTTGTCCGAGTTGTTGAGGATGACCGAGTACAGGTTCTTGTCGGGCACGTGCATGAGGATCGTCATGAACTCGCCGGTGCTCCCGTCGTGACCCCACGCGGCGCCGATCGCCGTGTCGTAGTGGACGACTCCGAGTCCGTAGACCGGCACGCCGTCGACGTGGATGAAGTCGATGAGTTTGGCAAGCGAGTCCGCACTGAGCAGCCCGCCACCGAAGACGCCCTGCGCGTAGCGGATCAGATCGCCCGGTGACGAGACTATCGCCCCCGCGGCCCACGCAAGACTCGCGTTGAGGCCGTAGGTGTAGTCGTACAACGACCCCCACGAGTGGACGTATCCGCGGGGCATGGGGTCGGTGACAGTTTCCTCGCCGTCGAACCAAGTGTGCAAAAGACCGAGCTTGTCGAAGATTCGCGCCCGAAGCTCGGCACCGATTGTGTGGCCGGTGACCTCCTCGACTATCCTTCCTAAAAAAATGTAGTTGGTGTTCGAGTAGGCCCACGCCGCGCCCGGCTCAAAGTACGCGGACCCTTCGAGCGAGAGTTCGATGAGTTCCTCCGGGGTCCACGTTTTGCCATAGTCGATCCCCGAAACCTCGAGGTAGTCCGTAAAACCGGTGGTCATGTTGAGGAGCATCTTGATGGTCACGTTGTCGGCGTTCGGGTAGGCGGGGTACCACGTCGACAGAAGATCGTCGAGCGAGAGCTTCCCCTCCTCGACGAGTTGGAGCACCGTGACCGCAACGAACGTCTTGGTGACGGACCCGATCCGGTAGACGTGCTCCGGACCCAGCGGCGTCCGGTTCGGAATGTCCGCAAGGCCTTTGACGACAACGAGCGGCTGGTCGCTTCCGGCGGCGACGGCGTACGCCGCCCCCGCCCCGTCCGAAAAGTACACGTACTCCTCGACTGCCTTGTCAAACAACTCCGTCTGCCCGGGCGTCCACGCTCCCGCGGTTGCGGAAAACGCGGCGATCGTCAGGACCGCAACCCCTTCCAGCGCGTGCTTCATGGGACCTCCGGTGGTCAACTTTTCCGCCCGATCATCAGACCCGAGGGGCCGGGAAGTGGGATTGTCTGCAAACCAGAAAACCCGGCGTCCTTCAGCCACCGGCCGTACTCGGCACCGCTGTAGCTGTTCCCCTTATGAGTCGAGACGAGCATGTTGAGCGCGAAGAGCGCGCCGGAGGCGGGTTTTGTCTTTGACCGGTCCATCACGGAATCGTGGATGACCACGCGCCCTCCCGAGTTGAGCGCGCGGAACGCCTTTTTGAGGAGCCTTTTGTTCTCGGCGGGTGAGTTGATGTGGAGGACGGCGGAGAACAGCACAAGGTCGTAGCCCTCGCCGAAATCGTCCTTGAGATAGTCCCCGTCGCGCGTGCGCACACGTTTCGCCACATCGCTTTGGCCCACGTACTCCCGGGTGAGAGGCGTGACGTTTGGGAGATCGAAAACGGTCGCCCGGATCGCCGGGTTGGCCCTGGCGAACGCGACCGAAAAGGCCCCCGATCCGCCGCCGACGTCGAGGACAGAGCGGACGCCGCGAAGGTCGAGCGCCGCCGCGAGCCGCGGGGCACGGGAGGCCGCGTTTCTGTGCATCGCGGCGATGAACGGGTTGCGCCAGCCGGCGCCGCGGCTTTTCATCGGCTTGAGATCGGCCGGTTTCCCGCGCCGGACACAGTCGGTCATTTCGGACCACCGCCGCCACTGGTTGGCGGTGTGGAGGATCGGAAGGCGCGAGTCGTTTTTTGCGCCTTCGCGAAGGAACTCGTCCGCAATCCCGCTGTTGCGGAAGACCTCGCCGGTCTTGTTCACGAACCCGAGCGCCGCCAGCGCGTTGAGCAGTATCTCGGTCCCGCGGGGGCTTGACTTGATCTTTTTGGCGACGTCTTGGGCCGTCGCGCCCCGTCCGATGGCCGAGAAGACGTCAAGTTCGACGGCCGTGAGCAGGGTGCGTGCCGGTTGATAGCCGCGAAGGATCGAGTTGATCTCGTCGGGCATGGGTTTTTGCGCCGTCGTCTTCATCCGATACCTCCTGTGCGCCGGTCCCAAGCTCACATACAACAGTCGCCGGCGGGAATCCAGCGGTTGAAACGTTGGCCGCCGACTCCCGCGACATTCGTGATGATGAATGCCGGACCGGGCGCCAGAAGGCGCCCGGTCCAAGTCTTCGGTCGACTACCGAGGCCGCGGGTCGCTCCGCGTCTGCGCTCGAGGTCGAACATGGAGGTTGAATTCGTTCTGAACGGCGAGGTCGCGGCTCAAGCCAGGGTGGAAGAGAACGTCGCCGCCCGCGACCTAGCCGGCATTCGCGCGTTCAAAGAAAAAGCCACACAAAGGATGCCCCGCGACATGAGCGCGGCACCTCCAGCGTGACCGGATTCCCCCCTTCATTGCGACGCGGCCGGCTGGCGCTCCGAACATGCCTTCTTTACTTGGCGTTGGTGTTCGGCCATTTTGCCCAACCAGCGCAGGCGCATGTCCGGCGCGAACTGCCCGGAATCCGGCAACGCCTGCACCGGCGTTGCATGGCGCAACGCCTCCCACACGAGTCCAATCCGGAAATCGATCTCTCGCGCGTACCCGGAGATCGAGGGATCCTTGTCGCAGAGATAGGCCGAGGCGATCGATTTTGCCTTTTCGAGATGGATGCACTCGAGAAAGACGACGCTTCGGAGGAATCCGAGGTACTCGCGAACAGACTCGCGTTTCTTGAGCCCGGTTCCTGCTGGCACCAGAGCGTCGGCAATCTCGCGCGGAAGGGCGTCGGAAAACAGCCGATAGATCCTGGGCGAAAGAAACTCTTTCCCCTCTTTGATCTCTTTGTCCACAATGCGTGTCAACAGGCCGGCATCGGGCTCGGGTGGGCGCCCCCATTCGAGCGAGGGCCGCAAGTAGTGTTCGAGGAGTGTCTTCCTTGCGCAACCGCTGGTTTTGCCTGTGTCATCCAAGAGCGCGGTCAGGAAGTCTTGTTTGACAAAGTGTTGAAGCTCGCCCAGAAGGATTGATTGTTCGTACTCACGCGAATGAAAAGCCGGGTTTGCGCAGCAGTCGCCCGTCAACGTCTTGACCGCCTCCAACTCGTTCCGAGCCTGCTCTCCCTCGTCCGGCACCCCACGTTCGAGGTATCGCAACCTCGCTGTCTGTTTGAGAACGTGTTCCCTCAGGTGCGTCACGGCCAACCCCCGTGACCGGCGACCATCATCTCGATCAATCATCGGGTTGAATGAACGCTCGTAGTCATTCATCGTGACAACCATGCGTTCCAGCAGATCTCGAATCCCGGGGATTTGCCGTTGCACCGCGACCGTGAACAACGCCTCAATCTCGAGACCCGTCCCAAAGTCGAGATGCAAGTGGTAACCGGCGATCAGGGCTTCCAATCGCCGGTTGATCTCCTCCGTCGTCGCCGATCTCGCAGCATCGAGTCTTTCCCGGTATGTCTCCGCCTCAACCTTTCGGCGCCGCGCCGACCGGTCCATCGGCATCGCGGAACAAGATCCGCAGATGCTTGCAAGCCCCGTCTCCGGCAACACAAGCGGCCGCGAGGGGCGGTGCTTCAACGCGACGGTTTGTCTCGGCGGCACGTCTGTTTCCCGAAGATCGACTTCGTCCAGCCGGCCGAGCCCCAACAGCGCCGAGATGTCGGTCACGGGTGTCCCGGAAAGCCCCAGTTCCTCCAACCCCCGCAACTCGCTGAGCGGCGAGATGTCTTTGACTCTTGTCCGGTCGAGGAGCAGCACTTGCAGGTCCTTGAGCCCGGCCAGAGGCAAGACATCGGACACAGACGTGCCGTCGAGGTCTAGTTTGCGAAGGTAGCGGGCATTCTCGATGGGCCGCAGATCGCTCACCTTGGATCCTCGGAGATCCAGTTCCCGCAGATTGGTCAGGTTGCCAAGCGCGGAGATATCAGTCACGCTGCGTCCCAACCTGAGATACTCCAAGTTGACAAGGTTTTTCAAAAACGACAGATCAGTCACGTTGGATTTTCCCAAGTCCAGCCGTCTCAGGCTCGTGACTTCCGAAAGCGGCGAGAAGTCCGTCACATTGTGGAACAAGATGTAGAGCCGCTCGAGTTTCCTGAGGCTTCTGACTGGCGCGAGGTCGTCGAAGGCGCCATGCGAGATTGACAATTCGACCAGGTCTTTGAATTCTTCGATGCCCTCCAGATCTGTCACGCCAAAGGGGCTGCACACTATCATCGTCGCCGTGACAGGATAGTTGCCCATGCAAAAAGGCTGATGGCCTTCCGCGACAGGCGTCACGAGAATCCCTGCCGCCAGCCTGCTTGGAGCGAGCAGGTTGGCTGCTTCGACTTCGTGCCACGCCGGACTTTTGCCGCCGCCGCTTAGGTCGCCGAGGATGGTCGCCTCCGCGATTCCGCCTCCGAACAGGTACACGAAGGCCAGGCTCGGGTGATCTTTGAGTACCTCGAGATCCTTGAGACCGACGCCGGCAAGCTGCAACGTCGCCAGGCGCTTGAGCTTCAACAACGGCGAAAGGTCGCCTGGATTTCGCGAACGGCAAATCACCGTTCTGACATCGCTGGCGAACTTCTTCCCGCAAAATTCAACGGCGGCGTCCTGTCCCTGCGCATGGACCGGAATCGCAAACACGATTGCCGCCACGCCCAGAATCGCTGACATCCGCCGACCGAGGCGATCGCACGGGGCCTTCTTCGGGAACCGATGTTCCGTCTCTGTGGGATCGTCGATGTAACGTTGCACTGTCATCGCGCCGTGCCCCCGTCCTTGAGCCACCGACTCCGGTGAATTCCGCGCGTGAAGGCAGAGAGCGGCCTTCCGGCCAGGGCCTTCCGACACATCATTGTTGTTGATGTGCGGCTGGTCGGTCGCTGGGTCGACAGGCAAGCGGAGATCCATCGACCATAAGTATACCAACCGGGGTTCGCCCTGGCAAACGCGAATGGACTGTCGCGAATGGACTGTCACCGATGCCAATTGTGCGGCAGGAAGTTGGTCAGAGCGGCCGTCGGGGTCCGGTTTCCGTCTGGTCGCAACGTCTGGTCGCAACGGTTGACGGCAAAGCAGTTTCCGGGTACAAAAAGGGGGCGTGAAAAGAACACTTTCGGGCGCAGTGGTGTTTGCGTTGGCGCTGGCTCCGGCGGCGGCAAACGCGGTGACCATCGGAGAGCCCATCCACTCGTTCAAGGCCCCGGAGCTTTCCGACACGGGAGTCCAGTACTCGATCGATGACTTCAAGGGGAAGGTCGTACTCCTCACGGTATGGGCATCCTGGTGCTCCGCGTGCCGCAGCCAGATGCCCGAAATGGTGAAACTCCAGAAGGAACTGGGGCCCAAAGGGCTTGCCACTGTGGCTCTGTGCGTCGACACCGGCAAGGATCCGCCGCGGGAGTACCTCAAGAAACTCGAGGAAAAGACCGGGCCGATACCGTTCAAGGTTCTGCACGACCGTTACGGGAGCGTATCGGACGGACTGGGTTACAGCGGGCTCCCGACCAACTGGATTGTCGGGCGCGACGGGACGGTATTGCAGGTAGTCCGCGGCGGATTCGGCGGCAACGTCAAGCCGATGAAAAAGATGCTCGTAGCGGCGCTGGCCGGCAAACCGCTGGGGTCGTGGGGCGGAGAAGATGCGGCGGACGACCCGCCCGCGAGAAAATCCGGCGCGCCGATGAAGATCGACTCCACGCGCATCCTTGTCGACGGCGGTCTTGATCGAGAGACGGCGGCGCGGGGCATCGAGCGCGAGGCGCTGGACTTTCGGGTCTGTTACGAAGCGGCGCGCGAAAAGAAATCCGGTTTAAGAGGCGAGGTCCTGGTCAGGTTCGTCGTGGGCGAGAAGGGACGCGTCGAGAAGGCCGTGGTCGAGCAGTCGTACGTCGATTGTCCGCCGCTCGAGGAGTGCCTGCTCAAGGCCGTCTCAAGGTGCTCGTTCCCCGCGCCCAAAGGCGGCAAGGCCACAGTCCGTTATCCTTTCGTATTCACTCCCGAATAAACACCCTCACCGTCGCGATGTTGCCGGGCATTTTGAGCCGGACCGAACCGTCGGTCACCTGTCTCCAGTATCGGGCTGGTTTCTTTGCGCAAAACCCGTATAATCCAAAACGCAACCCTTTCCCGGAGCGGGACATGAAAAAGGCCGCGCTGTTTCCAGTCGTTCTCGTCCTCTCCTTCCCGTCGTCCGCGACAGCGCAGACACTCGGGAAGTACACAAACGACGGCTCCAACGTCGTCTGGTTCATCCAGACGAGCGACACGCACATCAACTCGACCGGGCTCGTAGGCTGGTATCCGGACAGCCTGCCTTGGGCGCTCGGCGAGTGCGCGCAGAATGTCAACCCGCTGTTCATCGTGGTCACGGGTGACCTGACCGACCACACTTGCGGATCGCTGGGGTCGTATCTCGGGGCTCCGTGCGACGAAGAGTGGGAGGAGTACCGCCAGATCCTCGACGACCACGGAATGACCCCGGATTTCTACTTCGACGTCCCCGGGAACCACGACGCCTACGGCGAGGGCGCACTCAGCCACTACCTGAAGTACTCGGTGCAGGGCGCGGACACCAACAGTACCCAGCAGTCCTGGCGCGTGGACTTCCCTCAGCAGTCGCTCCACTTCTTCAGCGTGGCGACGCCCGGCAACGACGGCGCGCAATGGCCGTTCGACAACGTGGAGTTCACTTCCGGCGAAATCGACGAAGTCAATGCGTTCCTGCAGGCGAACTCCGACGCCGAGTTCCAGATGGGTTTTGGCCACCACGACTACAAGAACGCAAAAAAAGCGTCCGACATGGACGGCCTCTTCCAGCAGTACAAGGTGAACTACTACTCTCACGGCCACAACCATGACCTGAAGCTCACCGTGGAGAACGACAACGTCCTGCGTTTCCGGATAGACGCGCTCGGGCAGAGCAAGGGCGACAACCTTGCCATCTGGGCGCTGGACAACCTCGCGGCCACGGTCAACATCTTCGACGCCAGGTCCGGTTGGCCGAAGGTAGTCATCACCGCCCCGGCCGATCAGGAGATCGACTGGGGAGGCAAGGTCAGGAACCCGCACAATGCGCCCGTTCCCAAATCGTGCACGGAAGCCCCCGTCCGGGCCCTCGTCTTTGACCCCCAGAGCGTTTTGAGCGCCAGTTTCTCGGTTGACAACGGGAACGCCGTGCCGATGACGCCGCGGCAGTCCAATCCGTTCCAGTGGCGCGGGAAGTTCGACGCGACCGCGCTGTCGGTGGGGAAGCACACGGTGACGGTGGAGACGACCGCGAGCGCGAGCGCGAGCGCCACCAACGAGTTTTTCGTCGAAGACGTCGCGTGTGACCTTGGGCCCGAGGACCCGGACGTGCCGCCCACAGACGGCGGGACATCGGACGCGGCAGGGCAGTCCGACGGAGGAACGATGGATGCGGGGGCGATGGAGGACGGAGGCACGACGGACGAAGGGACGCAGGACGACGGGACGACGGACGCGGGGGTGGCGGACGACGCAATTGTCGTCGCAGAAGACGCGGCGACGGCAGAGGACGAGGGGAGCGTTGATGACGGTTCGGTCGGCCCCGGCGATTCGGGCCCGGCGAAAGACGACGCCGGCGCGCACTCGGGCGCAGATGTCGGCTGGCTTGAAAAACCGGACGAGGGCGCCGCCGGCCAGGCAGGGGCCGAGGCCGGGTGCTCGTGCGCGGCGGTGGGCTTCTGAAGAGACCAGAGGCCGCGGGCATGAAACCGCAGAGAGCGCAGAGGGCCTCGGTGATCTCTGTGCGCTCTGTGGCAGAAACTGCGACGGCGCGACTTTTTCAAAAAGTCCTCTGCGTCCTCTGCTCCCTCTGTGGTTGACGGGTCTTGCCCGGAGTTGTTCGGGAGGCAAAAAAGGCAAGCCCCCGACGGCGAGTCGCGGGGGGCCGGGGGGCCTGCCGGGAGGGCTTTCTCAATTGAGCAAGAACGTCCCGCTCTGCTTCTTGACACCGTCCACGTACAGGTCCACGCGCCAGGAACCGCTCAGGTTGTACTGTGTGATGTACGTCCCGGCGACCGGGAGGGTCTCCCAGTACTGCGCGACCGAGCCGATCACCTCGGGGGCGGCGCCGCTTGTGCAGCCGCTGCCGACGCAGATGGACTTGTCGAAACCCTGGTAGAAGCTCCCGTCGGGGGCGAAGACCCGGACCGACTGGGCGTGAAGGCCCGAGAGGTTCGTGTAGTCCACAGCGACGTGGACGTCAACGGTAGACGCGATCGGGAAGCTCGACTTCGATACCGGGACCTGACCCGAGACCTTCACGTCGGTGTACTTGAGCACGTAAGTCGGAGAGACCGTCGCGCCGGGTTTGGCCTTCCCGTATTCAGCCGTCTGGTCAAGAGCGCTGTTGTCTGCCCAGTCGCCCTTGTCCTCGGGCATCCCGCAGGCTGCCGCAAGGAGCATCGCGACCGGAAGAACCGCCTTCATCCATTCTTTGTTCATCCTCGTTTTCATGACCCACCTCCCTCTAGTTTTCATCCCCGCGTTCGCCCAAGAGAGTTGCGAGGGCCGTGCCACGCGCCAACGTGCTGAAATTGTTTGTTTTGTTCGTGTTGGACGGGGACCCCCATGGGTAAACAAACACCCCGTTGCCGGTGCCAGGTACGAATTCGGGGGTGGGCGGGGAGGGGCGGGACGACCCTACGGGTGGAATCTCACCCCATGACCGTTGGCGCGTCAGTCCTGGATGGGATCGCCAGCCCGGTTTGTCTCGTCAGGATTCGGTTGGTCCAGGTCGGGGACGAACTGTCCTTCGGGCTGGGAGCACACGCAATCCATGCAGTCGCGTTCGAGGTCGAGCGAGCAGACCTTTTCGGTGGGGCATTTGAGCTCCGCCGCCCCGGGACATTCGCCCGCGACGGGGATGGTCCTGCAGGCGGCAAGCGACAGAAGAAGAAATGCGGCGACAGCTATCATCCTAGTCATGTTGAATCCTCTCAACGCGGGTCGTCGGCGATCACATAGTAGATTTCGGGGTGCGGCTCGCCGAAGTACAAAGTGAGCACCTCCCTATCAATGCCGAAAACCCACGGGAACTCCGTTCCGGGGTAGTCCGGTTTCGAATCCTTCAAGCGGCAGACCCACGCGTTGGTCGCCCGGCGTTCGGCGTTTCGTCTCGGGCTCCCCCGGATGGCAAAAACCTGTTCGCGGCCACACCCCACGACGATCTCGCGGGCTTTTCCCGAGCAGTCCACCTTGGAACGCCCCTCGCCACCGGTCACCTCGTGCTCGCACAATGTTGCCTGGGCGTTGAGCGAGAGTGTGGATTTCCCCCGCTCGATGGCGTTCGATCCCTTGAAGTTGAGTTTCCACGTCCGCGAATCCTCCGAATGCCCGTTGGGGTAGTTTGCGCTGACCTTGTGGGTTCCAACGTCATTCAATGTTGCAACGCCATCTTTCACGTGCAAGGCGACGGACGATTCGCCAGAGTACCGAAACGCACAATGTCCACCGCACCCGTAGCCCCAGTTGACCGAACGCTTGAGTGCAAGGGCGGGCGGAAGTCCCTCGACCAGCTTCCGGGCAACATACTCCAAAATCGGACGCAGCGGCATATGGTTGCTAATGACCATGCCGGTCCGTTCCTGGCGCAAGGGACTCTGGATTGCGAGCGATTTCGGGAATTCGATGCTGCTGCTTTCGGACAGGCGCAGGAGATCGAGAAGCGTTTCCCCATGCTCGGTTTGCAGGAGTGGTATTTTTGCGGTGCCGAAATGCATGACCTGCATCACCCTTGACCCACCCGAAGCCTCTTCCGATTTCGATTGTGCCGACGGGTCCGGGTGTTTCGGTTGCGACACGAGAAACAGCAACGCGGTTTCGTCTTTGAGAAGGGCACCATAGCCAGTGCGCACGGGGAATACGGTTATCCGCTTGACAAGGGTGTCACCTTTCAACGTCTGCACTATCGAAACCTCTGCGATCCCTTTCCCGTCGGGGATCGAGGTCTCGACAACTTTTGCGACCACGATGAAGTCAGCCTGTCCGATCAGCTCGTCGAGATCGACCGGGGGGATGCTCGTGGCCAACGCGTCTTGGGGCAGGAGCGCTGCCAGAACCACTGTCAAGATGACAGACTTCATCGTTCGGAGATTGTTTCGAACGCACGTTCGCAGGTTATTTGACGAAGGCACGCCAACTGTTTCGATCTTCCTGTTTCTTTGCTTGGGTGCCACGGACAACTCCGTGTTGTCCGTGTGGGACGCCATGCCGGCACACGGACAAGCTTCGCTTGTCCGTGGCACCCGAGTCGTGGCTTCACGTGTGTTCAACATCGAAAGAGGCATTTTCACAACCCCACCACCGCGCAGCTGCACCCCGCCGACTGCTCGGCCGGGACCGCGTCGGCGCCACCGTCGTCCGTACCCGCCGATCCATCGTCTACGCCCGCCGCATCGTGCGCGTCGTCCCCCGGCATTCCCTCGTCCGTCATCCCTTCGTCCGTCGTGCCCCCGTCTGTCGGCCCCCCGTCGGCCGTCGTTCCGTCCGTCCCCCCGTCGAGTTCACCCCCGCACGCGTTCACTTCCGCCGGGTCGAGGTCCGGGTTCGGGGCTTCGAGATACGACGGATGGTCCGCGTCGTGATAGAGCGCAACAGTCGCCTTTCGTAGCGGCTTCGTCGTGCCGTAGTACTCGCCATTGTTGGGGTTGGGGAAAAAGCGCGGCGAGTTCGACGACGAGATGATGATCCGGATGCGGTGGCCCTTGTTGAAGATCATTGACGTGCTTCCGACGTCCACGACCGCCTCGACGATTTCGCCGGATTTGAGCAGCTCGATGCCGTCTTCCTTTCCTCGAGTGGCCACGCGAAGCGGGTTGTCGGTGACGAGCATCGATCTTCCGTCGGGGTAAACGTCGGTCAAACGGACGTTGAGGTCCGTGTCGGGCGTGTCGACGCTAACCCACAGGTGCGCGGTCGTGCGGCCGGTGACCTCGACTGGCGCCGGAAGGACTTCGGTCGAGTAGACGGCGACGTCGCTCCGGGACTCGACCGCACCGGACTGATCGAACGGTCCGGCGGGAAGCGTGAGGTTGGCCCCGCCCACTGTGACGCTCGGATCGGCCGGGTCGTACGTCCATGAATCGGTCCACGCGTCGGCGGCGGGGCACTCCGTCAATAGTTTTCCACCTTCGTGCAGGTAGTACCGCGTCGGTGCCGCGGGGATCGGCCACTCTTCGGCCTCCCGCCACTCGTTTCCGGGCGCGCCGGTCTCGCCGCACGCGCCCATTGTGTAGTATTGCACGGCGGGGATGGCGTCGATCTGTTCCTCACGGTTCTGGATGCCAAGGTAGTGGACCATCCACGTAAACGTCGTGTCGCCGAGCTTGATGGCATCCTGCGTCGCATTGTCCGGGAAGACCATCTCGCCCTGTTCCTTCCCGCGCGCGCCGTGCGACCACGGGCCGATGACGAGTTTCTGTTTTCCCCTTGCGCCTGCGCCGCCCCGCGTCTGGTAGCCGACGAAGGCATCTATGGTCCCCTGCGTGAAGATGTCGAACCAGCCTCCGGCGTGTATCGCGGGGACGTTCACCTCGCCGAATCTTCTGGACGCGGTCACCGGCTCCCAGTGCGCGTCGAGGAAAGGATGTTGTTTGATGTTGTCGAGCCAGAACGTGCTCCCCTGCCCGGCAAGCCAGCCCTCGACGTCGTGTTGGCGAAAGACCCCGCCGGGGAACATGAAGTCGTAAAGGTCAGGCGTCGCGACGTCCACGATCATCCCCACAAGACCGGCAGCGTTTTTTGGCGCAAGCATGTACTGGACGATCCCCAGCGCCGAGCCGCCGTGGGTCATTATCTTCCCGTTGCACCAGGGCTGGGACACGATCCAAGCGATCGTGTCGGCCCCGTCGTCCGCGTCGCAGGCGAAGATGCAGTCGGTCCCCTCCGAGTGGAACCGGCCGCGCGTGTCCTGGATGACGGCGGCGGCCAGGTTGGACTTCTGGATGTCGTTCCCGGTCTGTGTCATGCCGTCCTTGTCATACGGCGTGCGCGCCAGAAGCACCGGCCACGGGCCGCCCTGCGCCGGAAGGTAGACGTCGGTGGCGAGCTTGGCACCGTCGGTCATCGGGACCATTTCCGTCGCGGTGACCGCGGCGTGGGCGTGCGTTGCCCCGAGACAGGCGAGCGCGAACCATGATGCGAACAGCGTACGGTGCATGACGACCTCCGCTGCGGAGGAGCGGGACGCCGCAATGATACCCCATACTTCCCGCGTTGGGAATATGGTGCTATTGTCGCAACATGCTTGGAGCGGTCGAGCGGTTTTTCCAACACGCCGAGGTCAAGTTCGTCCTCGCGGTCCTCATCGTCACGTCGGTCCTGCCGTTTGACGCCATTCACAACTTCGACCTCGCGTTTTTCGCCGTGTTCGGGCTGGAGTTCGTCGTGCGTACGGCGATGCTGCGCCACGTTCGCGGCTGGCGCCTGGCCGGGGAGATGCTGCTCCTCGCGATTGACGCCGTTGCTGTGCTGAGCTTCCTCCCGCTCCACAGGATGTTCCCCGACGCGCACTGGATTCTGGACAGCAGGTACCTGCGTCTTCTGCGGCTTGTCCGGCTCTCGCTGCTCATCCGGTATCTCATGGCGCTTACCGCCGATCTGTGGGCCATCGTCCGCCGCCACGAGATCAAGTACCAGCTCGGTTTCCTCCTGGGCGCCGTCGCCATGCTCACGCTGGTTTCGGGAATCGTGTTGCACGTGCTCGAGGTGCCGGTCGACCTCAACAACGACGGTGAGATCGAAAAGGGATCGCTCAAAGACCTCCTGTGGTGGTCGTTTAGGGCAATTGAGAGCGCGGACAACCTCGTCCAGAGCCTCAAGGGGCCGGTCGTACACCTGATTTTTTCGGTCTTCCTGACGATTGCCGGCGTTTTCATCATGTCGCTCATCATCGGTCTCGGGGCCTCGGTGGTCCAGATGATGCTGGCGTCCAACCGCGAGAAGCCCGTCAAGGTGATGGACCATCTCGTGGTCATCGGCCGCGGGCCGAACCTGCCGTACCTCCTGCGCGAGCTCGTCCAGATCATACGCAAGAGGCGGCGCCGCATGCCCATCGTGCTTTTGTCGGACAGTCCGGTCACCCCGCCTTATCTCTACGAATCGGACCTGAGTGGGGTGGAGTACCGCGCCGGCGACCTTTCGGACCTTCGGGCGCTCGAGCTTGTCAACCCCGCCGAGGCCGCGAGGATCCTTGTGCTCTACGACCAGGACAAGCGCGAACACGCCGATGCCACCACGCTCTCGACCGTGCTCGCCCTCCGCGAGCGCACCGAGGCGGCCATCCTGCTTGAGCTCCGGCACCGGCGGAACACGGCGGCGGCGCTCGCCGCCGGGGGCGGATCGATAACGCCCGTTCCGCTCGCCAAGATCCTGGGCAATATCCTTTGCCAGAACCTCGTGTTCCCCGGAATCGACCGTGTCTACGAAGAGCTGCTCACAGCGGCGGGCAACGACATCAACGTGCGCGAGTTTTCGCCGCGCGACCGCGCCCGGCTGGTGGCGCGCGGCGGCACGATTCCATTTGGCGCACTGCTGGCCGGGATGTACCGGAAATTCGGGGTTGTGCTCATCGGCGTGCTCGTCGAAAAAGACGGAAAGACCATTCCGTGCCTTGACCCGATCCATGCGTCGGATCCGGCGTGGGCGCCGGCGCCCGGCGCGGTCCGGCCGGCGGGCCTCTCCGGCCTCATAGGCATCTGCCGCAGGGAGCGCGACCTTGCAAGGGCCGCAACGTGGATGACGAAAGGATGCCCCGGGGCCGGCGCCTCGGAGGACGGACCGGCGCCCGAAGTGTCGCTGTCGCTCGACGAGACTTTCACGAAACTCAAAAGGGTCCTCGTGGTCGGCGAAAACGAAATGCTTCCGACGCTCGTCGAGGAGACGGGCCGGTTTGTCCCGGGCGTTGCGTTCGATGTTCTGGTTCAGGGGTGCGAGCGCGGGCGTCGCCTTGCGCGAGTGCTTCAGGAGAGATGGCGGTGCGCGCTTCACGAGTCGCCGGAAGGCTCCGGGGTGGAGCGTTGCCTCGAGCGGCTGACCGGGGGGCGCGACGTCTCGATCCACGGCGCCGAGGGCGACCTGATGCACATGCTGTCGCGGGACAACACGCTCGGGGAGGCGCGTTATGATGCCGCCGTTTTTCTCGCCGACAACGAGGCGCCCGATCCCGACGCGCAGAACCTCCTGTGGCTCTTCAGCCTTCTCGACGCGGTCCGCGAGGGCAGGGTGGCATCGGGAGAGCGTTTTCACGTTCTGGCCGAGATACTCTCCTCGGCCAAGGGTGAGATCATGGAGAGACGGGCCGCGACCTCCCGCGGGCGGCGCGTGCGGGCGCTCTCGACGCAGAAGCTCAGGACGTACTTCATGGCGCATTGCCTGTTCGTCCCGCACCTGCACCGCATCTACGACGAGCTCGTGTCAAGCGAGGGGCTCGAGTTCTGTCACGTGGTGCCGTCGGGGGTTTCAGGGAAGGCGGGGTTCTGCGATCTCCTCGGCGCGTTGGCCGCCAGAGGAATGATCCTGTTCGGCGTGGAGTACGGCGACGCGGGCGGACGGACGGACGCCACGTTCGTGGTGAATCCCGCCCCGCGAAGCCCTGACGCGTTGATTGACATGGACAGGGTCAAACGCCTCTTCGTGACTGCCGACACGGACACCATCGGGAAGAAAGAAACATGAACGACTGGCGGAGGCGGGCGGCAAAGGGATTGAAGACGGGCGACGAGTTCGCTTTTTCGCGGACTTTCGCGGGGGCCGACGTTCACGCGTTCGGCGGGATCACGCGCGACATGAACGCCGTCCACTCCGACGCGCCGTTTGCAACGATGAAGGGTTTTGCGGGGACCATCTGCCACGGTCTCCTTGTCGGCTCGATGGTCACCGAGATCGGCGGACAGATCTCGTGGCTTGCCACGCGGATGGACTTCGAGTTTCTAAGACCCGTCCACCCCGGGGACACCGTCACGTGCCGGATGCGGATCGATTCGGTGGACGAACGGCGCTTTGCCATCGCCACGGCGATTCTCACCAACCAGGACGGCCTCGATGTCATGCGCGTCCGCCTCGAAGGCTTCCTCCCCTCGACCCCCGAACGCGCGCGCTTGGCCGAGCTCGCCGGCCGAGGTTCTGTGTAGTATTTCAAGAAAATGCCTTGACAGGGCATTATCCTAGAAATACAATACAGGCGTGAAAACCAGGTTGGGCAAACTTGAAACTCAGTTCTTTTCGTACGCCCAGATGCGAGGGGTGAACACGATCCGGGCGGGAGATCTGGCCGCGTCGGTTTTGCGCCTGGCGCCTGAACAGGAGCAAAAACTGCTCAGCCGGCTGTCCCGGGGAGGGCTAATCGCGCGGGTGAAGAACGGTGTCTACCTTGTTCCGCCGCGGCTGCCGTTGGGCGGCGCCTGGACCCCGACCGACGCCGAAGTGATGATCGCCTTGATGGAAGAAAAACAGGGGCGATACCAGATCTGCGGACCGAACGCTTTCAACCTCTACGGGTTCGACGACCAGGTGCCGAACCGGGTGTACGCCTACAATAACCGGGTTTCGGGAGATCGGCGCGTCGGCGCCGTGGACCTGACGCTGATCAAGGTCGACGACGCGCGTCTCGGTGACACCGAAGAACGAGAGTTCGGCGGGCAGGCCAAGGCGGTCTACGCGTCGAGGACCCGCTCGCTCGTCGACGCGGTGTACGACTGGTCGAGGTTCGAAGGGATTCCCCGAGGATTCGAGTGGATTTCGCGGGAGTTGGAGTCAGGCCGGGTCATCGCGGAAAGACTCGTGGAATGTGCACTCCGTTTCGGCGACGTGGGCACAATCCGCCGCGTGGGAGCTTTGTTCGAGCGCCTCGGCGTCGCCGAGTCGCTTGTTCGGAAACTCGAAAGCGCACTGAAACCGACGAGCAGCCCGATTCCCTGGATCCCGACCCGACCGAAGCGGGGAAAAGCGAGCACGCGATGGGGGGTCGTGTTCAATGAGCGGGCTTGAGATTCAGGCCGCCCGTCTGTGGGACGACCCCGAGTACTTCAGGACGGCGGTCGTCTTCACCGCGCGAGAGACGCTGTTTGCGCCGCGACTGATCGAAAAAGACTACCTCTGCACGGTCTTGCTGGAATACCTCTCGCAGTCCGACCGAAACCTTGTGTTCAAGGGGGGTACGTGTCTTGCCAAGGTCCATTCGCGGTTCTGCCGCTTGAGCGAAGATCTCGATTTCGCGCTCCCCACGGCGGTCGACTCGACCCGGGGAGAGCGCAGCAGGCGGACGAAGACGCTCAAGCAAGCCGTCGCAACCCTCCCGCGCCGCCTGCCGATCTTCTCCGTGCCGAACCCCATTACGGGCGCAAGAGGTTCGACGCAGTACATAGCATCGGTCAAATACAAGTCCCTGCTCGCCGCCCGTGAGGAATCCATCAAGATCGAGGTCGGACTGCGCGAGCCCATTCTGCTTCCCGCCGAGAACGCCCCTGCCAGAACGATTCTCAAAGACCCCGGTTCGGGCGGACCGCTCGTTCCCCCGATCGAGGTGCGCTGCATTTCGTCGACCGAGGCCTTTGCCGAAAAGCTGAGGGCGGCCCTTTCGCGACGCGAACCCGCCGTTCGGGATTTCTTCGACATCGACTTTGCGGTCCGCAAACTCGGGCTGGACGTTCGGAGCGGCGAGTTGGTTTCGCTCGTGCGAAGGAAACTATTGGTGCCGGGGAACGAACCGGCGGACGTCTCCGAGCCGCGTCTGGCTGTGCTTGTACGGCAGGTCGATTCACAGCTCCGGCCTGTACTTCGGGAGGCCGACTTCACCGAGTTCGACCTCGAAAGGGCGGTGGGCCTCGTGAAGTCCATAGCCGCCGCCCTCTCCGCATCCGCGCGATGATCCACGCCTTCCAGCCGCGCTTCTTGCAGAAATCCTCAATCTTGTCGGCGGCTCCGGCGGGTCGAGCCCGCCGGGGGCCGTCATTTGTACACCAGCGCGCCGAGCTCCTCGCCGGCGGGGCGCGACATCAGCTCGGTTATGGCCTCGCGCGCGGTCTTTCCCTCGTGAATGCAGGCGTGCACCGCGCTCACGATCCGGAGCTCGAGTCCCATCTTCCGCGCCTGTCGGTGGATGGCCGCGGTCGTCGGCACGCCCTCGGCAACATACGGCATCGAGGCGAGCACGTCGTCAAGTCTTTCGCCCTTGCCCACCCGTTCGCCCACCTGGTGGTTGCGCGACAGCGGCGAAACGCAGGTGACCATGAGGTCGCCAATCCCGGCGAGCCCGGCGAACGTGAATACGTCGGCGCCGAGGGCCACGCCGAAGCGGGCCATCTCGGAGAGCCCCCTGGTCACGAGGAGCGACTTGGTGTTGTTCCCCAACCCCATGCCGTCAACGGCCCCGGCCGCGAGCGCGATCACGTTTTTGAACGACCCGGCGATCTCGGTCCCGACCACGTCGCGACTCCCGTAAAGCCTGAACCGCGGGCCCGTGAACAGGTCCTTCATGGTCCTCACCACCTCGTCATAGCGCGACGCCACGAGCGCACCCGCCGGCTGCCCGGCCACGATCTCCTTTGCGAGGTTCGGACCCGAGAGCACGCCGATCTTGAGCACCGACGTTTCCTCGCGCAGGACCTCGGACATGCGCTTGAAGGTCTCAATCTCTATTCCCTTGGTGGCATGAACGATGATCTGGTCGCCCGCAGCGCGTTCGCCGACGGCACGCGCGGTCGTGCGGAAGTGCTTTGAAGGTACAACGACGAGGATGACGGCGGCCTCGGCGACGGAGCCTGCAAGGTCGGCGGTCGCCGAAAGGTTCTGCGGGAGCGCCGCGCCGGGGAGATAGCGCCCGTTCGTGTGCAGCGTGTTGATTTCGTCGGCCTGTTCGGGTCTTCGGACGCACAGCCGGACCTTCCGGCCCAGGCCGGCAAGGATCGAGGCCAAAGCGGTCCCCCACGACCCGCCGCCGACGACAAGGATGTCAAGTGGTCTTGCCATCAAGCCACCCCCGCGACCCGGTTCTGGTAGTACAGAAGCAGGTTCCTGTCTATGTGGAACAGGCGGTCGCCGCGTCGCTCCAGCGCCGGCTGGCGGTGATAGCTCCGGAGATGCGCGAGCGCCTCGTTGACGAGCGCCACGATGTCCTTGGCCGTGAGCGACTCGTCGAGCCGCACCGCGCCTCCGTCGGCCCGCGCGCGAAGTCCCGCAAGCGATCGCTCGACGCGCGCGTAGGCGTCGGCGAGCGGGATGGACTCCTCGGCCCCGCCGGTGCGCAGGAGCCGATACAGGTCCGTGCCCGGGTTGCGGTCTTTGAGCCACCCGAAAACCGCATGCGACACGAGGTGCGTCGAGTTCAAGACGGTGTCGCGATGGAATGCCCGCACCACCGAGGCCGCGAGCTCGCGCGTGTACTCCTGGTCACGCTGGTCGTCGAACGCCGGGGCTCCGCCCTGCATGACGTACCGGGTGCGATCGACAGGCCGGCCCCGGTGGTCGAGCGAACGGCCCTCGTCGTCGACATCGTTGCCGAAGACGTCGAGCGGCCTGCTCACCACGAGGTGAATCCGGGAGTCAAGCGAGAACAACTGCCGCACGAAGTCGAGCACGCGCCGCGGCCGTGAAAACTCGTCGTCCTCGATGATGTAGCGCGACTTGCCGACCTCCTTTAAGTGGTCCTCGATAAGGGTCTCGGCCTCAAGCACGAGCTGGTAGTTGATGGTGCACGGCACGATGAAAACGTCCGGCCTGGGCTTCCTGGCCATCAGGTTGTGGACGTAGGCGTCAAGTCCCATCCCCAGAAGGCCCAGCTTGAGCTTCTGCTCAACCGCGCCCGAACGCGTGCGCGTCCCGCCGGGGAAAAAAAGGTTGTGATACCCGAGCTCCATGGTGCAGCCGGCGTAGGTCTTGAGAACGTCCTTGTAAAGCTCGGCCTTCTTCCGGCGGTCCACCTTGTAGGCGCCGAGGTTGTGCATGAAGAAGCCGATGAGCTTGTTGTTGAAGAGGTTCAGGCCCGCGCCGTACACGAACGGCGGGAAACCCAGCCGATAGATGGCGTAGCCGGCGAGGATGCTGTCCAAGTGGCTCGAGTGCGTGGGCACGAGGATTGTGGTCCCGTGCGAGGCCGCGGCCTTGAACGCCCCGGTCTCGCCGCCAATCCTGAAGCAGTCGTCCAGGTTGCCCAGGCCCCCGGTCACGAGCTTGAGCGGCGAGAGCGTATTCAAAAGCGCAAGAAGCGCCGTCGGGATTGTCTTCGTTGCCAGCGCATAGACCCTGGGGTCAAAGTGGCCCGCGACCTCCTCGGCGAATGCCGTGATGATATCTTTCAGGAGCTCGCGGTGGCGCTCGGGCGAAGCCCGCGCCCCCTCGCGGTAGATCCGGTCGTAAAACGCGGCCCCGGCGCCGTCACCGTTGCCGCGCCCCGACTCGATGCGACGCCTCTCGTGGTAGATGGTGTCAAACAGGGCCTGTTCGACCGTTCGCGGATCGGCGAAGTGGTCAAACACCCTCTGCACGACCTCGACCAGCACGCGTTCTTTGTCTTTCGGGTCCATGAAAATCCCCGTGAATGCAGCCACACTCTACACAGACGGGCGGAGATCTTCAAGCGGCGGGTTTTGGAGTTTGCGGCGCGGCTTTTGATCCTTTATATAGTCTTGATGGACACCATCATCACCCGCGAACTTCTCCTGCGGCTGCCCAAAACCGATCTGCACGTGCACCTCGACGGGTCCCTCCGGATACCGACACTCATCGATCTCGCGCGAGGCGCGAACGTCGTGCTCCCGTCCTGCGAGGAGGCGGGCCTGCGCGAGCTGGTCTTCAAGGAGGCGTACGGGAACCTCGAGGAGTACCTCCGGGGGTTCGGCTACACGGTCGCCGCCATGCAGACGCGCGAGGCGCTCGAGCGGGTTTCGTACGAACTTGCCGTGGACAACCAAGCCGAGGGCGTGAGGTACGTCGAGGTGCGCTTTGCGCCGCAGCTCCATGCGCGGGCCGGCATGGACGAGGTCGACGTCCTCCGCGCGGTAGCGGCCGGTATGGACCGGGCGAAGTCCGCGTTCAACCGGCGCCCCGAAGTAGCTTCGGGGGCCGAGCCGCCGTTTGAGTACGGGATCATCGTCTGCGCCATGCGTTACTTCGACGAGCGGTTCTCCGAGTACTACCGGAACTTCGTCGAGATACACCGGTACTCCGAACGCGACCGCGTATTCTCGCTCGCCGCCCTTGAAACCGTCCAGGCCGCCGTGCACGCCCGCGACGACCACGGCGTCCCCGTCGTGGGGTTCGACCTCGCGGGGCCCGAGGAAGGCTATCCTCCGATGGACTATCGCGAGGCATACACGTGGGCGCACCGTCACTTTCTGCGAAAGACCGTGCACGCCGGCGAGGCGTATGGCCCCGAGAGCATATTCCAGGCAATCACGGAGTTGCATGCCGACCGGATAGGCCACGGGACGTCGCTTCTCAACCCGCAGACGGTGAGCGACCCGGCCATCAAGGACAAGGACAGGTACGTGCGCGACCTTGCGCAGTTCATCGCCGACCGCCGCATCACCGTCGAGATCTGCCTGACCAGCAACCAGCAGACGACCCCCGCGTACCGCGACCTCGCGTGGCACCCGTTTGGACAGATGCTCTCGCACCGCATCTCGATGACCGTCTGCACAGACAACCGGACGGTCTCCAACACCACGGTGACCGACGAGCTCTGGAAGGCCGCGACCACGTTCGACCTGTCGCTAAAGGATCTCAAGAACATCATTGTCTACGGATTCAAACGCAGCTTCTTTCCCCAGAACTACGCCGTCAAGCGCGAATACGTGAGGCGGTGCATGGAGTACTACGAAAAGGTCGTGGAAGGGGCGCCGCGGGGGGCGTAGGGCAAACCTTTGAGCATGCGCGCTGCGTTTTCCGCGACGATTCCGCTGATGCGTTCGAACATGGCGCTGTCACCGGACGCGTCTTTCAGTCCCGGTTCCTGCAGGGCGTCCAAGGTCGTCCGGCAGAGCCTTTCGATTCGCTCCCGCACCATCGGCCAACCCAGCCGCGTCTCCTGCGACATCTTCTTCCAGTGAGCGGCCGTGATCGCCCTGATCGAATCCGACCCGCCGATCTTCATCGCCGGGCGCCTCGAAAGGTCGGGCCAGGCGAGCGTGCAGACAAGGTCGTAGAAGGGCGCGAGCCGCCGTTCGGCTCCACGGTAGGTGATCGAGTAGTTTTTCCCGTGCGCGTCTGCGTTTCCGATGAGCGCATTGAAAACGAGGCCGTCGATGAAGTCTCTGACGTCGAGCACGGGCGCGGTGGACCACTGGCGGAGCAGCGAGATGCAATCCCGGACCGGCGGCCCGCCTTCCTGCTGGTATTTCCGCTCGGGAGGGAGGCCGAGCGCCTGGCAGAAGTCCTCCTGATGTGCGCGGACGATCCCGCCCTCGGCGGCGGATATCCGGTCATAGCGCTCAACGACGATGCACGGCTTGCCGCCCACCCGTCGGGCTGCCGTGCGGGCAACATTCAATCCGATCTCGCCCGCGAGCGTCATGCACAGGACCTCGTTGGCGACAAGGCCCGGGAATCTCTCTGGCTCCGGTTTGATGATGTGCGTGCTCGGCGTGCTGCCGAGCGGCAATGCGATGCCGGTGCCGCGAACGACTATCGGGAGTTTTTCCTGCGATCCGGCAAGCGACAGTCGAACGCCCTCGTGGCCTGCCATCAACGGGCGGTGAGGCAGCGCGACGATTATTTCCCAAAGTTCCTGCTCGTCAAGCTCGCGCACCCGTTGCTCGCCCGCAGGCGGCGGCTCCGCACCCTCCGGCCACAGGCTCACGGCCCCGGCGCACTCGCCACCAAGGCGTTCGAGCATCGCGAAATCGTTGTCCTCGCTGATCCCGAGCACGGCTGCAATCTGCCGTCTGGGTCCCTCGTCGGGAAGGATGCCGGCAAAAAACGGGCGCGCGTGCCGTCCGGAAAACGGCTCGCTCCGAAGCGGCAGAGAACGCGACAGCGGCACCGCATTGGACCTGCCCAGCCATTCGGGGCCGTATCGGAAGACGAGCAGGCCATCGTCGTCCTGATCGAGCGTCCCGACGCGTTCTCCGTTTAAGTAAACGACCAACCGCCTCACGGCTGTCCTCCCCCGGTCTCCACCCCGCCGAGCGCCCGCGTTTCGACGACGAGCCCCAGTGCCTGCAATACTTGCAGTATCTTCCCGATCTGGCACGTAGGTTTTCCGCGCTCGAGATCAACAACAAAGCGCAGGCCGGTCCCGGAGGTCATGGCCAGGTCCTTCTGCGTGACCTTCAACTGCCTGCGCCGTCCGCGGACGGTCGCTCCAAGTTGTTCAGCGGTCGTGATCTCCATGGTAGTTCCCGATCGGGAATATCTCACGGATTCGGCTGGAAGTCAAAGTCTAAGTTACCGATCGGGAATTTTTTGGCCAGAAACTGAAGTCGTGAGCAGAGATGTCCCCGAGCGGTGTTTCGGACATCTCGAACGGGCGGAACCGCCCTCCATGATTCTCCGTTGACCAGTTCCACCCCATCCCGCGCCGACCTCCGGCATGACCCAAGCCGTCGAGGGCGGCCGAGCCTTGCCCAAAGGTCCCGTTCCAGCCGCCAAAGACATGGTTGCCAGCGTTTGTGTCTTGGAGTATGCTCCACATAGAGGCAAACGCGAGAGGCGGGTTGGCGGCGAGGGTAGTTCTACTGGAACACTTCTGCTGTTGAGCGGCTGAGAAGTTGACAGATCGCCAAGTCATGGGAGAACCCCCTGCAACACCACCGGTGCGACAGGGCACCGCAGGAGGGACCCATGGTCAAAGGCGAGCGAAAACGGCG
>JACRCP010000047.1 GCA_016218965.1 Deltaproteobacteria bacterium | reverse complement strand
TCCCTCCCGTTGCCCCGAATCATGCACCCATACTCAGCCCCCGCGCAGTGAATCCGTGTCTTGAGGAGCCGTATGCGTCAATCGCGCATGTACGGATCTGTGGGAGCCCCGGGAGGGAAACCTCCCGGGGCCACCCGGCGTCGCTTTTGGAGTGTGTTGGCTTGCTACCGCTTTGCCTTGGGCGGCAGCAAGCTGCCGCGAAGAATAGCGCAAGCAAGCTTACGCACTCCAAAACCCGGGTCGCGCCTGCGGGCGGTCACTTCTTTTTGGCCGGCTTGGGCGCGTCGGCGCCGAAGTAGTCGAGCACGCGCGACTGCACCGATGCCATGCGGGTGCGCGTCGACGCCCACTCGCGGAGCCCCTTGATCTTGTCCTCGTACGTCTGGTACAGCGGAACCGTCTCCTTGATGCTCTTCGAAAGGTCCTCTCCGACGAGATCGCGGCCCTCGTTGAACGCGCGGAAGAGCGCCGCGACCACCACCTGCTCGATCTCGGCCCCCGAGAAGTGCTCGGTAAGGTCCGAGAGGAGCCTCAGGTCGTACGCGCCCGGCTCCCGGCCGCGCGTCCGTATGTGAACGCGGAGGATGTCCTCGCGCTCGTGGACATCGGGGAGATCTATGAAGAAGATCTCGTCGAAGCGCCCCTTGCGCAGGAGCTCGGGCGGGAGGTTAGCGACCTCGTTTGCCGTGGCTATGACGAAAACGGGGTCCTTCTTTTCCTGCATCCAGGTGATGAACATCCCGAAGGCGCGGGTGGCGGCGTTGTCGGTGCCGGTGTTCGCGGACACACCTATGAAACCCTTTTCGATCTCGTCTATCCAGAGCACGGTGGGGGCCAGCGAGACCGCGACCTTGATCGCGCGGCGCAGGCCTTCCTCGGGGGTGATGTTGGCCGAAAATATCGACCCGAGGTCCAGGCGGATGAGCGGCAGTCTCCAGAGCCTGGCCACCGCGCGCGCCGTGAGCGACTTCCCGCACCCCTGCACGCCGCAGAGCAGGAGCCCCTTGGGCGCGGGGAGGCCGAACCGGCGCGCGTCCTCCGAGAAAGCCTTCTCGCGAAGCCGGAGAAATCGCTTGAGCTCGGCAAGCCCGCCGATCGACTCCATCGAATCGTCCGAATCGACGAACTCGAGCACCTCGTAACGGCGGATGATCTTCCGCTTTTCTTCAACTATGGCATCGATGTCGTCAAGCTCGGCGTCGCCGCCCCGGACGAGCGCCTTGAGAAACGCGCGGTGCGCCTCGTCGGCCGTGAGCCCCCGCGCGGCGCGAATCGCCATGTGCACGAACTCCTCGGGGAAGATCACCTGCCGTTCGACCATCACAGAGTTGAAGATGTTGAGCAGTTCCTCGTCGCCGGGAAGCGGCATGTCGAAGACCGCGACGTCCTTCTCGAGCTCGACCGGTATCCGGAGGACCGGCGAAAGGATGACGATCATCTGCCCGCGCGAGAGCAGCAGAGGGATAAGGTCGCGCAGGCGCCGCAGGAGCCGGGGTTCCTCGAGATACGCGTGAAAGTCCTTGAGGACGAAGATGGCCGGCGCGCCGCTCTTGCTGATCTCTTCGATCGCGGCCATGGGGTCCTCGCCAGCATGGAGCGTCGGCGCCCCGGTCGCGCCCCACCCCGGCCCCGACCAGAGCGCGAAAGGCACCTTGAGCTCCTGCGAAGCGGCGTCCACGGCCTCGACGGCCCGTGCCTCCTCGTACGTGATCATCCAGAGAACGGGGTAACGCGACCGGTAGTGCGTCACAATCTCTTCCGCGGCCTTTTTCATCGGTGTCCCCACCCCCTATTCGGTCGCCGCCATGACCTCTTCGAAGGTCGTGGTCCCCTGCGCCATCTTTCGGATTCCGCTCTCGCGGAGAGTCATCATCCCGTCGGCCCGGGCGGCCTTGAGGACCTCGCGGGAGTCGGCTTTTTCCTTGATGAGCTTGCGGATCTTGTCGCTTATCTTGAGGACCTCGAAGATCCCCGTGCGGCCCGAGTAGCCCGTGTACCGGCAGGTCACGCAGCCCTCGCCGTATTTGACGGGGAGGCGCCGCTTGGAGTCCTCGGGGATGTTGATCCCGAGCGAGGCTATCTGGTCGGGGGTGAGAAACGCGTCGCGCTTGCAGTACGGGCAGATGGAGCGCACCAGGCGCTGGGCGACGACGCCTATGAGCACCGACGAGAGGAGGTACGGCTTGGCGCCCAGCTCGAGGAACCGGCCGATGGTCCCGGCGGTGTCGTTGGTGTGGAGCGTCGCGAAGACCAGGTGACCCGTGAGCGCCGACTGGATGGACATCTCGGCGGTTTCCTGGTCGCGGATCTCGCCCACCATGATGATGTCGGGGTCCTGCCTGAGGATGTTGCGGAGCGCGCTCGCGAACGTCACGTCGATCTTTGCCTGGACCGCGGTCTGGTTGAGGCCCTCGTACACCATCTCGATGGGGTCCTCGATGGTGGTGATGTTGACCTCGGGCGAGGCGATCTCGCGAAGCGTCGTGTAGAGCGTCGTCGTCTTCCCCGACCCCGTGGGTCCCGTCACGAGCACCATCCCGTGCGGCATCGAGATGAAGCCCTCGTACATGGCGAGCTCCTCGGGGAAGAATCCGAGCTCGCCCAGGTCGTGCGACATGATCTCGGGGTCGAAGATCCTTATGACCACCTTCTCGCCGAACGCCACCGGGAGCGTGCTGACGCGGAGCTCGACCTCCTTGTCGCCGTGCGTGGTCTTGATGCGGCCGTCCTGCGGGCGCCTCTTTTCGGCGATGTCGCAGCGCGCGAGCATCTTGATCCGGCTTACCACGGCGGGGTGGACGTTCTTTGGGAGCTGGTGGATGTCGTGGAGGACGCCGTCGATGCGGAACCGGACGTTGCTGTGCTCGCGCTTCGGCTCGATGTGGATGTCCGAGGCGTGCTGCGAGAACGCGTAGTGCAGAAGATAGTCGACCGCGTTGACGACGTGCTTGTCGGTGGCCTCAATGTCGTTTATGGACTTGAGCTTGACGAACTGCTCAAGGTTCGAGATGTCCACGCCGACCTGGATGACCTTCTCGGCGGCCTTGACGCTGCGCTTGAACCCGAAGAACTCGGTGATGATCCGCAGGATGTCGGTCTTGGCGGCGAGCACCGGCTCGATCTCGTACCCCGTGATGCGCTTGATGTTTTCGAAGAGCTCCGAATCGAACGGGTTGGCTACGGCGACCTTCAGGCGGTTCTGCTGGACCTCGACCGGCAGGACCACGTTCCGCCGGGCAAACGGCCTCGAGAGCGTCGATGTGACGATCTCGGCGTTGAGCTTCAAGGGGTCGAGCTTCCTGTACTGGAGCCCCAACACGGCGCCGACGGCCTCCATGACCTCGTCCTCGGTGATGGGGCGGTCCTTGCCGGGGACGAGGCTCTTGGACTGGGCGATGATCTCGGGAGGGGAAACCTCGTACCGGATGAACCCGGCGCCCTCCTTCATAAGGCCCTTGTCCTTGAGGACGCGCGAGCGGAATACCGCCTCCTTGACGAGGATCTCCTTGCGTCCCTCGAGAGTGACGATCCCGGCCCTCTCGCAGACGTCCAGGACGTATTCGAGCGAGAAGTCCGACTTGCGCTTGATCTGATCGGGTGCAAGATTCGCCGCCATGAGCGCGATATTAGACCGGGCCGGGGAAATTGACAAGGCGGGGGGGGTTTGGCATACTCCGCGGCGCTTTGGGCGCTTAACTCAGCGGTAGAGTGCCATCCTCACACGGTGGAAGTCACAAGTTCGAATCTTGTAGCGCCCACCACCCCTTCATCAAGTATCCCGTCCGTCGTTTGGGGTGCGCTGCGCGGACCCGGGTTGGGCCGGGAACACCGGACGTCCCCGGCTTCATACGAGGCACCCCGTCGTCGGAAGCATGTCGGCGAAAGCCGCATCCCGGTCGCGGGCGCCGTACCTAGTCGTTTCCCTTGAGAAGCTTGAGGTTTTTCGCCGCCTGCTCGTACGCCTTTCGGTCGCCCTTCGTCTTGTAGATCGCCGCCAGGCCACCCCAGATCTCGGGGTCAAAAGGGTTGATCTCTGCGGCCGAACGCAACGCGGCCTCGGCAAGTTCGGGTTTGTCCGATCGCATGTGGATCCTGGCCAGATTCATGTGCGTCGATATGTAGTCGGGAAACGTGTCCTTGACGCCATCGAGCGCGGCCGCGGCCTCGGCGGGCTTCCCCGACTGCAAAAGAGCAACCGCGAGCCGGTTCTGGATGACTGGATTCTGCGTGCCCCTTTCCGACGCGCGTGCGGCCTTGCCGAATTCCTCGGCCGCCGCGGCGTGGTGCCCGCGCGCGAGCAGGAGGTCGCCCAGCCTGAGAAAAGTCCGCGCCGAGGGTCCGCCCGCATCCTCCTGCGCGTCCGGCCTGCCGGTTTTTCCCTTCTTGAACTTCGCCCGGTAGAACTGCCGCTCGACCAGCGCCTTTCCGGCGTACCGCCCTTTCAGCCACACCCTCCACTGCGCCTCGAAGTCGTCCATCGAGGAAAACCCCGCGGCCCGGATGGCCCCCGGCATGCCCCCGCCCGCCGCAACCGCCGAGAGCATCCGCGCGAAGACGCCGGGGCCGCCCTTCTCGGAAAAAAACACCCCCGCCGAGAACACCTCGGCAAACGCGAGCGACGCCGCGTGCTGGTCGGGGAGTTTGGCCATGGACGGGCTCATCCGCGCAAATGTGACGAGCTTCCCCTCGCGAAGCGCCTGTGCGATGATCCCCTCGTGGTCCGGCCGGAGAGCCGCGGCCCGCCCGCGCCACGCCGATTCGTGCATCTTGCTCATCACCTCGTGGAGCCAGACCTCGACCCCGTCGGCGGTCTTCCGGCCGGTGACGTAGTGCGTGTACTCGTGGCCAAGGGTGTCGAGCCACGGGTAGCCCGTGGCGAGCGCCTCGGGCGAGATGAACATGATCCGGTTGTACTTGCAGACGGCTATCGTCCCGGTCGCCTCGATCTCCGATTCGGAAAGGCCGGTCATCGCGGCAAGGGCCGCCCCGTCCTTCAGAACCTCGACCGTGATCTCCTCGGGCGGGAGGTAGTCGAGCGCCGCGCCGACCGCGGCACGGGACTTTTCGAGCGCCTCGAGCGCCAGCGGGGCCAGGATGGCCGAGGGTCCCGGCGGATAGCGGATCCTGAAATGCCCGCCAGCGCTTTTCTCCTCGACGTACCCTTCGGTGGCCCCGGCCGACGCCCTGATGAGATCTGCAGCGCCACCCCCGCCGCCCGCGCCCATCGACAGCGCGTCGATGTGCCTCTTTGCCTCGGCATGGTTCCCTTTGTGGAACTCGACGACCGCCTCGAGGAACTGGACGTTCGGGTCGCCCGCGTTGCCTTTTCGGATTGCGTCAAGAATCGCCTGGGCCTCCGGCAGGTCCCACTCCGAAAGCCTCGCGTGCCCTTTGCGGACGAGATCGGCGGTGGAATCGGCGGCCCGTGCGTCCGGCAACGGGCCGGCAAAGGACACGGAAAAGGCGATAGAAAAAGCGGCGGCAAGCTGCCGCACTCCAAAAATCATTTCACCAGCACCTCGTAGTACCGTTTCGTCGCGTCCTCGTATCCGCGGACGGGTTTTTCCTTCATGGCGTCCAGAATGTCCTGCCGGAACTCCCGGGGGACCGTGTAGTCGGAGGGCTTCGGGATCGCCACGTGCTCGCGAGCGAGCTCACGCCCGCCGCCGGGGTCGCCCCCGCCGCGCTGCGACCCCGACGCGAACGGGAAAGGCGAGCTTTTGGGCGAGGCCATCTTTTCGAGTGCGTCGCGGGCCTTTTCGAGCCTGTCGAGCGCCCCTTCCTGGTCGGAGCGTGCGCCGTAGGGGTTGAGCGAGCGCAGGTTGCGCGACGACGCGCCCATCCCGTCCTGCGCCTCGGCGAGGCCCTGTGCAATCTCGCCAGGCATCATCGGCGCGGCGTTCTTGAGGGAGTCAAGGGACTCCCGGACCCTCCCGAGCCTTGCGCCGATCCCGTCCTGAGTTCCCGCCATCCCCTGCATCTCTTGCGCCTCGGGTTTGGAGAAGAGCTGTCCGGGCTTCGGGAACAGGCCGTCAATCGTGCGCGAGATTTCCCCCGCCTTCCGGTGCCACGAGAGCGCGCGGGCCTCGGCGTCGCGCAGCGCTTTCGTCCGATCCGGAATCGTTTGGGTTTCAAAGGGCCCCGCCATCCGGCGTGACGTGAACCCCTGTGCAAGTCTTCCGAGTTTCCCGACCAGGCCGCGGGCCTCGTCAGCGGCGTCCCAGAACTCGCCTTGACCCACGAGCTTTTTGAGCGTTTCGGCCGAGGCCGCGGCCCCGGCGACCTGTGCCGCCTCGGTCGGCTCGAGGCCGTCGGGCGATTTCGCCATTTCCCTCCTGAGCGTTTCGATTGCCTCAAGCAGCCTTTTGTTCGCGGCCTTCGCCCTGCCCGCGACGAAAGACTCCTCCCTCTTTTTGAGCGTGTTGCGGCGCGCCATCGTCTGGTCCAGAAGGTCTTTCTCTCGCGCGGCGAGCTCGCTCAGATCGGCCGACATCTTCACGACCTTGGCGACCAGCTCTGCGTAGCGGGCATCTCCAAGGTCCGCGCCAAGCGCCCGCATCCCCTGCGAAAGCGCGTCCATCTTCCCCCCAAGCTCCCGCAGACGCGCCTCCATCGCGGCGGGGTCGTCCTTTGCAAACTCGGCCCTTGCCTCGCGCGCAAGCTCCGCAAGGCGCGACAAGTCGGCGTCTCTGAGCGCCGTGCGGTTCACGTTCACGTCCGAGATGCCGTGCTGGAGCTGTGCCACCAGCTTCTGGAGGTCGCGGAGTTTTGATTCCAGCGCCGCAAGCTCGGCGTCAATCTCGGCGCGGAGCCGTTCGTCTTTTGTGGCGCGGTATTTGTCTATCAGATCGCCAAGCCTTTTTTTGCGCGCATCGATGTCGGCCGAGAGTGCATCGATGAGCGCGATCCGTTCGCGATCAAGCAGGTCCTGCAGCGTGATGACGTGGCGCTCGAGCGCCGCCACCTCGACCGACAGGCGCCTTGAGAATGCCGCCGTCACACCGGCCGGCGCATCCTTCCTTGAGGCCGCCCGCACGCCGGCCGTGACCTCGGCGTGCGCCCGTCCGATTTCGCCAAGCGCGGTCGCAACCGCCGCCTTTACCTCCTCCGTCGCCATGGGCGCCTGTACGGCGGCTGCGCGTGCCGCGCGCAGGAGATCGAGCGCGGTGGCGGCGGCATCCGATCGTCCGTCGGGAGAATCGGACGGCAACGGGTGCTCGAGGTCAAAAGCCAGCCACGCGATTAGCGACTCCCAAGCCCTGGCCGCCTTCTCTATGAACGCGGCATGATGCTCGACCGAGGAGTAGACCTTGAGGTGGTAGTTCCGCGACCGGCCCGGCTTGGATCCCGAAACCGCGTCATTGTCCCGCGCCTCGACGCAGATTGTCACGCGGTCCCCCGGCGCAAGACCGAGCGGACCGAGCTCGATCCTGTGCTCGCCGCCCCAGCGGGTGGGAGCGCCGGAAGGCTCGGCCACATGAACCACACGCTCTTTCCCGGTCCCCTGCACCGAGGCGACAATGGCGACCGACCTTACGCCAAAGTCGTCCTCTGCGGCAATCGGCATCTCGACCGTCCCGTCTTCGGCGACCTCCTTTTCGCCCGAAAGGAGGTCCGCCGGGCCCAGGATTTCGGCCTGCGGCGGTTTGTCGGGCACCACCTCGGCAGCGTATTCGGGCGTGACCACCTTCTCGCGGGCGCCTTCGAACTCGACGCGGTAGGAAAAAGGCGCGTCCAGCACAAACGTCGCCGCAGCCCCGTTGGGCGGGATTGCCTGCATGGGGACGCGGAGGTCGCCGCGCACGGCCTCGGCCTTTTTGATGCCGCCGACGTACGTGACTGAAACGCGCGCCTCGGACCCGCGGAGCGCCTTGAGCGACCCGTCACGGCGCCGCTCCAGGCGGTCGGGCCGGCCCGCGTACGCCGGGGCGCGATACGATATCTCGAACCACAAACCGGGCACCGCCGCCGGCGTGGATGCGGGTGCGCCCGCCGGCGCAATCGTTCGGCCGAGCGCGGATCGCAAGGATGCCGGCCCCAGCGCGCACGCGAGCAACGCACCCGCGCATGCGAAGGCCGCGATGATCTCCCGGGGGCGGCGCTTGAGGCCCAGGGCCGCGGCAGGCTGGTGCGCCTCCGCGGCGGCGCCGGCGGACGCGGCGTGCGAAAGCGTGAGTGACGGCGAATAGGGGTACGGATCGCGAACCACAAGCTCGCTACGAAGCTCGACGGCTGTGCGGAGCATTTCGCGCAAGGCGCTGTCTTGGACGTGGTGCGCGGCGTCAAGCGGCGTGGAAGATCTCCGGAAGCCGGTCAGCGAGGCCAGCACCGCAAGGCCCAGGGCGGCCAGTGCCGACACCGCAAGCACGGCGCGCGCGGCGGGGACCGAATGGAGGTGCGCGGCCACCACTGCGCCCGCAAGCGTGCCGGCCGACAGCACCACCGCCGCCGCGGCCGCCCCCGAAAGCAGCCACAAGGCCCTGGTTGTGCGCGCGGCCCGGGCAAGCCACTCAAACACTGCGTCAAACCCGTTCACAAACCGCTTTTTAGCACGGACGAGGCGAAAGGGGGAGGGTTCAGGAGTTGACTGACATTCGAAGTACGTTCGTAGCCGACACGAGAGCCCCACCCCGGCGCGTCCTGGAGCCCCGGCTCGCCCCGAACCTGGGCCAGAAGCGAAAAAAAACCGGCGGAGCATGCGCGAGCCGGGGTGGAAGGGCGTGCCGGGGTGGGGCGTTCACGCACGTACTCCGAATCCCAC
>JACRCP010000323.1 GCA_016218965.1 Deltaproteobacteria bacterium | reverse complement strand
CCCTCATCGAAGCTCGCGCACAGGCGCCGTAGACTCCCCCGGTGCCAAGCTGAACGCTGGAGCATCCCCGGACCGACGACGATCGGCGCAACCGTCCGACTCCGCTCCGACGCCTCGGCCACCACTTTTTGAGAAGTTACAGACCTAAAGGCCCGGGATCTCGCCGGCCTTGTCAAGGGGCGGCGGCTCGGCCTTTTTCACTTCCTCCTCGGTCTTCATCTTGACGACACCCTTGACGTCGGAGCGTTTGCCGGCGCATACGACCGCGGCCTTGACCTGAATGTCCTTCCTGTCTTTTTCGGTCTTGGCCGGCTTGACCTGTTTCCCGTCAAGCGTAATGCGGAGTTCGATTGCGCCGACCGCGGGTATGATGAGCGTCCCCGTCTTGTCCACGACGACGTACTTCGCCCCCGGCCCGGTCGACTGGCAACGAATGGCGCCCTCCTTGTCCCCGGAGTTGAGGACCCGAAGGCCCAGCGTCTTCTCCTCTCCCCCTTCGATCTCGCCGAAGTCCATCTCCGTCGGGTCCACGGACCACCGCACCCCCGACGGCGGCGCGTCCGGGTCCTTTTCCTTCTTCTTCCCTTTCGCATCGGCCGCCGCGGCGGACGTCAACGTCAACGCAAGGACCACCCACAGCGCAAGCACCCGTCTCATGTCCGCCTCCTCTCCTGAACTCCTCAACTCCCCAACTCCAGAACTCCCGGACTCCCTAACGCGTATTTCACATGTGCGACGGTTTCCTCGAGAACACCTTTTTCCAGAACGCGATCCCGGCCGGTATCGAAATGAGATAGAAACACATCGCCCAACCCAGCGGCCGGGCGAAGATGAACTTGGCGCCCACGCCGCCGTACTGCTCCAGCGTACCCGCAAACAGAGTCCGCCGGAACAGCACCGCCATAACCGCAAACGAAATGGCGTAGATGAACGTCACGATCGTCGCCGCCGAGGCCCCCTTGCCTTCGATGCTGCGCTTCCGGCCGTAGAGAAAACCGGCCAGCATGGTCGCGAACGTGAGCACCAGCGCCGCGGCCGAGAACAGCCACCCCCGTTCGCTCACCGGCGGCGTACGCAGCGGCTGAAAAAAGTACATGACCGACCAGTCGGGATAAAAAACAGTCGCGTAGAGAAACACGGGGACGAAGATGACCGAGTGATAGACCACGGTCGCAAGGAACCACCGTCCCACAAGGTCGCCTGTCCGCACCTTGTCCGCGCCCGCGAGCGCATATAGACAGCCGGCCGCGAAGCTCGAGGCAAGCGCGAAATACACGTTCATCAGAGCGCCCCCGCACAGCGCCCCGCCTGCCACAAGACGAACAAAATCAGGATGGCCAGCCCCAGGAGGCCCGCGTACTTGAGCCAGGCGACCTGTGAAACCACGTCGGTGTCGCGCGCCCCCGAAAAGCCCTTGAAGCCCACGAGGCGCCGGCGGTCCTCTTCGGTGTCGGCCTCCTCTTCCTCGACCGGGACCGACTCGCCGCCAAAGGTCAGCTTGTACTTGACCCCCGGCCTCGCGGGCCGGGCCGACGGCCGGGCGATCAGCGTCGGGCCAAGGATGCTCCGGATGAAGGCCCGGACCGCGTCGCGGTTGTCGGCGTATATGATGTCGAACGCGACCCCCACCCCGGGCACCTGGCCCTCGCCCTGTGAGACGATCCTGACCACGCGCCCGATGACCTTGAGCGGCCCGAGCTTGGTGAACCCCGGGAGCGAGAACATCAGGTAGAGGCGGGTGTCGATGGGAGGGGGCGGCATGATTGCAAGGAACATGCCGCTCTGCGATATATCGGTGGCCAGGCACGAGTAGTTGGTCTCGGATCCCTCGAGGCGGTACTCGACCGTGAAGTTCGACGGCGCACGCCTGTCTTTTCTCTTGTCGGACACGTCCACCCTTCCTGCGGATTCGGGCCGATTGTACGCGAATCCGACCGTATTGTTCAACAAAAAGCGCGGCGCGCGGTTTCGTTGACGCACCGGGGGGTTTATAGTATATACGCCGTGATTCGGCGTTCGCCGCACCCGATCCCGAGGGACCGATGCAGATCAAGGCCGCCGGCCTTACCCATGTCGGCATGAAACGCACCCACAATGAAGACTCGTTCTTCACGATGGAAGAGGAGAACCTCTTCATCGTCGCCGACGGCATGGGCGGGCACTCCTCGGGCGAGGTCGCGAGCCAGATGGCGGTCGAGACGGTCGCGAACTTCTTCAAGGCCACCAGCAACGACGACGAGGTGACGTGGCCTTTCAAGATGGACAAGGAGCGCGACTACCAGGAGAACCGGCTCGTCACCGGGATGAAGCTCGCCAACCTTCGCATCTACGAGGCCGCCCAGCGCGAGGCCAAGTACCGCGGCATGGGGACCACGATGGTGTCGTCCCTTTTCTCGGACGGCGTGCTCATCGTCGGGCACGTGGGCGACTCGCGCGGCTACCGCGTGCGCGGCGGGCAGCTTGAGCAGCTCACCGAGGACCACTCGCTCCTCAACGACTACATCAAGGCCAAGAAGCTCACCCCCGAAGAGATCGAGAACTTCCCCCACAAGAACGTCATCGTGCGGGCGCTCGGGATGAAGGAAACCGTCCAGGTCGACATCCTCAAGCTCAAGCCCATGGAAAACGACATCTACCTGATGTGCACGGACGGGCTTTCGGGCATGGTGAACGACCAGGAGATCGTCCAGGTCGTCAACAAGTCCGCCGGTCTCGATCAGGCGGCGGCCGAGCTCATCGCCCGCGCCAACCAGAACGGCGGGATGGACAACATCACGACGATCCTGCTCAAGTTCATCGCATAGCGCTCAGCGGGAGCACTGGCCACCGACAACTGGCCACTGGCCACTACCTGCGCTGCTCGCACGGCGGGCACGCCCCCTGTTCCGGCGGCTTTTGCGGCGTTTCCGGTTCGCCCTTGAGCCTGCGGACGCGCACGCGCTCGCCCTCGTCCTCGACGATCCGGCGATACCAGAACTGCGGATACTCGGGGTGCGTGACTTTCCCCTTCTCGTCGCGCACGTTCCCGTCGAGATATTTCACCAGGACCCGTTCGAACAACTCGCGCCAGCGGCCGTGGACCTTCACTGCCTGTTCCTCGGTGTAGCCCGTCAGGTCAGGTAGTCCCGCGCCAGCTCGGGCGCCCTCTTGTGCAGGTCGACGGCCGCCTTCTCGACGTCAGCCTGGCGGGCCAAAAACGACCCCTCGAGCTCGACCTGTACGGCGCGGATGTCCCCGATGATGTCCCTGTAGCGCGAGTACGCAAAGTTCGCGACGGCGTTGAACACCCAGAACATCGAGTCCCACGAAAAGCGGTGGAAGTCGCCGGTCCCCACCGCCAGGGGTTTCGGGACGCGCCGGATGCCGGCGTAGACGGGCACGTAGACGGTGGAAGACGTGTCGTCGACACCGAACCACAGGACGCCGCCCACCGGGTCCGGCAGCCACGCGCGCGACTGGCTCACGAACGAAAACCCGGTCTGTTGCGTCGAGATGGCGCGTTCGTGCACGTACTCGACGCCATCCACCTTCCAGTGCATGGGACGCCAGCGGTACGGCAGCGCAAACGGTCCGGCGCCCACTCCCTCCGAGAGGTCAAGATCCGTGCCCGTGAAGTGATCGCGCATGAGCGACATGACATCCTGCACCGAGAGCGGCCGGTCGGGCTTCAGCCAGAGCGGCAGCGGCTCGGCGTCGAGCACCCCCTTGATGAAGTCGGCGGACAGGTTTCTGGAGGGCGCCGCGCGCCGGTAAATGCTCCACACACGCGCCTCGCACGACCGGAGCGATTTGAACGTCAGGGAATTGTACGCGTCGGCAAATGAGAATGCGGCATCGTCCCCCGCGAAATACCCCTGCCTGCGGGCGAATGAGACCACGTCTTTCGAGTACATCCAGTTCGCGGGGTCGTTTCTGGGGAACGTGCGTATCCGAGGGTAGTTCGCGTGCGCCGCCATGTAACCGTCGGGCACGCGCGCGGCGACCCACACGACGCCCTTTTCGCCGGCCCCCTTGCCTATAATCTCGAGGAGCCACGCCTCTTTCGGGTCGCCTATCGAAAGCGACTCACCCTTGCTCCGGTAGCCGTTCTCGCCCGCGAGGTTCGTGATTACCGAGACGGCCTCCCGCGCTGTCCCGGCCCGCTGGAGCGCCACGAAGATCAGCGTGCCGTAGTCGATCCCCTGTTTGGGGTTTCCGAGTTCCTTGCGCCCGCCGAATGTCGTCTCGGCTATCACCACCTGGCGCTCGTTCATGTTTCCCACCACCTGGTACGTCCGGCGCGCCTCCTTGATCTTTCCGAGGTAGTCCCCGTGGTCCCAGTCGAAAACGTCGCGCATGGCGCCTTCCGGGTGGACCGCTGCCGGATAAAAATAGAGCTCGCCGTAGAGCTCGTGCGAGTCGGCCGAGTACGTGACCATGACCGACCCGTCCGCCGATGCGCCGCGCGCGACCATGATGCTCGTGCACGCCCGCGCAGGCGCCGGGTGGATTGCGGCCGCAACAACCGCCGTGGCGGCAATCGCACCGAGGCTTTTCGTCATCTATGCTTCCCTCCGGATTGGCAAATGGATACTACCCTTTGTTGACGCCGCGCCGCAAGCTTGTGGTATATTGGCGGCGGATGGGCAAGAGACCTCGAATCCTGCTGCTCGACGATGAACAGCAGAACATCGAAATGATGATGCGAATCCTCGAGCACGAGGACGTCGAGATCGTCTCGGCCAACGACGGCGCGGCAGGCTACTCGCTCGCCCTCGACTGCCGGCCGGACCTCATCCTCTCGGACGTGGTGATGCCCAAGATGGACGGCTTCGAGGTCTGCCGCAAGGTCAAGGCAAGTCCCGAACTCATGTTCACCCCCGTCGTGCTGGTGACGGGCCTCGACGACATGGCGAGCCGAATCCGGGGCCTGTCGGCGGGCGCCGACGACTACCTCAACAAGCCGTACAACGCCGCCGAGCTGATCGCCCGGGTGCGAAGCGCCCTTGCGCTGAGCCTCGCGCACCAGGCGCTGGCGGGTTCGTTCGCCACAATGGGCCACTTCACCGAGTACACCGAATCGGTGCTGCATTCCTTCGACCCGCTCAAATTCGACGCCAAGGTGATGGAGTTCCATCTCGTGTCGCAGATTCTGACCGGCCGTGTCGTCGAGTTCAACCGGCCCGCCGGGGTGCTCGTGGGCGCCGCGGGCGGAAACGGATGGACCGGCCGGCTCTACTTCCAGTCGGGGGGATTTGTCCGGCTGTTTTTCGAGACGGCGTCGGTGAGGCCCCCGGCGCGAGCCGAGCGGAAGACCGGCTCCCCGGGCGTGGAGTTCGCAAATTTCGGGCCGGCCGGCGCGGGAGAAGGTTTCGGCGACGACGTTTCGAAGGTCTTGGGCGAGTTCCGCAGCTACGCGGCCGTCCGGGGCGGCGCCGCGGCGCTCGTGGCGATGAACTACGAAAAGGACGTCTCCCGCTTCGACGCCGACGTCCTGAAAAGCCTGTCGATGCACCTCCACTTCTTCGACAACCTCGCGTCCCTGATCCGCCGGACGGATGAGGCGTTCCGCTACACCGTCGAGGCCCTCGCCCGCGCGGCCGAGGCCAACGACGAGGACACCGGGAACCACATTCTCAGGGTCAACGAGTACGCCCGTGCGATCGCCGTCGAGATGGGTCTCCCCGAGAAACTGGTCGATGATATCGGCCTCCACGCCCAGATGCACGACGTCGGGAAGATCCACATCAACCCCTCTCTCCTCCGGAAACCGGGCAAGCTGACCCCCGAGGAATGGCGGGAGATGAAACAGCACACCGTGTACGGCGCCCGGATTCTCGGCGACCATCCGAAACTGACGGTCGCGCGCAGCATAGCACTCACACACCACGAGCGTTTCGACGGGAGCGGCTATCCGCGCGGGCTCAAGGGCGACGACATACCCATCGAAGGGCGGGTGGTGGCGATCGCCGACATATACGACGCGCTCCGGTGCGCCCGGACCTACAAGCCCGAGTTCGACCACAACAAGGCGTTCGATATCATCACAAAGGGGGACGGCCGGACGATGCCCGCGCACTTCGACCCGCTGGTCCTCGGCGCCTTTGTTTCGAAGGCCGGCGAGATGGACTTCACGTACAACCGCATGAAGGGCTGACCGCCGATGAACGTCCTGATCCTCGACGATCGCGAGGAAGACCTCGCCGCCCTCGATGCCATCATCTCGGCCCGCGGCCACGCCGTCACGCGCGCGCGAAACGGCGAGGAAGGGATGGGCACTCTCCGCAAGGCCGCCGCCGACCTCATCATATGCGACGCCGTGATGCCGGGGATGGACGGCGTGACCATGCTCAAGGAGGTCCGCCGCGACCAGGCGATGGCTGCGATTCCGTTCTACGTCACGACGGCGGTGATGACGGGGCCCGAGGACGAGAAGTTCTTCTTCGACCTCGGCGCATCGGGTGTGATAAGAAAGCCCTTCGATCCCCGCGTCATTCAGAAGGTCCTCGAAGACGCCGCCCCCGGCGCCGGGATGCTGGGGCTCGGGGTCCCGCCGCGCCGCCCGATGGGCGACGACACGTTCATCGACCGCTACACCGACCGCCTGGTCGACCGGCTCGAGAAGATGGTCATCGACCTGCAGTCGGCGATGCGCTCGATCAACGATATCCTGGACGCCGTCGAACAGCCCGTCATCGTCATCGGCGAGGATTTTCGCATAGTCCGCGCCAACGCGGCGGCCGCACGCCGGCTGGGCTCGGCGTCCGCGGCCGAGCTTGCCGGGAAGTCGTGCTACCGGACGGTCTACGGGTCGCAGACCCCCTGCGCGTTTCCCGGCCACGCGTGCCCCCTAAGACAGGTGATCTTCGAGAAGAAGGCCGTGCGCCACGAAGCCGTCCTCGAAACGCCGTCAATCAAGGGCCCTCACTTGATCGCGTTTTCGGCCTGTCAGGCCCGCCCCGACGTCAAGGCGGCGCTCGTGGAGCAGATCTTCGACGGCATGGCCCCGGCGGCGGCGCCCTGCGGGGCCGTGAAACCCGCCGGAGCCGCGCGGCCGGCGGCGAAGGCCGCGCACGACCTCAAGAACTCGCTCACGGGCATTCTCGGGTTCGCCACGGCCCTCGTCGAGGACCTCCCTCCGGACGGCGAGCCGCGCAAGGCGGCCGAGGCCATCGTCGAGATCGTCAAGAAAGCTTCGAGCCCGCCGGTCAAGGCCGATGAACTGCCGGCAGGTTCCCCGTCCGCCGAGGTCGAGGTCACCCCCGACGCTACGACCATCTCTCTCCCGCAGGTCCCCGCCGCCGAAGCGGGGGTGATCCCGGGCGCCGCCGCCACCAGGACCCCGCCGGTGGGCACGGTGCTCCTTGTCGACGACGAGGAGACGATGCTCGAGGTCGGGAAACGCATTCTCGGCAAACACCGCCTGAACGTCATCACCGCCTCAGACCCGTTTGAGGCCACGATCATTTTTGAGGCGCGGCGCGACGAGATCGACCTCGTCGTCCTCGACATCGCCATGCCGGGCTCGGACGCCGCCGGGACCTTCGACCAGCTCATGGCCATCGACGACACGGCCAAGGTCCTGCTCGCCGGTCCCGCCGGACACGCGAACACCGACGCCATCATCTCCAAAGGGGCCATCGGCCTCCTCCCGAAACCGTACGACGCGGCGGCGCTCCTGCAGGCCGTCCAGGACGGCCTCGCGCGGCCCCTTCCGCCCGAGAAGGCGGTGCGCCGATCACAGGTCCCCCGCAAGGCCCGCATGCGCGTGCTGGTCGTCGACGACGAGGAGATGGTCCTCCGTACGCTCGAACGGTCGCTTTGCAGGAACTTCGACGTCGTGACGCTCGGATCGGCCGAGGCGGCCATGGAGCTTCTGGGGCTCGACCGCGACTTCGACTGGATCGTCGCCGACCTCAACATGCGGGGCAAAAGCGGCGTGGACCTCTACGAATACGTCCGCGAAAAGGCGGGGCCGCTTGCCGCCCGCTTTGTGCTGATGACCGGCGGTGCAGCGGGGCTGTCTCTCATCGAAAAAGCGCGGACGCTCAACCTGCCCTCATTCGAAAAACCCGGCCAGGTCGAGGCGCTCCGCAGCCATCTCAAAGGCGAATCAACGCCGCAATAAGGCCCGGTTCGGTCGCCGATCACTCCACCGCGAGCGTGGCGCACGAGCAGCCGGCCGCCTTGTCGGCGCCTTCTTCGGCCGCATCTGTTTCGGCCGCGCCGTCAACGCCGCCCGCGCCGCCGGCGTCGGGCGCCGGGCCGGCATCCGGTGCGACGCCCGCGTCCGGAGTGCCCGTGTCGGGGCGCGCGGCTGTGTCGGGACCGACCCCCGCGTCGTCCGGCTCGCCGGAATCGCCGGCGTCTTCGGCCGTTCCAACGTCCTGCCCCCCGTCCAACGTGACCGGCCCTCCATCCGTTCCGCCGTCCGGTATCCCGGCGTCGATCTCAACGGGGTCGTTCGTGAAGTTGGCGAAGATCCCTTGAAGGAATGCAGAATCGCCGTAGTTGAGCAGGGCCATGAAATAGGTCTTGCCGGGTTCGAGGTCGGGGATTCTGATGGTGTAGTAGCCGTCCTCGCCGCGCTCGACCTCCTTGTCGGCGACGAAGCTGTTGTTCCCCATAAACAGGTCCCAGTTGATGATCACGTGCTCGTCCTTCCGGAATACGACCCTGATGTCGGTGGTTCCGCCGTACCCCGACGACTGCGCGTCGAAACCCATGTATAGCGTTGTCGCCCCTTCGGGGACGTCAAACGAGAACTGGAAGTAGCCGGGCCAAAAGTTCAATGAGCCGTAGTTGTCGCTGAACAGGATGTCCTTGCTCCTGCCCAGCTCGAGCTTGAACACGCGGGGACAGTCGTGGGCGTTGTTCGCCTCGAACTTGGGCCGCGCCGCGGCGGCGAAATCGGCGCCGATCTCGGGGTTGTTCGAAAAAGACGAGAGGATCGCCTCGGTCACGGTCTTGAATCGGGGGACCGGGCCCCAGCTTGCCATCGAATCGAAGACCGCCTTGTGGAACACCTGGACGTCTTTTGCGGGGAACGTCTCCGAAAACAGCTTCCGCGCCTCCCACACGGCGTTCGAAATCACTAGCCCGTCCTGGTGCACCTCGCCCCACGTGTCATCGAGGCACCTGACCTGCACGCCTATGTCGCGGATCGAGTCGGGGGACATCGTGAGTGAGTCACCCGACGGGTCCGCGCGCCGCGCGTAGTTCCCGGTCTTGGGGTCGTCGGTGAGGGCAGCCGCAAAGTAGTCGGCCATCCCCTCGTTGACTGCCCCCACCTCGATGACCATCCCGTACTCGTCGAAGTCCACCATCTGGTTGTCGGTCACGGTCTGGATGACCGCGTGCGTGAACTCGTGGTAGATGACGTCGCCGTCGTACGCAAAATCGATGAAGGCCCCCTGCCCGAACAGGATGGCGTCCTGGTCCACGCCGAAGAACTCGCCGTACTGCTGGGCGCTGGGGTCGTTGGGGTCAAACGGCATGAACATGGCGTTGTCGAACGGCATGAACCGCGTGGTCGTGCAGATTGTGATGTCGTTGCCGAATTCGTCCTTTCCGGGCTCGCAGGTGGCGCCGCCGTAGAAAAGGTCGTACATGTTCGGGATCTTGAGATTGACGCCGGCCACGATCGGGCTCACGACAAGCTCGGAAAAACCCATGCCGCGGAAATAGTCGTACACCTTGTTGGCATGGTAGTACATCGCCACCTCGGCATACTCGTCGTAGGCGTTCTTTTCGAAACAGGCGTCCAGCTCCTCCTGGGTTCCGGTCTGTGCGAGATTCACGCACTCGGCGGGGTCCAGGGGCTGGGCCAAAAAATCGCCGTTTCCGTCGGCCTGGGTCTTGAACACCATCTCGCAAAGCGGTCCCCGGTATAGCGTGCCGTCGAACTCGAAGAGGTCCTTGGGCGCGCCGCTCCCGGCGCAGTTCTTCGTGATTATCCGGACGCCGTTGAGCGTCTTGTCGATCGTGTGGTCGTTGTCGGCGAAGTCGCCGAGCGTGACGTCCGAAAGCGGGGCGTCCATGGCAAACCCCGGGTTCGGGTCGTACACCTTCGCCTGGTTGAGAAACACGACGTTCGGGCGCTTGAACAGGAACTTCCCGTCGCCGGCGTCCACGTAGACCTTCCAGCGGTGCATGTTGGCCGGTTGAGACACCGAAACCTCGTACGCGAGCGCCGGCCCGCCGCCCGTCACGAACACGACGAGCTTTGCGCCGCGCGGGTCGAACTTTTTCACGACCGGCCGGTCCGTCCAGTCCACAAACGAAAGCGCCTGGCGCCACGCGTCGAACTCGTTTAGGCCAGGCCGCACATCGATCTCCGTCAGGGGCCGGAGCCCGGTCGTCACGCTGATGACGTTGTTTGCCCGGTCCAGCCCGACGGAGAGCGTCCCGCCGACCACGTCGAGCCCGCGGTACCTGGGACGGAACTGCACCACGTGCCCAAAACCCGTCCGGATGACGCGCGAGGTTTCAAGAGTCACCCCGTTCGCTTCGAGGGTCCAGATGCCGGCGTGTTTGGAAATGAACGCGCGCGCGGCGGTTTCGGGCGAGAGGGCGCCCGACTTGATGCGGATGTCGAAGATCCCGTGCGGCACGGGGTTCCCCGCGACGCGAAGGATTCTCGCAGACGGGTTCTCGGCCCGGAAAACCCGGAGCGCCCCATCGACCGATGGAAGATCGGCGGGGGAGGCATACGCAGGCGAAGCGAACACGACCAGCGATAGCACGGTGAGGGAAACGAGGCGTGCAGTACATTTCATCAACGGGCTCCTTTTTGACAAGTGATCGGTGAGAAGCGGTCAGTGGTCAGTGAACGGCGCGGACCATACCAATCGACGTGAACGCGGGTCCATGCAAATGACGTCGATGGAAATGCGGTATGCCAAATATGTCGCAGAAGCACGTACATCCAACGGCCTCAGGTCCAAAGCCTGAAGCCCGAAGCCTGACAAATGCCGGCTAGTCGCTACCCGTTGCCCGCTGTTCGCTTGTCTTCAGGGGAGCACGCACACGCCTTCGGCATCGCGGCCGTTGCCGTCGACGAACGTGCAGTCGTTGTTGCACGTAAGGGGATCAGCCGATTCGTACGTGCATTCGCTCACGGCCCTGCACGCGCCGTCTTTCCCCCGGACGGGGGCGCAGACCAGCTTCCCCTGGTAGTCGAGGCACTTCCCCCCGCTCGTGTTCCCGTCGGGGTCGAACTGGAACGCGACCTCGTCGCACTCGGCGCCGACGTCTATGCACTTGTAGGTCTCCCACCACTCGGCGCAGTTTCGGTTGTCGCTCACGTCGGGCTCGCACGCGGCGAGCGCAAGTAGCGCGATGCAAAGGCTTGTCAGTGCGGGCGCCGTGCGCGGCATGGGGTCCCTCCTCGGTGGTGGCCGCTCTATAACACCCCCCGTCGCAAGGCGTCAAGGAGCAGCAGCAGCGAGCCGAAGCCCGTTGTCCGTGGTCTGCGGTCCGTAGTCCGTTGTCCGTGGCCCGTCCATCGCGGGCTTCAGGCCTCAGACTTCGGACTTCAGCCGAAAACCTGAAGCCTGAAGCCTGTGCTCACGGCAGCCGATACTTGACGACAACATCCGCATGATCCACCGAAACCTCGCCTGTACCGGTCCCGTTCGGCGCCACCGGCATCACGGCGAAGTTGAGCGCCTGCTGGTCGCCGAAGAACAGCCGCGAGATCGCCTGCGGGTACGTCGTGGCCGTTGAGACGCCGGGACGCTTTTGACAGTCCTTTCGTTCATGTGTGATAATGACCACGCTTTCCGGACAAGAGGCGGCAAAAGGCCGCCCAATGCGACCTGTACAAAGGGAAGGTGCCAATGAACGTCGGCAGAAACGTTGTGGCTGGATTCGTTGCCGTGCTCGTGGCTTGTTTCGGTTGCGGTTCTGGAACGGGCACGGAGGCGGGAGACGCGAACGGCGGCGGCGCCCGCGACACTGGAATTGAGGACAAGTGCTCGGGGATCACCTGTTCGGGCCGCGGGACCTGCGCCGTCGTGAAAGGCGATCCCGAATGCGCCTGCGACGAGGGCTACTACCCCGACGGCCTCAACTGTCTCCCCCTTGACAAGGGAGATGCAGGCAAAGAAGACGCGGGACCGAAAGATGCCGGGCCGGACGCCGCGACGGACACGGGGTTCGACGGCGATGGCGGGGATGCGGGGAAACACGATGCGTCCGCCGATGCCTCCGGCGACGCGGGCAAAGAGGATGCCGGAGAAGATGACGCCGCCCTGCCCGAGGACGCCGGGGATGAAGGCGACGGCGGCGATGGCGGGGATGTAGGTGACACGGGCCAGCCGGCGTGCCAGCACCTTTGTTATCCGCAGGGCAAGATAGAATGCATCGGGACCGACGGCTACCGCGACTGCGAGGATTTCAACAGCGACGGGTGCTTCGAGTGGAGCGACAAGCTGTCGTGCGGGGCAAGCGCCACATGCATCAACAACGCCTGTACCTGCAACAGCGGATTTGCCAACTGCGACAGCGACTGGTTCACCGGCTGCGAGACGAACCTCTCGAGCGACGCGCGTCACTGCGGCGACTGCGCCACCGACTGCGGCCAGCATTCCGTCTGCAACCTTAAGCAATGCGCCTGCGAGGTCGGCTACGGCAACTGCAACACCATCTGGACCGACGGCTGCGAAACGGACCTCAACGCGCTTACCACCTGCGGCACGGACTGCGCCAACATCACCGCCTGCTCCTCATACAACGGCACCGACCCCAGGTGCGAATCTGGCACATGCACACTCACTTGCCCAGATCCAAATCCTTGGGGAGGTGTGTACGTTGATGACTGCAACGCGCAGCCAGGCAAAAGCGACGGGTGCGAGGCAGACTTACGGGTTGACGACAACAACTGTGGGGAGTGTGGACAACCCTGCGACAAACCCAATATGTATTGTCGGAACTCGACTTGTCAGTGCGAGATTGGGTTTTCGGATTGTGACAGCAACCCGTACACCGGCTGCGAGACAAACCTCGGCGCCGACTTTTTTCATTGCGGCTCCTGCTACTGTAACTGCACATATCCAACTGCATATTGCGTACAGCCTACTTGCAATGCCCCGGCGGGCTGCACGGCCTGCACAAACGGACGCTGCTATTGACGTGCCTTCTTTACTCGATGTCACGGTGCCAAGTAGTTGATCCGCACCTCCAAATAATCCACGGCCACCTGCGCCTCGTTCGCGCCTGGGCCGGAAGAGCCGGCGGGTCGAATTTGGAACGACATCGCGCGGTCACGCACAATGAAATACTGCAACGCCACGCTTAAGTCCTGAGCCGGCCAGTCGATCAGCGCCGCGTTCGGTGCCGGGAGGTACGGGTTCGCCGGATTGACGCCCGTGGCGTTTGATGCAAGCGGCAGCCACTCGCCGGGGAAGACGCCCGGCCCGCTTCCGGCCCACCCAAAAAGGGCTGCACCCTTTGACGACGCATCGTACGGCCAAAACACCCCCCCGGCGTGGGCGCGGACCCTAAGACCCGTGATCATCCCCTCGTCGATCCCTGCGCCCATCGCCGATACATCGAACTGGATTGCCGGGGTGCGCCCTTCGCCGGCGTCGTACTCCCATGTGTCGTCGCTCCCCCCTGCGCCGCCGAACATCACCGTCCGCTTGTTCGCCGAGTCGTACACCATCGCGTGCCCGAGGCGGACTGATGGGATCGTCTTCGAGGGCGTCTTGTTCGTCCACGCGGAACCGTCCCATTCCCAGGTGTCGTTGAAGCGGTTGTCGTAGAACCCGCCGAACAGGATCATCCTGCCCCGGTCGTCATCGAACGCAACTGCGTGCCGGTAGCGGGCTTGCGGGCGATTCTGCGCAGGGCTGGCATCCCGCCATTCTGCCCCATCCCATTCCCACACGTCGTCGTAGAACCGCTGGGTGAAAAGGTCCAGGTTGTATCCGCCGACCACCAAGACCCTCTTGCGCATGCCGTCCCAGGTCATTGCGTGCATGCTTCGGGCCGGAGGACTCGACGCAGGGCTCGCCTGGGCCCAGTCGACCCCGTCCCACTCCCACGTGTCCTGCTGCCCAAGGGGGAACAAACCTCCGCCGAACATCACGACAAGGCCTCGCTCGGCATCGAACGCCAACGCGTGTCCCATCCGGGCGGACGGATTCGATGCCGGGCTTTTCTGTTCCCACGCGCTCCCGTCCCACTCCCAAGTGTCGCCGACGAGGTTCAGGCCGTCCGCCCCGCCGAACAAAACGGTTTTTTTCCTCACCTTGTCGTATGCCAGCGCACTGTCATGCCTTTGAGAAGGGTTCTGTCCGCCCGGCGTCCTGTTTGACCACCCCGCCCCATCCCATTCCCAAGTGTCCTGATACGAAACGTCGTTCCTCCCGCCGAACAGCACGACCTTCTTGCGATCCGGGTCGTAGGACATCGCGTGGTTGTACCTCGGGACCGGCCTGTCGCCCCTGCTCTCCGTCCACCGTTCCCCGTCCCATTCCCACATGCCCTGCACAAGCCCGATGTCGGTGACCCCTCCGAAAAGCAACACGCGCCCCCGCACCGCGTCGTACGCCATCCCGTGTTCATACGCCCCCCGGGGATCGCCCGCCGGCAGGGCCTTTTCGACCCACGCGGTACCGTCCCATTCCCACACGTCCCGCCGAATCGCCGTCCCGTCAATGCCGCCGAAGAGGACCGTTTTTTTGCGCCTTGCGTCGTACGCCATCCGGTGCGAGGTGCGCGGTGGAGGGACGGAGCCTGCGGGAGTCTTCTGAGTCCAGGCGCTTCCGTCCCACTCCCACGTGTCCTGCCTGTTGGTCCCGTCATTCCCCCCAAACAGGACGAGCACGCCGCGGGCGCTGTCGTAGACCATCGCATGCCCCCACCGCGCCGAGGGTTTTCCGGCAGAGGATTGAGGGGTCCAGTTCGTCCCGTCCCACTCCCATGTGTCGTTCTGAAGCGCACTGGCTTTCCCGCCGAACAGCATGACCGCCCTGCGACCCGAATGATAGGCCATTGCGTGCCCGAGGCGCGCCCAGGGGCCGCCGCCGGAGGATTTTTTGAGCCACTCAACACCGTCCCACTCCCAAAGATCCTGCTGGTCGTCTGCTCCGTCGTAACCGCCGAACAGCACGACCCTTCCCCTGGCGCTGTCATACGCAAGCGCGTGCATGTTTCTGGCCGAAGGTTTGTCTCCCTGGGGAAGTTTTTCCGTCCAGGCTGTTCCGTCCCATTCCCATGTGTCCCGCCTGTTGGCCGCATCCCATCCGCCGAAGACGATTGTTCTGCCGCGGGCGCTGTCGTACGCCATGCCGAACTGGCTGCGGGCGCTCGGCTTGGCCTGTGAGAGCGCCCTTTCCCGCCACGCCGTTTCTGCGCGGGCGAGCACCGCCGTCGCATCGGCTCCCTCCGCACCCGCACCCGGTTCGTCGGTGGCGGAAGGATTCTGCGACTGCGACGGGTCAGCATAGCGTGTCCGCCTGAACTCGTGCGGGCTATTCCCGTACGCCGGCTGGTTCGCCGTCGCGACCCACTGGGCGTTGGTGACCTTTTTGGGGATTGACTCGTTACCGGCTTCGTCGAGACCCGTCACGAAGACCGTCAGTGTATCCAGGTTCGCGAGCTGTTGGCGCGGCCAGGAGCCGTCTCCGTTCGGAATCGCGGCGCCCAAGAGCGCCTGCTTCTTGTCGTCCGCCCATACACGGATCTTCAGCGGAGAAGCCCCCGCGTCGAATGAAAAGGTGTCCGCGGGCAGTGCATCGGCGTTCTCCAACGGGTCGGCCGGCCCAAGCGCGAAGTACGCGCCGGCGGGGACGGCGAAGTTTCCGAGGTTCTCGGGCGCTGCGTTGCCCAGCGGGGAGCGGAGGTATCGCACCTGTCCCTGTTTGATTGTCAACGCAGGCGTCGAGGTTTTCACGATGATCGGCGGGTCCGAGAACGTGGCCGACGACGCGGCGTTGCCCGCGGCGTCAGTCCATGTGACGGAGGGGGCATACACCCCGTCCGCTGCGCCCTGTGGCACGACCGCCTCGAACGTCACGCCCCCGGGTGAGAACGAGCCGGCCGCCATGCCGAAGGTCAACGTCGTGGAGTCTTTCGTCGCCGTCATCGCAGGCGCCACACCCGTATCCAAGGCCTCGTCTGCGATGACGGTCACGGTGATTCTCGTGCCCGCCTTCGCTTTTGACACCACGCTGAGCGGATTGGTGCCCTCCGGAACATACGCCACGGTAGCCGTCGCCACCGCCGGATCCTTGAAGTCAAAAACGACGCTCCCGCTTCCGGTGCTCGCATTCCCGGCAGCGTCTGCGGCGGACACCACGACCATCTGCGCGCCCTCGCTCCCGGGCGCAGTCTCGTTTCCCGTCATCGCGTAGGCGCATGTGTAGTGCACCGCCGGTGCGTCCCCCGTCCGGTCGCACGCTGTCACCAGCCGCCCGCCGATCCTCACGTCGAGTCCGGGCCCGGAGGTCCCCACGTCCTCGATGCAGTCGAACACAATCGAAACCGTCCCTGTTTCATCAATGCGCTCAGGACTGGCCGTCACGCTGCTCACCGTCGGTTCTGTCGAGTCCACGGAAAAAGCGTCGCCGGCGTCGCCGGCCGCCTCGTTTCCGGCCCTGTCCGTGAGATCGATGCGGACCGTGAATGCCCCATCCATCCCCGACGTCACCGCTTTCGCGTATGTGAAGCTCGTTTCCGTTTCCTGGATGGGATCGCCGAAGAAGGCCGGCTGCTCGTTTCCGTCCTTGAATACTTTCACGGTTGGCCGTGCAGGCGAACCCGCCAACGGCTCGCTTGCGTTGATGGTGTAGAGGATCGTGTCGCTCAGTTTGTAGGTGGGGTTCGACGGGCCGGCCGAGAGGACCTCGGGTTTCTTGAAGTCAAAAGTCACGAGGCCCACGGTCTCGGTCTTTGCGTTACCTGCGGCGTCGGCGAGATCCAAGACGACTGTCTGTGCGCCCTCGACGTCCTTCGTCTCGTCCGTGAGGTACGCGAACGTGTACGCCCAGCCGCGGTCGGGGGCGCGCGCGGGTGGCATCTCCTTTCCGCCGATCCGGGCGCGGGGGAACCCGGTCGCAAGGCCCATGTTCTCTTCGACGTTCACGTTGAGTCTTACCTCGACGCCGGTCTTGACGCGGGCGTCGGGGGCGGGGAAAAGCTCCGCGGCGCCCTTGAGCACGGGCGCGTCGGCGTCGATCGCCACGCCGGTTGAAAGCGCCACGTTCTCCGCACAGTTGCCGAGGTCGTCGCAGAACTGGTCGATCGCCACGGCGTACGTCCCGCTCTCGCCCGCTTGGGCGGTGTGCTTCCAGCGGTAGCTCGAACCTTCGACCTCCGCGTCGGTCCATGCGAGCGCTGCGGGCGTCGTCACGAGTTTTGGGGCGCTCCCGGGGGCCAAAGGCTCGTCTATGGTCGCCTGAAAAACGACCTCCCTGTTGAGCGCCGCGAGCGACGGCGACGCAACGCTGCTGACAACTTGCGGCGGCGTGAAGTCGAACTCCACTTTCTCCGATTGCCCGGAAAAAACCTCTCCGCCCGTGTTCCCGGCGGCGTCGACGAGTTGAACCGAGACGCTTCGGGTACCGTCCCCTTCCTCTCCAGTTGTCGTGTATTCATAGGTGTAGTCAAAGCCGTTTGGAGCCGTTTTTTTCATCGCCAGCGAACCGAGCTTGACAATCGGATCATCCGCCAAGGCCTCACCTGCGGTAAAAGTGACCGCCACCGTTTGTCCCGATTTCACCCGGCCAGGGCTGACCGCCAGCGCCGCGACCGCGGGGTTGATCGTGTCGAGCGTGAATCCCGCGCCGTCCAGGCCGGTCGAGACATTGCCCGCCTGGTCTTCAAGATCGACCTTGACCGTGTAGATCCCATCCATCCCCGCAGTCACGAGTTTGTTGTAGGTGAAACTCGTTTCCGTTTCCGAAACGCGATCTCCGAAAAACCCGATCTGCTCGATGGAGTCCTTGAACACCTTCGCCACCGGCCGGCCCGGGCTTCCGGACAACGTCTCGCTCACGCCGACTGTGTAAACCATCTTGAACCCGTTCCCCGCCGGGTCCGGGCTTGCCCCCGAGGCCACCATCGTCGGCGGCACGGTGTCCAGAGTTACGGTGTCCTGGCCGGATTCCGATGAGTGACCGAACACATTTGTGGACTTGACAAACACCGACCGCTGGCCGTCACCGGTTCCTTGGAGGCCCACATTCAGATCCCACGCCCCGGGCCATTCGTACTCGTTGCCGCCGAGGGCTTTCAGCAAGACGATCGGGAGTTCCGCCTTTCCGGCCGAGAACGCGGGGTCGTTCGCGATGGTCACAGTGTCGGCATTTGCGAGCGTCAGGCGAAGGGTCACGGAGGCGGACGGGACGATCGCCTTCTCTTCACCGTTGTGGAGTATCTTCACCACCGGCTTTTCGAGCGCCGGGCCGGGCTGGAGGGCGAGTCTTACGGCGACCTCTGTCGTTTTCCCGGCTTCGATGGCAAAGAGATCCGACGCGCCGAAGTACAGCACCGCGCCGCTTTTTTGCTCACTCCCCCGGATCTCGACCACCACGACGCGCTCGCCGCCGTAGGTGAGATCGCCAAGCGTGAGCCGCTGCGCCGCGTCGCCAAGCTTTGCCGGCCCGGCCTCGGATAGCGTCGACGCCGCGGCCTGATCCCCCCCCGGCCACCGCTGGAGCTTCGCCCAGGCATAGAGCGACACCTTCGAAAAGTCGGGCTTTTCCCCCTCGGGCCAGACAAACGTGAGGTTGAACGAGCCGGGGGTGTTTTGGCCGCAGGAGACGAACAACAGCGCGACGACGACGAGCATCGTAAGGCACCCGCGTACATGCGCCGTCAAGCCGGCGCGAAACCCAAGGCGGCGTCGAGCCGCCGCACTCCAAGACGGACCCGAAGCCCGAAGCCTGAAGCCCGAAGCCCCTCCGGCGTCCACATTCATCATTCCGCGTTCATCATTCCGCATTTGATGTACCCCTCCGGAGGCTTCAGGCTACGGGCTTCAGGCTTAAGGTTTCGGACCTCCGCGCCAAGACGCGCCAGCCGGCAAGGACTGTAGTTTAGCATAGTTGAAACCCCCTCTGAAAGCGGCTATCATGCCCGGCGGTCGATTCGCGGAACAAGGGTGACCAAGACGTGGGACCTGTCCTTCAAGACCTCGCGGTATTTTCGCTGATGGCCTTCCCGGCCGTCTTCTTCGTCGTGGACCCTTTCGGCGTGATCCCCATGTACCTTGCAATGACCCGGGACGACCCGCCGGGAAAAAAGCGGAGCATTGCGCTCCGGGCGTCGATCGCCTCGACGCTCTTCCTGATCCTCTTCGCCCTGGCCGGCGGGCTGATCTTCCGGCTCTTTGGGATCACCCTGGCGGCGTTCAAAATTGCGGGAGGCATCCTGCTCCTGCTCATGTCGATAGACATGATCCGCGCCCAGCCGACGCGCGCGCGGACCTCGCCCGAGGAGGAGCGCGAGGGGATAGAGAAGGACGACGTGGCGCTCATCCCGCTCGCCATCCCGATGCTCGCCGGCCCCGGATCGGTCTCGACGGTCATGGTGCTCATGGGCCAGGCGGGCGGCGCCGTGCTCAAGCTGGGGGCCGTGATCGCCTCTGTCGTGCTCACCGGCGCCGTGAGTTACGTCGTCTTAAGAGGGGCCGAGATGGCCTTAAAGCTCCTGCGGCAGACCGGGATCAATGTGATCGCGCGGGTCATGGGGCTGATCTTGAGCGCCATCGCCATCCAGTTCATCTTAAACGGCCTTTTTGATGCGTACCAGCAGTTCTTCCAGGCCGGAGCGCATGTGACACAGACGTGAGGCAACGTGAAACTCGGCACTGGGCCAGGACACTGTTCGCCGCCCTCGCGGGGGCGGCGTGGATCCTTTCCGCCGCATGCGTCGGCCCGGGGACGGCGCGGGTTTCCGACCCCGGAATCCAGAACCCGGCGACCAGGGCGGTGTTCGGCCAGCTCTCGGCGCCCGAGATGCCGGATGGCTTGGCCGACTTTCTGCGCTCGAGCCCCGAGTGGCGCACGGCCCGGCTGTTCTCGCCGGCCGACGTCCGGACCGACTTCGACAGGGAGTGGTTTTTCAAGACCGGCTACCGGAGCGTTTTTGTTGACGACATCGACAACGACGGCCGGTCCGAGATCGCCGCGGTCCTCGCCGTCGGCAGCACGCTGCGGCTGCTCATCATTCGCCCCGGATTCGACGGCTGGAAGGCCGCCTACCGCGAAGATATCACGGCGGAACAGGCGATGATCCGCGTCGAAGGGCTGGGCGGCACCGCGGGGAGCAAGTGCGTTCTGGTGGCCTCGGGCCAGCGCGGTTTCCGCGAGAGCGTCTGCTGGGACGGGACAAGGTTTGTGAAGATCACGCTTTGACCACGCGAGGGAAAGAACGCATACATGACGACCCCCCAGCTCATTCCGGCGTACAAGGGCGACCTGGCAGTCGTGAGCCCGGCGCGGGTCCTCTACCGCCTCGCCGTGGCCCGCGAGACCGGGATCCTCCAGTTCGCCGCGGGCGAAGACGCCGTGAGTTTCATTATGAGCAACGGCGAGATCGAAGACATCTTCTCGAGGTCCACCGACTACAACCTAGTCGGGCACATGCTCCGCACCGGCCGCCTCTCGCAGCAGCAGGTCGAGGACGTCCACAAGGTCATGAACGACTTCGGCGGCCGCGTGATCGACACGCTCGTCTCGCTCGCGATCCTCAAGTCCTTCGAGGTCATCGAGGTCTACAACGAGTTCGTGAAGGTCGTGACTGCCGGCGTCCTCCAGCTTCGGGCGGGCGCGTATGTGTTTTACAAGTTCGGCGGCGAGACGCCCCCGTCGCAGTCCCCGGTGAAGTTCCCCACGCTGCGGCTCGTCGTCGAGGCGGCGCGCGCCGTGGCTGACCATTCTTTTTTTGCCGACCTCTTCTACGCCCCCGCACGCACGCGGTTTGCGGCGCTCGCCAACCCGCGCCTCACCATCGCCGACCTCAAACCCGCCGCGCGCGACCTTCGCGCGTACAGGCTCTGCGAGCAGGGCGGCATGCTCTCGGACCTCCTGGCGGCGCTCAAGATCAAGGACGCGGCGGACGAGCCCTCGGTGTTCGCATTTCTCTACGTGCTCCGGGAGTTCGAACTGCTCTCGGTGGATGCCCCCGAGCGCTCGCGGCAAATCCCGGAACTGGCGGGGAACGGATTCGATCTTACCGACGACGATCTCGAAACCGCGCCGCCGGTGGCCGACCCCGCCGAGATCGCGCAGCTTTCGGCCGAGCGGGACCGGCTAAAGGACCTGGACCCCTTCGGAAGGCTCGGCCTCACGCCGTCGGCAGCGGACGCCGACGTCAAGAAGGCCTATCTCAAGGTCGCAAAGGCGTTCCACCCCGACACCATCCCGCTTTCCGCGCCGGCCGAGATCCGGGCGCTCAAGGAGGAGATATTCGAGCTGGTGGCCGATGCGTACAAGGCGCTCGAGACCGCGGTCCTGCGCAAGGCCGCCGCCGGCGGGCCCGCCGGGGGCGTGACCGAGGACCAGCAGGTGGACATCCGCCCCATCCTGGAAGCCGAACAGAAGTTCATGCGGGCAAAGACCCTGCTAAAAGGTGGGCGGGGGATCGAGGAGGCGCTCAACCTCCTGACCGACGCCGTGAACGCAAACGATGGCGAGGTCGAATACAGGATATACTACAACTGGGCGCTCTGGCTGGCCCGCGGCGCCAAGGACCCCACGATCAAGACCCACGTGATCGCCGAGTTCCAGGCCGCCTTGAGCGAGCGGCCGCACGAGAACGGCTGGTTGTTTCTGGCCCAGGTGTACAAGACATCCGGAGAGATCAAAAAGTGCGAGGAGGCATTCAAGAAGGTGCTCGAGATCGCCCCGGGCAACCACATCGCGGCGCTCGAACTGCGGCTGCTGCAGAAAAGAAAGAAATGACGGAGGATAGATGGCAGACGCCCCTTCTCTAAGACTCGGAACTCAGCTCGTCCCGCCGTTCACGCTGATCGCAAAGGCGCTGGGCACGGCCTCGGGCATCATCGGGGCGATCAACGCCGACGGCGTGCTGGAGGTGATCCACTCGTCGGGAAAGGCGCCCGAAACCGGCGCCACGTTCGAGTGGCACGCGGGCGTCTGCGGCGAGGCGCTCGAGTCGGGGAAGGTGGCCCATCGCCGGCTCGGGGGCGGCCGGGGCGGCGGCCACAAAGGGGCCGAGTGCGGGTGGGAGTCGGGCATGGCCGTGGCCGTCCCGGTCAAGATCGAGGGCGCGACACCGACCGTGATGGCGTTTCATCTCGCGCGCGTGACCCAGCTTTCGCAGGCGTCGCTTTCGCTCATCACGATGGGGGCCGAACTGTGCGACTCGCTGGTGAACAGCCGCCTCCTCATGGACAAGATCGCCGCCAGCCAGCGCGAGTGGCAGACGATGATCGATCACCTCCCAATCGGGATCGTCCTCCTGGATCGCGAGTTCCGCGTCAAGCGGTGCAACCAGGCCTTCGCATCGTGGAGCGGCGGCGCGGCGCCCAAGGCCATCATCGGGAAGCGCTGCCACGAAGTCCTCCACGGCGCCGAGTCACCGCACCCCTCGTGCCCGCACCTCGCGTCGATGCTAAACGCCAGGCAGGTGACGGGGGAGTTCGACACGGGCGGACGGCTCCTGGAGATCACCGCCATCCCGATGACCGACGAGCACGGGGCCTACCTGTACACCATGGAGTTCCTGGTCGACATCACCGAACGCCGGACCATGCAGAAGAACCTGGTAACGTCCGAGCGGATGGCCGCGCTCGCCCAGCTCTCGGCCAAGACGGCGCACGAGATCAACAATCCGCTCGCGTTCGTCCAGAGCAACCTGGGCGCTCTAGAGTCGAACATCGACGAGGTCAAGCGCCTGCTGGTGGCGGTCGAGCTTACGCTCACCTCGCGCGACCACGGCGAATGGGAGCGGCAGAAGACCGACTTGAAAAAACTGGTCGCCGAGATCGACCTCCCGAAGATGGCCGGGGAGTCCGACCAGCTCCTGGCCGAAATGAAGGAGGGGTCGCGCCGAATCGCCAATATCGTCAAGCAGCTCGACATGTTCAACGTCAAGAGCGCGGCGGTGAGACCCGCGAAACGCACACAGCTCGAGGCGGTAGCCGACAGGGCGATCGAAATGGTCCGCACGATGACCGAGGGCGCGCGGATCGACACCGACTACGGCGTGACCGCCCCGGTGCTCGTCGACCCGTCAGGGATGGGGCACGCGCTCATAGAGATATGCGACTACTTGATGAAAACCACGAACGACCTCGACCGGATCACGTTCAGGACGCGCACCGAGCACGGGAACTCGGTGCTCGAGATACGGTGCGCCGCGACCGGGGCGGGCACCGCGCTTCTGCAGCCCGAGGGTTCCGAGACGCTGCTCCACAACCTGCACCTCGCCTACGGAATCCTCCAGGAGAACGGCTGCCGCTACGACCTTTCGAAGAGCCCCGGCGAGGGCCCGACGTTCACGCTCTCGGCTCCCGCCGCGCCCGGCGCGTGAGTACAGACGAAAGGACGCGCACAGGCCGGTGGCCACGAAAAGACACGAAAGACACGAAACGGGGGGGCGCGTTGGACATTGGACATTGGTCATTCGGCACTCACACGGGAGGTTTCCATGAAAAGCCCAGTCACGGGGTTTCGGTTGTTTGTCGCGCTGACGGCTGTTTTCGCGTCGGCCTTCGCGGCCGGGTGCGGCGGCGGTGACGAAACCGGGCCGCAGGGCGAGAAAGACGCGGGGCCGGGCGGGGACACGGGCGGTCTCGCCGACGGGGCCACCGACGCCGGCAAGGACGGCGGGACCGACGGGGGACTGCAGGATCGGGGGCCGGCGGACGATACGTCCTATCCGTCCGATACGTCCCATCCGTCCGACGCCTCGTCCGACGCGGAGATCGACGCGGGCGGGGACGCCGGGGAGGACGCCGGTTCGGACGGCGGACCGGATGCCGGCTTCGACGCCGGAACCGAGCCGGCGACGCTGGCCTTTTTCAAACATCCCAAAACGACGCCGGCCGGCGATCCGATCCCCCAGATCGAGGTGGTAATACGCGACGCAAGGGGCCGCGTGGCGGTCGACGCCACGAACCCGGTGACCATCGCCATCGGCGTCAACCCCTCCGGGGGCGTCCTCTCGGGCACGCTCACCGCAAACCCCGCGGCGGGCTACGCCGGTTTCGGTGATCTCTCGATCGACAAGCCCGGGACGGGATACACGCTCACGGCAAGCTCGCCGGGACTGACGGGGGCCGAGAGCCGCGAATTCGACGTCGGCGCAGGCGCCCCCGCGGGCCTGGCGTTCGTCGTCGAACCCTCGGACACCGCCGCCGGCGCCGCCATCGCCCCGGCCGTGCAGGTGGCGGTTCAGGACGCATCCGGGAGCACGGTCACGAGCGCGACAAGCGAGATCGAGATCGCGCTCGACGCGAACCCCGGGAGCGGCGCGCTCTCGGGCGTGCTAAAGGTCAAGGCGGTGGCCGGCATCGCCACGTTTGCCGACCTCTCAATCGACAAGGCCGCCGAAGGCTACACCCTCAAGGCGGCCTCGGGCACGCTTTCCGAGGCCGTCAGCGCGACATTCAACGTCGCCGCAGGCGCCGCCGCAAAGCTCGGTTTCCTAAGTTGGTTTCCGCAGACCGCCGCAGGAGATCCCATCAGCCCGCCGGTCCGGGTCGCCGTGCAGGACGCGCTGGGCAACACCGTTCCCGACGCGACCGACGCCGTGACGGTGGCCCTGGGTGCAAACCCCGCCGGCGGGACGCTTTCGGGAACGCTCACGTTAAACGCGCAAAACGGCGTCGCCGAATTCGACGACCTTTCCATCGACAAGGCGGGGACCGGGTACACGCTTTCGGCATCATCGGGCAACCTGACCGGGGCCGAGGGCACCGCTTTCACAATCGTCGCCGGCCCTGCCGCCAACCTGGTGTTCGCAACACAACCGTCAAACGCGGTCGCGGGGAGCGCAATCGTCCCCGCCGTCAGTGTGGCCCTGCTGGATGCCCTGGGAAACGTCGCAGACGGCTCTGCCGACGCGGTGACGATCGCCATCGCCGCCAACCCCGCCGGCGGGACGCTTGGCGGGACGACCACCGTCAACGCCGCAAGCGGCGTGGCGGCTTTCGCTGACCTGTCGATAGACAAGGCCGGCGCGGGGTACACGCTCGCCGCGTCTTCCGGCACGCTCGGCGGCACGACAAGCGCCGCGTTCGACGTCTCCCCCGGCGCGCCCAGCGCGGCGGTTTCGACGGTGGCGGCCGCCCCCTCCCCGCTTGTCGCCGACGGGACGGCGACGGCGACGGTCACCGTCACGGTGCGCGATGCGTTGGGCAACCCCGTGCCGGGCCAGAGCGTGCAGATCGCCGCGACCGGAACCGCCAACACCGTCGTCCAGCCTGCGTCGGCGACCGATGCCTCCGGCGTCGCGACCGGAACGATCGCCTCCACCAGGGCCGAAACGAAGACGGTGACCGCCACGGTCAATCCCGGCGCGGGCGAGACCGTCGTCACGCAGACCGCCTCCGTCGTCTTTTCTCCCGGCGCGCCCAGCGCGTCCGTGTCCACGGTCGCCGCCAACCCATCGTCCGTCACCGCGGACGGCGTTGCGACCGCGACCGTCACCGTCACGGTCCGCGACGCGAATGCCAACCCGTTGCCCGGCCGGACGGTGGAGATCGCCGCAACCGGTGCGTCGAACACGCTCACCCAGCCTTCGAGCGCCACAAACGCATCCGGCGTCGCAACGGGCACGGTCGCCTCGACCAAGGCCGAACAAAAGACCTTAAGCGCGGTCGTCAACCCCGGCGCCGGTCAGGTTGCAATCGGGCAGACGGCTTCGGTGACGTTCGCTCCGGGCCCGGCCGCAGGGCTGGGTTTCATCGTCCAGCCGGCCAACGCGGCCGCCGGCGCCGCGATCGCCCCTGCCGTGCAGGTGGCCGTGCAGGACCTTCACGGGAACACCGTGCCGGGAGCGGCGGACGTGGTTTCAATCAGCATCGGCAACAATCCCTCGGGCGGGACGCTTTCGGGCACCGCGGCCGCCGCCGCCTCAAACGGCGTCGCGACGTTCGCGAACCTGTCCATCAACAAGGCCGGCGTGGGCTACAAGCTTGCGGCATCCGCGGCCGGACTCACCGGGACCATGAGCGCCGCGTTCGACATCACCGCCGGCAACGCGGTGAAGCTCGGCTTCGTCGTCCAGCCGTCGGCAGAGGTGGCTGGCGACACTATCTCGCCTTCGGTGCAGGTCGCCGTCCAGGACCTGTTCGGGAACACCGTGCCAGGCCGCACCGACGCCGTCACGATCTCGTTCTGGACCAACCCCGGCGGCGCGACACTCAACGGAACGGCGACGCAGAACGCCGCAGGGGGGGTCGCCGTGTTCGGCGATCTCTCTATCACGAAGGCCGCGGCCGGCTACTCGTTCGCGGCAAGCTCGGGAACGCTCGGCTCGGCGACGAGCGATCTGTTTGACATCACGCACGACGACCCGGCCCTGCTCACGTTCAAGACACAGCCCGCAAACGCGGTCGCGGGCGTCGCCATCAGCCCGGCAGTCGAGGTTTTGCTCTTCGACCAGTACGGCAACCTGGCGGCATCGGCGGCCAACCAGGTGACGATGTCGATCGCTACCGGCCCGGCGGGGGCCGCGCTCTCGGGGACAAAGACGAAGTCTCCGGCAGGCGGCGTGGCCGCGTTCGGCGACCTCCGGCTCGACAAGGCCGGGGCATACACGCTCCTTGCCACGGCGGCCGGCGTCACGCCGACCGTAGAGAGCAACGGCTTCACGGTGAACCCGGCCGCCGCCTCGTCGCTCAAACTCGAAGCGCCGGCCGGCGTCACCGCCGGCAACGCGTTTGAGCTCACGGTCACCGCAAACGACCAATACGGGAACGTCGCGACCGGGTACACCGGCGGAATCGCTTTCACCTCCGCCGACCCGCAGGCCGTGCTCCCGGCGGACTACACTTTTGCGGCCCCCGACGCCGGGACGCACACCTTCGGCGGCGTAAGCCTCAAGACCGCGGGGTCGAGAACCGTCACCGCCACTGACAAGGTCAACGCCGGCATCACCGGGAGCGCCTCTGTTTCCGTCGCCGCGGCCGCGGCGGCGAAATTCGCGTTTGCGGTGGAGCCATCCGATGCCGCCGCAGGGACGGCCATCTCCCCGGCCGTACAGGTCGCCGTGAAAGACCAGTACGACAACGCCGTGACGAGCTCGACGGAGGCGATCACTGTTTCGATTCAGAACAACCCGGCCGGCGGCACCCTCTCGGGGACGCTCTCGAAGAACGCCGCGGGCGGCGTCGCGTCGTTTGGCGACTTGAGCATCGACAAGGCCGGCAGCGGGTACGCGCTCGCGGCTTCGGGGGCGCTCATCGGCGCCACGAGCGGCGGCTTTGATATCGTGCCCGGCGCCCCCCACCATCTGGCCTTCACGGCCGAGCCGAACGACGCGATAGCGGGCGTCGCCATCGCGCCGGCGGTCGAGGTCTCGGTCTACGACCAGTTCGACAACTTCGTGGCCAACGCGACGACCGCTGTCACCGTGGCGATCAAGGACAACCCGGGCGGCGGCGCGCTGTCGGGGACGACGGCGGCAAACGCGGCGGGCGGCGTCGCGTCGTTTGACACCCTCTCCATCGACAAGGCCGGAAACAGCTACACCCTCTCGGCCGACGCCGGGGGGATGGACGAGGTCGTGAGCGCCACCTTCGACATCTCGCACGCCGAGGTGAAATCACTCAAGCTCGACGGGCCGGAAAACGTCATGGCGGGCGACGGCTTTGACGTGACTGTCACGGCGCAGGACGACTTCGGAAACACCGTGACCGACTACACCGGGACCGTGACGTTCGACTCGGGCGATCCGCTGGCCGAGCTCCCGGCCGACTACACTTTCGTCCCGGGCGACCTCGGCGTTCACATCGTCGCCGGCTTCAAGCTGAAAACGGCGGGGACGCAACTCGTGGACGTCGAGGACACGGCGAACGGCACGATAAACGGGCAGCACTCCGTGGCGGTAGACCCCGCGCCGGCGATCGATCTCGTGTTTGCGGTCCAGCCCTCGCGCGCCGGGATGAACGAAGTCATCGTCCCCGCCGTCGAAGTCGCCGCAAGGGATGCGTTCGGGAACGTCGACACCAACTACACCATTGATGTCACTGTTGAACTCGCTCCCGGTGCGCCGCCCGGCGCCGTCCTCTCGGGCACACTCACCGTCGCCCCCGCCGTCGGTGTCGCCGTCTTTGACGACCTCTCAATCGATCAACCCGGTACAGGGTTCAGGATCCGCGCAGGAAGCGGAACGCTCCCCGACGAGGACAGCGGCGCGTTCGACATCTACGGCCCCGCCAAGGCGGGCAACGTCATCATCAGCGAAGCCATGCACTCGCCGCAGGCCGCCCCGGCGCTCGGGCGGTGGTTCGAGATCCGCAACACGGCGCCGTTCCCGGTGGACATTGACGGGATGAAGGTCTCCGAAGTGCCGTCGGGAAAGAGCTTCACCGTAGACACCGGCGGCCCGCTCGTAATCGAGAAGGAAGGCTACTTCGTCTTCGCGGCATCGCTCAACCCCGTGGAAAACGGGGGCGCGGATACCGACTACGCGTGGCCGGCGGATTTCACAATCGCCGCGACCGGAAGGATCACGCTCGAGCTCGGCGCCGTGATGGTGGAGGACTTCGGCTGGGACGGCACGTTCCCGCAGACCGCGGGGAAGGCCATGAACCTGTCGTCATTGATCCTGTCGCCCAGGATCGGGCACGTGAAGCCCTGGTACTGGTGCGACGCGACGGCCGTCTACGGAAGCGGGGACTTCGGCACGCCGGGCGCGGACAACGACGCGTGCGGCGTCGTGCTTGCCGTCCCCCCAATCGACTGGTGCAACATCCAGTGGCCCAAGGACATCGCGTTGCTGCCGGCCGGCGACCACCAGGACGTCTTCAGCCGCTTCTGGGACGCGCCAGCCACCCAGCGCGCCATCGGCATCAACGACTTCTACCCGTACGTCGAAGCAGAGATGGGGTTCGGAGAGACGACCAATCCGTACGAGCCCGGCAAGGCGTGGGGCTTCATCCCCGCCGTCTTCAACGAGCCGTACAGCAACCCAGGCAGCAACGACGACGAGACGGTCGCGGACCTCTCCATCGGAACGGTGGGCAGCTACCGCTACGGTTTCCGGTACCGCTTCTTCGACCCGCCCTCGAAGACATGGTCGGCGTGGACGCACTGCGACAAGAACAACCCCGTCGCCGGCGAACCGCCCATCTCGGCGGACTACGGCAGTGTGACCGTCGTGCCGAAGATCACGGGAACTTCGCACCAGCTTCTGCCGCGCGGCTCGACGTTCGGGATCGACGGGGTCGGGTTCACCGGCGCCACGGCCGTCACCATCGGCGGACAGGCACAGGCGTTCACCATCGACTCGGACAGCCTGATCCTGATCGAACCGGTTGACGGTGCGACGCCGCTGGGCGACCAGGCTCTCGTCGTCCACGCCGGGGCATACTCGAGCGCGGATTTCACTCTGAAGGTGATGACGCTCACCGTTGACTACCCGGTCATCGCCCACGGCGGACGGCTCGTCGCCACCGCCTCGGGAGGTCTCACGGGTTCGACCGCCGTGGGCGTCGCGGGCGCAGACCAGGCGTTCACCGTCGACAGCGACACGCAGATCACGGTGCCGGCGCTGGACCCGGCGACACCGATCGGCCGGCACGGGCTTCGAATCGAAACACCCGCCGGCGAAACCGCGCCGATCCCCGTGACGGCCATCCACCTTGCCATCAACGAGCTCGATTCGGACACGCCGGCCGTTCCGGTCAACGACGACCACGAGTTCATCGAGATCTCGACCGGCGTTCCCGATGCGCCGCCGGGCGGCTACGTGCTGGTATGGTGGAATGGTCTCAACGACCTTTCGTACCGGGCGATCAATCTGACAACGCCTGCGGACGCCAACGGGCTGGTCCTCCTTGGAAACCCCGCGGTCGTTTCGAACCCCGCGAACCAATGGCCGAACAATACGCTCCAAAACGGGGCTGACGCCGTGGCGATCTACCAGGGAACAGCGGCGGACTTCCCGGACGGCACGCCCATCGGGTCGGTGACCGCGCCACTGATTGACGCGCTGGTGTACGACACGGCGGACCCCGACGACGCCGGGCTTCTCGACGCTCTGCTTGGCGGCGGGCCTCAACGGGTACAGGTGAATGAAGACCAAGGCGGGAACGGTGACGTCAATTCGATCCGCCGCTGCGGCCCGGCGCTGCGCGACGGCCGCGAGTTCTCGCTCGCCGCCCCAACCCCGGGCGCGCCAAACGCCTGCCCGTAGTGCGGGCTTGACGAGTGCCGGGGCAGGTTTGTAAACTGCGCCGGTAGTATGAATACGACCATCGAAGGGAGCCTGTCTCGATGAGATGCCGGGCGATTGTTGTGGTGGCGGTCGTTTTTGCGGCGGCGTGCATACCCAAGCCCCAGCCGATTGACGATGAACGCAAGGCGTACGACCGGTCGGGGTTTCGCGAGTACATCCTGAGCGCGCCGCCTTCCGGGATCGCGTACCCCAACAAGGCCGTATTCGGAAAAAAGATTGAGCTCGTCGGGATGGATGTCGAGCCCCGCCAGGTCGAGCCGGGCGACCGGGCGAGCGTTAGCTTCTACTTCAAGGTCCTCGACTACATTGACGAGGATTGGCAGATCTTCGTCCACATGGATTCGTGGGGCGGATTTTCCGAGCGAATCCACGGCGACCACTACCCCGTCTTCGGCAAGTACCGCACCGGCTACTGGCAGCGCGGCGAGATCGTGAAAGACGTTCTCAGGGTCAAGGTCCCCGGCGACTACAACGCACAGAAGATCGCGGTCTGGATGGGCCTTTACATCGGCGACAACCGCATGCCCGTGGACACCAGCAACAAGGAAGTCCAGCAGGACGGCCAGAACCGCGTCAACGCGGGGCTGATCCCGATCATACTCAAAAAATAACGGCTCCGGGTTGCACGGTCGGCCGGGGGCCGCTCGACCCTGGCGAGACCGATGGGAGCGCAACGGCCGACGGCGGGTCTGGAACATCCGATGACCAGGGCCGCGGCCTTGACGGCGGACCCGTGTGCACGCCGGACTGCACATGCAGACTCTGCGGCGACGACGACGGCTGCGGCGGCCGCTGCACGGCGTGCGCGGACGATGAAGACTGCGACTCAAACGAATGGCGGTGCCGGATCTGCAGCGGTCCCGACGCGGGGACGCCCGACCCTGATGCCGGCGCGGACGGCGGCCCCGGCGACGCAGGCCCCGTAGACGCAAGGGGATGCCTTCTCAAGACCGACTGCGAGGTGACGCAGTGGTGCGACAGGAATTCCTTTCTCTGCAAGGAAATGGACACGTGCCAGATCGACGAGCAGTGCGCCCTCGGCCACGTGTGCAATGCGTTCGCCGACGCTTGCGAGTGCATCAACGACGAGAGCTGCGCGAATTGGCCCGACGGGAAAACCGAGTGTGACATTCGAACAAAGACATGCCGCGTCCACGAACCGCCGACATGCAATCCTCCGTGCAACCCCGACTGCAAGGAGTGCGTCGAAGGCACGTGCGAATTCCTGCCCGGGAAAGACTGCTGCGAGGACAACGACTGCGTGGTCCCTCCCAGACTGAAGTGCGATCTGAACACCTTCGGGTGCATTGAAGAAATGATCGACGAATGCCCCCCTGCACTTCGGACCAGGAATGCGGGTGGGGTTTCTGTGCGTGCGACTACTGTTTTTGCATCGACAACAGTTGTGTGGCCGTGGAATGCCGGACCGACGCCGATTGTGCCGCGCTTTGCGTGCCGGGTGGCATAGGCGTCTGCGAAGCGTGGTCCTGCAAATGCGCGCCCTCGGAGAGCGGGCTGTGTTCCGACTGCTCGATCGACCCGACGTTCTGCGACGCTTCGGGCGCTACGTGCGGGCAGTTCGCCAAGAAGTGCACGAAGCAGTGCGGGTCCACGGCCGATTGCGTGGACGCACACGGTCAAACGTACCGCTGCAACGACTTCACGAAGATGTGCGACTGCACCGCCCCAAGCTGCTGCGCGCCGGCGTGTCCCCCGCCGCAGACATGCGACGAAACGATCTGCGCCTGCATGTAGGCGGCCGGACATGATCGTTTGGGCGATCCCCGAATCCGGATGACTCCTTTGCGGCTTTGGGCCTTTGCGTGAGACAGCCCGGGTTTCTGCGAGGCAGTCAAACTGGTCCGTGTGGGACTGGGATTTGGAATACGTGCGTGAACGCCCCACCCCGGTACGCCCTTCCACCCCGGCTCGCGCATGCTCCGCCGTTTTTTTTTCGCTTCTGGCCCGGGTTCGGGACGAGCCGGGGCTCCAGGACGCGTCCAGCCTTCGCAGCCGAAAGCCGCTGCTTCGGCGGAGTAGGCCCGGGGTGGGGCTCTGGGTGTCGGCTACGAAGGTACTCCGAATGCCAGGTGTGGGACGTGTGTCGGAACACGGACAACCCATGGGTTGTCCGTCGCACCGCCGAGGAAGGCCCGGGTGCCGGACCCCCACCGTGGGGCGATCCACACCAGCCGCGCGCGGGGCCCCGCAACACGCCGAAAACCGGCTGTTTGCGCAAGGTTGCGCCCGCCTGCGACCCTTGCAACCGGTGGGGACCTTTGGCCCCTCGCATGCCGCCCGCGCGGGGCCGCGCCCTCCGGAACCCCGTAAAATCACAGGTGAATCGCCAAATCGGAAGCCCCGGTACTGCGCGGCACACACCTTGCTGTGTCGGGGGTGTACCGGGTTCCACCCGTTTTTGGCTCAGCGGCCCACAGACAGTCAATACGGTTGGCCCGCCGCAAAGCTGAAAGGAGCAATCCCATGCCGACCAAGAAGAACCGCGGTTTCCCCGGTGCGTGGACCCTGTCGCTGCTGGTCGCTCTTGCGGGCGTCTTCGCCGCCTGCGGGACGGACACGTCCTTCGGGGCCGCGTCGGCCGGACTCGAGGCGGGACAAGCCGGTTTCTGCGCGCTCACACCGGAAGAACCGGAGGACCCACGGTCCCCCGACAGCTACCGCGTGTCGGTCGGTCTGCTTGACCCGCTCGCGATCGACACCGCCTCAAGCGGCGTCCAGATCGCGCTTTACCCCACGGAGCCCGGCGTCCACCCGCGGGTACTCGAGTATCTGGGCGCGTGGCACAACGCCGCGGCGGAGATCGTGCGCCAGAACCCGTACGGCGTGCCGGAGGGCGGATACCTCATTGACGCGGCCCCGTACGTCAGCGGGCGGAGCATCACTATCGACCTCGTGCTCTCGGACGCGGGAGGGACCGTCGTCGAGACGTGCTCGATGACGGATTCGCCGCGAAGCGAAGTCACGGTGACCGCCGGGGCGGCAGACCAGGGCTGCGGCGGCCGGGTCGGCCCCGGCGAATCGCTGACGTTTTCGGGGAGTCGGTGGCCTTCCCCCGAGGACCTTCCCGGGGACGGCGATTCCGTGCCACTCCCGAACTCGAACGTCCTCTTCGAACTGATAGACGAAAGCTACGCCGGAAGTTTTTCGAGCGAGACGTTCTTCGACGAGTGCATGAACGCCGGCAAGTGCTTCCTGGGCGGCGTCCCGGCGGGCGCGGACGGCGGTGCCGGAATACTGGAAACCGGTTCGATCGGCGTCGCCGGCGCGACCGGCGAAGGTTTGTGGAATCTCTCCTTTGCGCCGTCCGAATTCGCCTCCCTGCCCTCCGGCCGTTACCTGGCCGTGTTCTTCACTGTCTCGACCATGAACGACGCTCTGGACGCCACGGGGCACCATCTCCTGTACCCCTGCGCGATCGAAATCGAACAACCGGCGGCCGCCTGCGGCGCCCTCAAGGTCGAGGCCTACCGGCACCACGTCGGGAAGAAGTCGTACCGGGAACCGCTTGACGGCGCCCGCGTCGCGGTCGTCGACAAGTCCGAATCGGCCTGCTGGCGGGCGACCTGCGGCGATTCGGTCTCGCCAAACGTCTATGAGTGCATCATCAACGAAGTGTTCGGCGCCGGGAACTGCCCCGGCGATGCGGCCGCCACCGGGGTCATCGGCGAGGACGGCGTGAGCGGAACCAAGGTGTTTTCACTTCCCGCCGGCGACTACGTGGTCCTGGCCGAGGGGAGCAAGACCTCCACGGGCAAGCCGCTGGGCGTCTCGGCTTCGGACTTCGGATGTGCGCCGGACAACGATCCGGCCGTCGTGACGATGCAGAAACTCCTGCAGGAGACCGTAAAGTAGGCGCGCGTTCTCAGTTGCCGACCACCGGCTGCGTGTTTGCGACCGGCGCGGGAGGGTGAAGACCGACCAAAGGTCGCCAGTCGTGCAGGACATTCCCGAGCACTTCGTCCATGGTTTCGACGAAGATGAACTCGAGCTTTTCCTTGCTCTTGGCGGGGACGTCCTCGAGGTCCTTGAAGTTGTTCTTGGGAAGCACCACGCGCTTGATCCCGCCGCGTGCCGCGGCCAGGACCTTTTCCTTGACGCCGCCCACCGGAAGGACCTTGCCCCTAAGCGTGATCTCGCCGGTCATGGCGGTGTCCGAGCGCGTCCTCTTGCCCGTCAGGAGCGACGCCATGGCCGAGGCCATCGTGATCCCGGCCGACGGGCCGTCCTTGGGGATGGCGCCCGCAGGGATGTGGACGTGAATGTCGCTGTGCTCGAAGAAGTCCTCGGGTATCCCGAAGTCCGCGGAACGCGAGCGGATGTAGGCGAACGCCGCCTGCGCCGACTCGTTCATCACCTCGCCCAGCTTCCCGGTCACCGCGAAGTGCTTGGCCCCCTTCATCTTGGTGGCCTCGATGAAGAGGAGTTCCCCGCCCGCGGCGGTCCACGCCAGGCCGACGGCCACGCCGGGGATGTCGGTCCGCTCGGCGACCTCCGAGAAGAACTTCTGGGCGCCCAGGTATTTCGAGACCGCCGCCCTGTTGATCTCGACCTTCTGCGTCGAACCGGTGGCGACCTCGCGGGCCACCTTGCGGCAGATGGTGGCGACCTCGCGCTCCATGTTCCGCAGCCCCGCCTCCTTGGTGTAGTCCTCGATGATCCCGAGGATGGCGTCATCGCCGAACGCGAGGTGGTCCGGCGTGATCCCGTGCTCGCCGAACTGCTTCGGGACGATGTGCCGCCTGGCGATCTCGATCTTCTCCTCGATCACGTACCCCGGAAGCTCGAGGACCTCCATGCGGTCGCGAAGCGCCGGCGGGATGGGGTCGAGCAGGTTCGCGGTGGTGATGAACAGGACCTTCGAGAGGTCGAACGGTACGTCGAGGTAGTGGTCGGTGAACGAGTTGTTCTGCTCGGGGTCCAGGACCTCGAGCAGGGCGCTTGAAGGGTCGCCGCGGAAGTCCATCCCGATCTTGTCGACCTCGTCGAGCATGAGGACCGGGTTGTTGCTCCCCGCGCGCCGGAGCGCGCGGATGATCCGGCCGGGGAGCGCCCCGACGTAGGTGCGGCGGTGGCCCCGGATCTCGGCCTCGTCCCGGATCCCGCCCAGCGACATCCTCTCGAACTTGCGCCCCACGGCGCGCGCGATCGATCGCCCCAGCGAGGTCTTCCCCACGCCCGGCGGCCCCACGAAGCACAGGATGGGCCCCTTCATGTCGGCCTTGAGCTTGCGGACGGCCAGGTACTCGAGGATCCGCTCCTTGACACGGTCGAGGCCGTAGTGGTCGTCGTCCAGGACCTTCTTGACCTCGTCGATCTCGAGGTTGTCCTTTGTGTTCTTGTCCCACGGGAGCTCGCAGATCCAATCGAGGTACGTCCGCGCCACGGTGTACTCGGCGCTCTCGGTGTGCATCTTCTCCATGCGCGACAGCTCGCGCTCGGCCTCCTTCTGGACCTCGGGGGGGAGCTTGAGCGCCTGGATCTTCTTGCGAAATTCCTGCAGCTCCTGCGTCTCGTCGTCCTCGCCGAGCTCCTTGCGGATGGCCTTCATCTGCTGGCGCAGGTAGAACTCGCGCTGGCTCTTGTCTATCTGGCCCTTCACGTCCTCCTGGATCTTCTGGCCAAGGTCCAGGACCTCGATCTCCTTCCCCAGGAGGCGCGACACCTTCTCGACGCGGCGCCTGACGTCGAGGGTTTCCAGGATGTCCTGCATGTCGGGGATCTGGAGGTTCAAGTTGGTCGCGATGAAATCCGCGAGCATCCCCGCGTCTTCGATGTTCTTGGCGTGGACGAGGGTTTCGCGCGGAAGGACCGGCGACTTCTCGGTGAGCTGCTGGAACTGCTTGGTGAGGTTGGACACCGCCTTCGCGAGGTCGCGGCCCTGGTTGACCACATCCTCGAGCGGATCGACCGTGGCCTTGAAATACTGCCCGCTCTGGTCGAAGTCGTCTATGCGCACCCGCCGCACCCCGTGGATGAGCACGCGGATCTGGTTCTCGGGAAACTTGAGCATCTTGAGGATGGTGCCGACGGTCCCAATCCTGTACAAGTCTTCGACCTTGGGGTCCTCGATGTCCGGGTCGCGCTGGGCGAGCACGCAGAGCATCCGGTTGCCCAGCAGCACGTCGTTCACGAGCTGGATGGACTTCTCCCGGGCCACGAGCAGGGGAAGCACCATGGACGGGTACAGGATGGTATTGCGGACGGGGAGCACCGGCACGATCCTGGGGATCTCCACCCGGTCGATCTTCCGCGGCACCCCGGCCTCCTTGGCCTTCTCGTCCGTTTCTTTTCCCCTTCCTGCGCTCATGTGTCACCCGGGTGGGACGTTGCGTTCCACAACAATCAAGCAACTCCCGACGCCGATGTCAACCTCCGCCCCGCTTCAGTGAAGAAACGAAGTGCGCTTGAGCGCCTCGGCCATCGGCTTCCCTATGAACTCAAAGAGGCCCTTCACGGCGGCCACGTCATCGTCGTTGAACGGACGGCCGACCTTGTTGACGAACTCGAGCACGCCGGCCACCCGGCTTCCCTCGTGGAACGGGTACGCCAGGAGATTGCGGGTTACAAACCCGGTCTTCCGGTCAAAACCCCTGTTGAACCGCATGTCCTTGCCGGGGTCGTTGACGACCAGCACCTCGTCGAACTTCGCTGCGTGCCCGACCACACCGATACCGAGCTTGATGCAGATCCGCGAGAGGTCCTCCTTGCGCGCGCCGGTCGACAGGCCCACGTCGAGCTCATCCTTCCCCTCGCGGAGGAAGAAGATTGACGCCGCCTCGACCCCCATGAGGACGAGCGAGGAGTCGAGGAGGTCGATGAAGAACTGGTCCGAGAGCGCAGCCATCTCAGCCCCCATCTCGTCGCCGACCTCGAACAGCCTCCGGTACTTTTGCCTAAGGAAATCCTGGGCAAACGCCATCGAATCGGACATACAACCCTCCTTGCCGCCTGCCGACGGAAATTGATACCACGCCCCCCCGAGCCTATGCAAAGAAAAAAACGATCAAGAAAAAAACGATCGCGCCCGCCCCACCCGCTCGGCCGACGCGACGCTCAACGCTTCTGGTTGATGGCTTTTGGCTGGTGGCTTCTGGCTTTTGGCTTCTGGCTGTTGGCTCCTCTTGGCGGTTGACTTCGCGGCCCGGGAGTACGAAAAAGGCCCCTGGGAGTCCGGAACGCCCACATGCCGAACGCTTTTGTTTCGTTTGAGATCCTCCGCGCCCTGCGCCACCGGGCGTACAGGCTGTATTTTTTCGGCCACGGGACGTCGCTTTGCGGCACGTGGATGCACAAGGTGGCGCTCAACTGGCTGGTCTACCGCATCACCGGTTCGGCGTTCATGCTGGGCGTCGTCCACTTCGCCGCGCTCATCCCGACGTTTTTCGTCGCGCCGTGGGCGGGGGTGTTCGCGGACCGGCTCGACCGGCGCCGCCTGCTCATCGCCACGCAGGTCCTTTCGACCATCCATGCCTTTGCCCTGGCCGCCATCGCCGCCTCACCCCACCCGTCGGTCACGCTCATCATCGTCCTCGCGGTCCTCCACGGGTTCGTCAACGCCTTCGACATACCGGCGCGCCAGTCGCTCATGGCCGAGATCGTTTCCGACCGCGACGACCTGGGCAACGCCATCGCCCTAAACTCGCTTCTGGTCAACGGCGCGCGCCTCGCCGGCCCGTCCGCCGCGGGGATCCTGATTGCGCTCTCGGGCGAGAGCGTGTGTTTCGGCCTCAACGGCTTGAGTTACTTGGCGGTGATCGCCTCGCTTGTCGCCATCGGGCCGCTTCGCCCCCCGCCGTCCAGGAACCCCGAGCCGGCGTTCGCCGGTTTCAAGGAAGGGCTTTCCTACGCCGCCAGTTCGGTCCCCATCCGGCACCTGCTGTTTCTTCTGGCGACCGTGAGCACTCTGGGGGTTTCCTACACCGTGCTCCTCCCGGTGTTCGCAAGCGAGGTCCTTCACGGCGGGCCCAAGACGCTGGGGTTTCTGACCGCCGCCACCGGCCTGGGCGCGCTTTTTGGCGCACTGTATCTCGCCTCGCGCAAAAACGTCGTGGGGCTTCTGGGCGTGGTCGCCGCGGCTGCGATGAGCTTTGGCGCGACGCTGTGCGGTTTTGCGTTTTCGACCAACCTCTGCCTGTCGCTCTGCCTGCTTGCCGTCGCCGGTTTCGCAATGATGGTGCACCTTGCGGGCAACAACACCCTGCTTCAGACCATAGCCGACGACGACAAGCGCGGACGGATCATGGGGCTATACACGATGGCCTTCATGGGGATGACGCCGTTCGGGAACCTGCTGGCCGGCGGGCTCGCGTCGGTTTTGGGGCCGGAGATCACGCTCCTCATCTGCGGCGGCGCACTGGCGGCCGGCGCCGTCGTATTCGCATTCCGACTGCCGGCCGTCCGCCGGGCAGTCCGGCCGGTCTATGTCGAACGTGGGATCGTCACCGCGCACGGGCCCGACTCACGTATTCTTTGACTCCGGGCAAACGGGCGGATCGGGGGAGGCCTTCCGGGCGGCGCGCCATATCGCAAAACCCAACGCGCCGAGGACGCCAAGATACGGGAGGAGCGAGGCGAGTCCCCCGAGGCCCAGGAGCTGACCCAGGTTGAACGCCTTTCGCATTGTCGGGCCGCCGTCCCCGATCCCTTCGATGTGGACGACGCGGCCCTGCCAGAACGCCAGGTCGCCCTTCGAGAAATGCTCCCACCAGAACCCCAGGACGTTGTAGTACGGGGGCCCCGACCCGGGGGACGGCGGCATCGCGGTGACCGAGGTCCCCATCAGCATGAACGCAAACGACACCGCGACGCAGGCGATCGTGAGCGGACGGTATCCCGCATGCCACGCGGCGACGGCGGGGCCGCAGAACGTCACAAACAGGAGGGCGTACCGCGAGCCCGTGGCGCTGCCGGAGTGCCAGTACACGAGCGTGGATACCGCAAGCATGACGGAAAGCGCGGCGCAAAGAGTTGCGAGGCCCTCGGGCCGCGTGTCTCTCCGGCGGATCATCCGCACCCAGCCGGGTATGGCCAGCACCAGAAGCGGGCTCAGGTAAAAGAAGCCCCGAAACGCCCCGAGTGTGAGGTGGTAGAGGCGGAACAGCGAGAACTCCGACGGGACGAAACCCACGAACCCGCGCGAGGCATCGGTCGCGTGTTTTTCGGTCACGAGCGAAGAGTAGCCGGTCCGAAAGGCGCTCCCGTAGACCAGCGAATGATGAACCGCGGGGATGGCGCCGACGGCGAGCGCGCCCAGGCCGAACCACCCAAGCCGCGTGATGCGCCCGCAGCGATAGGCGGCGTACGCCGCCAGGGGGAGAAACACGAAGGCCGACTGGTACTCGAAGCACACCGACAGGCCCGCAAACGCGCCCGCGGCGCCGAGCGCACGGGACGACGCCGGCCCGTCCCCCTCGCTCCGCCTTTCGAGCAGGGTGTACGAGAGCACGGCCGAGAGCGACGCAAGCGGGTGGGACGTGAGCATCGTGCTGTTGGGGAACAGCGGTGTGGCGATGGTCATGCCCAACGCAAGAAAGGCCGAGTCGGCGGGCGAGAGCCTTCGGCGAAAGAGGTGGTAGAACGCGGCGGCCAGGGCGGCAAGCGCCAGCCCGGACGTGAAGACCGACGTGACGTAGCCCCTGATGATGAACCGGTTCCCCTGGTTCTTCACGGGCGCCGTCGCGGCCCGCGCCACGAGGTAGGCGGGAAGCGCCGCGAGCGCGGTGGCAATCGGCTTGGCCGACACGACGTGTCCCGGCACGGCGGCCAAGTCGCCGGTCATTCCGGCGTATCGGTCGAGGTAAAGGGAACGATCCTCGACCAACGCGATCACCGTCGCGAGGTGGGCGTTCTGGTTGGATCCCCCGCCCGAGAAAAACCACGCACACGAGAACAGCACGGCGAGCGCGACAAGCACGGCCACGCGCGCATCGCGCGACCTTGAGCCTTGACCGGTTTCGGAAGGGGGCGGTTTCATGATGTCGTGGCGCCGGAAGTCCCGTTCGTCGTTTCGGTCCTCGTCGAACTCACGCCGTCCAGTCCACGACCTTGAGTCTCTTGATGCGACGGAATTCGCGGATGCTGTTTGTCACCAGCGTCGCGCCAACGCTGACGGCGTGCGCGCCGATCAGCATGTCCATCGCGCCAATCGGCGTTCCCGCCCGCTCTTCTCGACGCCGTATGCGAGTTCGGCCAGCGTGATGGATGAAATCCCGACCTCCCCGGGCCGGCGCTTTGTCAAGTTGCGGACGACCGTCTCGGGTTTTCTCTTGACCAGAAAGATGCATGTGTTCGTGTCGAGCAGGAACTTCACTTCGGGTCCTCCCTGGACTGCACGGCCGGCTGGGAACGCTCGTTCATGAAATCGCCGGAGAACATGGACAACCCTTCGATCAGGGAATCCCAGAAGCTGCTCGCCGGGATGAGGTTGACAACGTTGCCCGTCTGCTTCACGTAGACATGGGCATCCTTGAACCTGAACTCCTTGGGCAACCTGACGGCCTGGCTTTGTCCGTTCCTGAACACCTTCGCTGTCTTCATCGCGACACCTCCCGATCTATACTGTGAATATAGACTCGAAGGCCGGGCCGGTCAAGCGCCAGTTCTTTTTCGAATTCTTTTTCGACCTGAGTTCGCTGACCGCCCGACCGCCCGACCAGGGTTGTTGTCAACACGAACGCGCCCGGTGTACAATCGCCGGCACGAAGGGAGGGTTGAACATGAGGACGGGTTTCACGGGTTTCATCAAGGTGGAGTTGCCCTACAAATGCACGCCCATCTATATCGAAACAGACACCGCTGTTCTGGCCGAGCTTGACGGCGAGGCCTTTTCGAAGTGGTCGCGCTCGAAACAGAGCCGGCTGTCCGCCGGGGACAAGCTGCCGCACATGAGCGAGTTGTTCCTGGAAAAAGGCAGCACCGCGGTCATCCGCATCGACGACAACACCGCCGTGCACCTGACGGCGCCCGGGGACGAGAACATCGGCTTCCAGGTGGTGTGCATGCCCATGCATCTGGAGGAGATGAAAAAGGCCGCGGCCCCGTCCGGGGGATGAAAGCGCGGCGGAAAACTGCTCCCCATATGCTCCGGCGACCCGTGCCCGGCCGCGTCGAAAATCCAGTGGCCCCTACGCTTCATTGTACGGAGAACAGTGCCGCCATAATGACGCCCTCGATCCCGAGGCCGATCGCCGCACCGATGAAGAAGGGCCTACGACCGACCTCCCCGGACCGTACGCCGTGGCGGTAGCACATGTAGAGGAGTATCCAGAACAAGATGCTCGTGAGCAGCCCCGGCGAGTACTCCTGGTACCCCACGGTCCAGCCGAGGTGCCAGAGGCCGTTGAGCGAGCGCTCCCAGAGCCACGCCATCGGGGCGACCACGAGCCGTTGACCGTACACATCGTAGAGGATGTTGCTCGTGGCGATGAGGACGATGAAGACCGTGTTGAACCAGAAGAACTTCGTCGCCGTGTACTCCGGCCAGAAGTGTTCCTGGATGCCTGCGACAAAGCCGCCCGCCATCATGGTCTCGTCCAGCAAGTTGATGCAGTAGGCGGCCAGGTTGCCCCAGAACACGAGGTGCAGGACATCGAGCGGGCGGCCCTCCTTCGTGTTTGACATTGTGGATCCTCCCTGAATGATCCCCGCGCCGCCGAGTCGACGACCACGGTCCTTGCCGAACGCTGCGTCCGCCGCCCCTGTCGCCCCTTTTGCCTCTGTCTGCACCTATTCCGTCGTACACTCGCCATTGTCTCCTTTTTCCAGGGGATTTCAACTGGCAAGAGCGGCAGACGAATTTCAGAAACGAACTCGGAACCTTGGGAAAGTGGTTCCGATGTCGGTGTCTCGCGACGCCTTCGTGGTGTCTGCGTTGTCCAACCGGGCTACTTCAACTTGCCCCCGGCCGTCGCGAGACCGGCAACGTGGGTCAGGAGGTCGGCGAGGGTTTTGAGACGTTCGTCTTCGGGAAGGACGGGGGTCGGGGAACAGGGGTCGGGGGAAATTGTGCTGTTGGGATTGCGGCGAGAGGACCGTCGCAAGGTGCGACCGTCGCAAGGTGGACCGTCGCAAGGTGCCGGGTTGACCGTCGCAAGGTGCCGGGTTCGGTTGGGACGAAACATAGGGGGAACGAAGGGTAGGGCATGACGGGGGGCGGATTGGCAGTTCGCGTCAGTCACAACCGCCACGAAGGCGGCTGGCGCTGACCGAAACCGCGCCTGGCGTGCACTTGGAAGGCCGGTCGGACTGCGTTTGGGCGGGTGGCGGCTCGGCGGGACCGGTCGGTCGCGCCACTGCGGGCAGATCTCGCCAACGCGGTTGACTGGGAAACGGTTTTTCGGAAGTTCGGGGAGCGCTACGCCGGCGGGTCGGCGGCGGCAAGGCCGTTCTCCCACGGGGGCGCGAGGCCGTTGTCGCGGAGGATCTTCTTGATGAAACTCTCGGTGCCGACCGCGTAGTTCATCGTCCAACAGTCATTCTGCTTTTCCTGCATCGCACCGCAGTACTCGACGAACATCTCGGCCGCGCGCTTCCGCGTGGCCGATAGGCCATCGAAGCTCGGGAGCAGGTCAATGAACGCGTCCGGCTCGCCCTTCTTGTAGACGCCAAACGAGCTGAACTCCCATGCGTCTGGCGAGTCGGTCATCCCCGCCCTGACCGGGTTCTGCGAGACGTACCGGAGCAGGTTCAGCCCATGGCTGTCACTCTCGACGACCGGCGATTTGAACCGCCCGCCCCAGAAATGGCCTGTGCGGCCGTGCCTGAGGTTGTAGTCTTTGGCGTATTTCAGGGCGATGTCATGCATGATCTTGGAAATCGTGGCCCCCTCGTCGGCCGGGGTCTCGATCACGAGGTGGGCGTGGGAGTTCATTACGCAGTAGCCGTAGAACTTGAACTTGTACTCGAGCTTGTAGTGGGCGACGACGCAGAGTACGGACTCGAGGTCCTTGCGCGTCTTGATCAAGAGTTCTTTGTTATTGCACCGCAAGGTGACGTGGTAGACGGTTTCGGGGGCGACGGGACGAGGTTTTCGGGGCACGGGGACCTCCTGGCACAGGCAACAGGCACAACCGATGAACGAGAGCCGAAGACGCGGACGGGAAGGTTTACAAGACCCATGCCAACAGGTAGACTGTCCTCGTAAGTTCAAGGCAGGCAAGCAAAAGCCGCAGAAAACGAGGTGAGGGGTGCTGAACAGTGGGAGGCAAAAACCGACCGCCAACGGCCCGATTCCGTACCCGGCACCGTTGCCCCTGGCGCAGGCTGTACTCTGCGACGGCGGCGAGGAGTTCGAGGAAGTCCCGGCGGTCCTTGATCTGGAACTCGCCGTTATTGCAGTTGACGATGACGTGGTAGGTGACGCGAGGACCTGTGAGTCGAGGCGGTCTTGGCATGGG
>JACRCP010000320.1 GCA_016218965.1 Deltaproteobacteria bacterium | reverse complement strand
GCCGAGAAGACGACCATGTTCCCGACGTCGATCTTTTTGCCTGCGGCGGCCGCCATCCCGTAGCTCGCGACCCCCGCGAACCCGTCGAAGTATCCCGCGAGGACCGTCCCGACGATGATCGCGGACATCCCCAAAATCTCGTTTCTCCCGATCGGCTCCCTGAGCACAAACGCCGAGAAGAGCGCAAGCGCGACAAGCCCGGTCCCCGAAAGCGCCGCGACAAGCAAGACCGGGCCGTACGCGCACGCGGCGAACATGAAGAACGCCGACGAGACGATCCCGGCCGTGCCGAGCAGCCACACGAAGATCTTGAGGTACTTCCCGTCCTTGAACGTCTTCTTCGGGTGGGCGATGAACTCGACGCCGTACTTCTGGAGCCCCTTGCCAAGACAGACCGCCACGGCGCCGAGGACGCCGTAGAGCACCGCCTTGAACAGAGATGGTTCAACGACGTCCATCGGGGTCCCGGGAGGTCACTTCCCCCACTCGAGATTCCGCTGCGTGAACAGGTCATCCTTGAGGCCCTGGTTTTCCTTGTTCGAGAGGATCTCGATCTCGGTTGAGTGTTTTTTTATGTGGTCGGTCATGACGACCTTGGTCTGGGTCACAACACCATCGAGAGTCTTGACCTCGCCGCGCGACTGGGTTTTTAGCTTGACGTTCTCGGCGTTGTAGTATTCCATTTTGTTCTGGAACCCCGTGGCCTCGTCGATCCACATCATTATGTAGGCAAACGAAAACTCGGCCCCCTTTTTGGGTGTGAGCCAAAGCACGTACTCGTGGCCGTCTTTTTTGACGAGCGCCGGCTCGAACTTCTCGTCGTACCTGATGATGTCCATCTCCTGCTCGGTGAAATCGGTCCCCATGAAGCTCTGCTTGCTGGTGTGGGCCGCCACCCGGCGGGTCTTGTTGAACTGCGGCAGATAGACGTAGGTGGTGTTGGGGTCGAGCACAAGGACCGACAGCCCCTTGACGTCGCCCGGCTTCAAGAACCGCACGAGCCGCTTGTTCTGGCCCTTCTGCTGGATCTTCATCTCGATGACCTTCTCGACCTTCCCGTCCCCGGTCTTGAGAGTCATGCGCGTGTGGAACTCCTGGTCCTGGTAGTTGCTAACCACGTCGTCGCTCTTCTTGAGAATCCCCCCCGCCGTTTTGGCGTCGTCGTCCGTAATGGGCGCGGGGGCCGCCACAAGAGCGGTCGAAAGTGCAAGTGCGGTTGTGAGTATCATCGGGTTTCCTCCTTGTTTTCCATGTCCGGCCCGTTGAAATGCGCGGCGACGACGGCCGCACCGAACGCCGCTCCCAAGATCCCGAAAACTGCTGTGGACATCACGACACTAACCGGTTGAAAACCAAGAATCATTACGACCAGTGGCAACCCGGTCAGGAGGACAGCCATTTGAAGATCCCGGTTTTTCGTGCGACTGGCCACGGCAGTGATGCACGCCCCAGCCGACGCCGCGATTGTGACGGCGACGGAAACGAACGACGACACATTCAATGCCCATCCCACGGCGGGAAGCATGCACAGCAGCCACGAAAATCCGCTCAACGGAACCAGAACAACCAGCCGGAAAAGGACCAGCGGCCGTTCGCGAAACACCGAAACGGCCAACGCGCCCAGCAAAAGCGCTGCGACGATCGTCCAGTGCAGGAACCGGAACAGATCGACGTACGTTATCGATCCGACCAACGGGGCGATTGCCGGATAGCCCGTCAGTTCAAACTTCGTTTCCGTTACGGACTCGGTCCTAACGTTGTCCCGCCCCGCATCGACGAACACATGCGGCGAAACGAAGTCACGTAACGCGGCGACGAATTCGGACGTCGCTGTCACGCCTTCAACGCCGCCGGCCCTGAACTCCTCGATGAGCAACGCGGCAAGGACCTTGTCTTGCGAATCCAGTGCCCTGTCGTACAGCGCCCCGGACATCTTGGCCATTGCCATTTCGTCTTCGGGGAACCACTTCTTCAACAACGCATCGACCCCGGCGCGGCCTCGAATGCCCGGATCCCCTGTTTCCTGCAGCAGCGCCCGCGAGAGGTCCGCGGCCTGTTCAGGCGAGACCGGCATCAGAGCGGCCGGACCGGTGAGATAATCGTTAAAGGCGCGGCTGGCAACCGCGGAAAGGCGCTCACGGAAAGCGGCCTGCAACCGAAAATCCGGCGATTGCGAAACCGCCGAAAGTTCGAGCGGCACGACCGAGGCAAGCGCCTCTCTCACGGAGGCCTGTGCCTTGGCGCCGAGAATCGCCCGTATCGCCTTGCCGGCCTGTTCAAGTTGTCGTTCCCGCAGGCGTGCCGCACCCGCGCTCGACACCTCGCGGAGATCGACGTGACCGACACGCGCAGGCGCCGAGTTTGTCAGCTTGCGTATCGAGTCCATCAACTCCTGCGGCCGCTTCGCGCCATCCGGCGAGAGGCGAATCTGAATGAGGCCCTGTTCCTTCTGGTAGAGAAGCGCCGATAGCTCAGCCTGCCCTTCGAGAAAGAACCAGAGCGCCTGCATCTGATTGATCGTGTCGGGAATACGGTACCGGCCTATCATCGCCTCGCTGACCATCTTGAACACGTCCGTCGGCGAAACGACGCCAGCCACACCAGGAACACCGCGAACGGCAACAGCCAGATCGTCGAGCGCGCGGAGAAACCCCGGATGACTGAAGTCGCCGCTCGCGACGATCGTAAGGTACTCGGAGCCGCCGAATCGGCGATCGAGGAAGTGGATGGTCCTTGCAGGTTCGGATGCCGGACCAAACGTCGTCGCAACGTCGTTTTCGGCGGCAGGTCTGGAGAGAGTGGCGAGCAGAACGCCAGCCGCCACCGGAGCGATGAACACCGACATCCAAACCCTTTTCCACCCTGGGAAAATCCGCCAATCGGCCGCATCGGTCCTTTTCCAGCCGGTGACAACCAGTCCGAACCGCATCGCGATCGGACCGAGGACTCCCGCGGCGATGCACGCCACCGCCGACGCTACGCCTAGACCGCGGAGAGGGATCACCGTGCTTTTGATGAGGCTCAGGAAGACCACGGCCAACGCAATCGAAGAAATGAGGAGCGTGCGGCGCCACGAGCGAAGGCGTTTTTGGTCTTCGGGGCCGGGGTACGAGAAGACCACCATTGTGCCGTAGACGAACGCTAGGAGGCCCGAGGCCATCGAGAGTTCGCTTGCCTGCATCTTCAAGAGAACCGGCGCGGCCATTCCGGCCGCGGCGGCGGGGGCTACGACCAGAAGCCATGCGGGGATTCGGCTGGGGCGGACTCCGATGATCAGGAAAAACAAGAACACGACGCCCGCGACTATCCCGGGGATCTTGAGCGCCTCGCCGCCGCGCCGCATGTACTCGTCGATCGCGGGGGCGCCGTGGAAGTACACCTTGAAGTCGGGACTTGCCGCATCGCGCGCCAGCTTCTCGATCTTCGGGTAGACCTCGGCGACCTTGTCGCCGTACATCGTGACCGGCACAAGCGCCGACGAAAAATCGGGGCTTACGAGCTCGCCGACGATTTGCCTTGTCTTGAGTATCCGCGCCTTGAGCGCCGCCACCGCCGCATCGTCCTTGGGGATCTCGGCGACGAGCGGGGAAACCACAACGCCTTCTTCGGACGCGCGCATCTCGGGAACCGTTGTGATGGCGCTCATCCAACTCAGGCCGGCGATCTTGCCAATGGCGTCGGTCAGATCCTTGAGCTTCGCGAGGTTTTTTGGCGCCAGGATGTTTTCGGTCTCGACGCCTATGAGAACCGTGTTGAAATTGCCGTAGCGCCGATTGATCTCCAGAAACCTTTTGACCTCGGGCGTGTCCGGAAGATAAGCCATCTGGTCGCCGGCCTGCGGAGCCTTGAACGCGACGACGAACAGCACGGCCGTGCAGGCAAGGGTCACTGCGGCGAACAGCCACGCCCCGGTTTTCCCCGTCGGGCTACTCATCGAACGCCGCCCCCATTACCGCGCTGCACGCGGCGCCCTCCGCAATCCTCGTCATCACGAACGCGCTCCCCTCGACGACACGCGACGGCGGGTTGGACTTGAGCATTGCCTTGGTAGATCCGAGGTTCGCGTTGTTTTCCTCGAGCGTTATCGTGCCGTCAATCCTGTCGGCCGACTTCACCGCGCCCAAACGTGTCATGACGTCGCGCTGGACCATGAATACCTGCTCGGTGGCGGCGGTGCCGACGGTCATGTCGAGCGTCACACCCACGTTGCCGTCGCAATCCATGTCGGTGATCTCGGGCCACAGGGCAATCGGACACTCCGCGGCGAGGTTCTCGGGGTTGAAGTACGAGTCGCACTTCTCCCACGGCTTCGCCGCCGCCTCCGGGGCCAGTCCATACAGGCGCACGAATGGCCCGGGATCCCTGTACGCCGCGCCGACCCCGTCCCCCCCCGAAAGGAACGTCCCGTCCTCCACGAGGATCGGCAGGTTGTTGATGAACGCGTCGGGGAACCCCGTGGTCGCGCCGTCAATGACGCCCATGGAGATGTCGCACACCTCGACGACCTCGCGAAGGCGCGTCCCGGCGTGCAAAACAGTGACCAGTTCGAATACTGTCCAGCTCGAGTCCCTCCACTCGCCGCTGTTCCGGGTGTCGCGTTCGGTTTTTAGGACGAGGCGTCGCGCCCATGTGCCCGAAAGGAGCCCGTCCGATGCGCCGAACTCCGGAAGCTCGGGTTCCTCGCGAGTGCACCCTCCGCCGCCGTTGCCGCCGCCGTTTCCGCCGTTCCCGCCGTTTTCGCCCGCTTCCTGCCCGTAGTGCAGGACCTCGTCGGGAAGCGGCGGCAACTCGGTCTGGTCAAACGCGCACCCGGTCGCGCAGACGACCGTCATGGCGAGGAGGGTTTTCGGGTCACGCCCTTTCAAAAGCCCACCTTCACCTTCGTAAAGACCATGTTTCGGCCCGACGCCTTCTGCCCGAACTTGGTGTCCTCGGCACCCAGGTTGAAGATCGCGCCCAGCTGAAGCTCTGTCGAGTCCCACTTGTTCAGTATGAACTGCGGGAACAGGATGTCGCTCCCGTCCGTGATGTCATGGAGCGTAAAGAGGCGCAGGAGAAGCTGGTCGTTTAGAAACTTCAGGTCCACGCCGCCGGCGATGAAGTCGTCAAGCGCGTCCTCGTAGCCGAACTCGTCGTCGAAGCCATGAAGGTATTGGACGTTCATGTAGAGCCAGCTCGTGAACGTGTAGTCGAACCCCGCCGTCATCTTGTAGTACCAGTAGTCGCTGTTCCGGCTGCACGCCAGCCTGATGTCGGAGCCGGTCATCCCCGGCGTGGCGCACGGGTCGCCCGGCCGGTAGTTGGTGGTGTACAGGAGCATATCGACCTTTTCGGGATGGATGGCCGCGCCGTCGAACCAGACGCCAAGGTTGAAAAGCCACGGGAGCGACGCGGCGAAGTCGAGGCCTATCACCTGTATCCGCGGGTAGACAAGGTCTATGAACTGCCGTTGCTCGGTCCGGAGGCCCTCCGCGGTCCGGACGTCTTTCCCGGAGTACGAGTAGATGCGCTTGGGAACCGGAAACGAGTGCCTGCCGCGGAAGTAACTTGCGGAGAGATCGTACTCTCCCAGCCGGAACTTCGTGCGCACGCCGCCCGACATGTTGTCGAGGTCCGTCGGCGGCATGTTGACGCGGATCTCGGGATCCATGAAGAGCGAGGCGCCCTGCCCTTTTTCGCGGTAGTACTCGTCAATAAGCGCCTGTTTGAGCCCCGGGTCGCGCACGGGCATCTGGCTCACGTTGTCGGCGGACATCCCGAGCGCCGACGAGGCCGGGAGCTGCGTCGGGCGGAACATCGGGATCCAGACGGCCTGGATGCTGCCCGAGAGCCACGGCAGATAGTAAGTCGCCACGGCCATCTGGTTGGCGAGCTTCCCGCCGAACCGCAGCGGATCTTCGAAGTCCTTCGGGTTGATGTTGTCTGTCGGGCTGAACTGGTCCGCCGTCCCCCACGTGTGGATCATCCGGCCGAGCTTGACACTCAAGTCGTCAAAGACGAGTCCTTTTACCTCTAGAAACGCCGCGTCCGAATCGATTCGCACGGGGTCCATCTGCCGGCGGTCTACAAGGTCGTTCATCTTCTCGATTTCGTGGATCCCGAAGAACAGGGTCCGCAGGTGCCCCACGGCGCGCACGTCCTCGCCGATGAACGCCTGCACCTTGTATTCGACCGCGTTCCGGTTCCAGTTGAAGTGCAGGAGCTGATCGGACGTCGCGCCGCGGTTCTTGTCGACGACAAGACGAAGGTCGGACTCGAGCGAAAACGTGTGGTTGAGCGTGACTTCGGCGTGCGCGGCGCCGGCGGCCGTGAGAAGACTGGCCGTCATGACCGCGAACCACGAAGTGGTGGCAGTTGAAAGCCGGGGGTGTAGCCCTGGGCCTGTCGAAGGGCGGAACCCCCGGATCGCGTCGAAAACAATCCCGAACCCCGAAGGGGTGACGGTAGGCAGTTTCGCATTCCCGCGAAGGAGCAGGAATTCAGTGGATGAGCGGCGAGCCGTGCAGGTTGGCGTGGGCCCTTTCATGTCCCGTCCCCCCCGCCGCCACCATCGACACCGCCGTCGGGCACTACGCCCCCGCACTCCGGCGGGAGGCACTCGTTGATGATGCAGACCTTGATCGGCGACCCGCTCGGCGTGCAGCACGTCGCGCCGCTTCCGCAATCCTTGTCGGAGGAGCACATGAGCAATACGCAGACGCCGACGCCCTTCGCATCGAGATCGACGTCGCAGCTCAGATCGCCCGTGCACTCGCCCCCGCCCTTTGTGCAGGGTTTCCCTACGCCCTTTTCGTTTCCCGGCCCCTCGCCGCACGCATAGACGACGCCGGAGTCACCTGCCTGCGATCCGTCCGCCGTTCCCCCGCCGTCGGGTCCCCCGGCTTCCACCCCGCCCGCAACATCACCGGCCACGGTCTCGCCGTCCGGCAGATCGCCCAGCAGCGTGTCGGGCAGCGGCTCACCCCACCCGCCGTCTTCGCATGCCGAAGTTCCGGCCGCAAGGAACATGCCCAAGATGATCCGTGGTATCCGGGCGTTCCGTGACCGGGTGCCGCCGCTCATGAGATTTCCCCTCTGAGCCCTTTCACCGCACCCTCCTGCTTTGAGCCGTGACGTGTCTTTTGTACCACAACGCGCCCCTCCGGCAACACGTTTTTTTCACACACTCTTTTTTCACAGAGGCGCTGCAAGCGCCGCCGCAAGACGCGCCTTGCGTACTGTCGCCGGTTTGCCTATACTCACTTCGGAAGGCATTTCATCCTTCGCAGCACGGGAAACGCAATGAACACCCCGACGATCGACTCGCCCGACCACCCCAGCCGTGCACACGCCCCGCTTCAGCCGGGCGACCAGGCGGACCGCACCGTCGGGTGCAGGCAGACGCAACCGGGGTGTTGCGGCAGGAACTCCCTTCCGACGGTGTGCGCGTTCGTCCGTTCCGACGGGATCTGCCTGGCGCCGCCGACCTCGTGGAAGCGACAGTATTCGGTGCTCAGCGGCCGGGCCAAGACCCGCCGGTAGTCCCCTCGAAAGCCTGTGACATTCGGAGTACGTTCGTAGCCGACACCCAGAGACCCACCCCGGGCCTACTCCGCCGAAGCAGCGGCTTTCGGCTGCGAAGGCTGGACGCGCCTTGGAGCCCCGGCTCGCCCCGAACCTGGGCCAGAAGCGACGAAACACCCGGCGGAGCATGCGCGAGCCGGGGAGGAAGGGCGTGCCGGGGTGGGGCGCTCCCGCACGTACTCCAAATCCCAGTCGAAAGCGGGTGCGTTGCACAAACCCGGGGAGATGCGGACCGCTTGCTGACGCACGCGGCTCGTATCGTACCGAGCCGCGACCGTAAGGGAGCGGTTCAGGTCGGATTGCCGAATCACCCGGGTTCATGCAACGCACCCGTCGAAAGCCGCCGGATTTGCTTGTTTGCCCGAAACAGTGTATAGTGGTTACCTTCCCGCACAATTCGCGAGGAAGCGAGGGCAATTTAGCCCCCGACGAAAGGAGTTCTGAGTGAATATCTACGTGGGAAACTTGAGCTACGAGACCACCAGCGAGGAGCTCAAGACGCTCTTCGAGGCCTCCGGAACGGTGACGTCCGCCTCCGTCATCATGGACAAGTACACCGGTCAGTCCAAGGGATTCGGGTTTGTCGAGATGGCGGCCAAGGATCAGGCGCAGGCGGCAATCTCGGCGCTCAACGGCCGTGAGCACCGCGGTCGCGCGATGAACGTGAACGAGGCCAAACCCCGCGAAGACCGCGGCCCGCGCGGCGGCGGCGGCGGCCGGCGCTACTAGTCGATCCCGACAGTTCGCCTCAAAGTGGCGGCCCCCTCCGGGCCGCCATTTTTGTTCGCCGGCCGACCTCCATCCGACCGCGCCACACACGCCCGCCGCGCCCCGTTCACAGGAACGGACAGTTGGAACATCTTTTGGGAAAAACTGGAGGCGCCAACCGGATTTGAACCGGTGCGTAACGGTTTTGCAGACCGTCGCCTTACCACTTGGCTATGGCGCCCCGCGAGGGCGGCAGCTATTTAAGCAGACACCGTCTCAAAGTCAAGGCGAAAACTCGGACGAAAGTAAGCATTCAGTCTCGGATGGGGGCCGGCTTCCCCTGCGCGTCAGTTTCCGATGCGTCATCATCTAACTTCGCCCGGCGGTTGCCGTAAACATGCCGCTCCGGGAAACCCGTCCCCCACCCAAGATTGAATGATCACGGACGAAAGCTCGGGCGTTTCGTCCGTCAAGGCAGCGTGAACTCGCAGTACACTCCCAGGTGGTCCGAGGCGTACAGCCCTCCGACCGGCTGGGCGAACATGATCTCGCACGAAACCACGGCCGCCGTGCCGGCCTGGCCCGGGACGACGTAGATGTAGTCAATCCTTTTCTGGGGGTTGCTCGAGCTCATGGTGAAGCCCTCGTCGCCCGGGTTGGCGACCGCCCACGAATCGACAAAATTGGCGCTCTTCCCCTCGTGCTCGGCCTCGCCCCGGTAGAAGCGCATCGCCAGCTTGTCCGGCTCGGCGTTCATGTCGCCGGCCAAAAAACCCGGAAGCGGCGAAGGACGCGTTTGAATGAACTCGTAGACGGCCAAGGCCTGGTCGGCCTTGACCGTTTCGCCGGAGTCCGTGGTCATGTGCGTGCAAAAGAGGTGAATCTGCCCGTGCGGCGAATCGACCAGCCCTCCAAGCACCCTGCGTTGGAAAAGCACCAGGTCCAGGTGCGGCAGCTCGGCCGAATCGTTCCAAAGGACGGGCCAGCGGCTCAAGATGCCCAGCCCCTCGTCGAACAGCGCGGGCACGGTATATGCGAACTCCCAGACCCACTGGTATCCGGTCAGCCCGGCAAGCTGTTCCGCCAGGTTCGGATCGCTCCCGCTCTTGACCACCTCCTGCAGCGCAACCACGTCCGGCTGCTTATCGTTGATGCCCGTCGCGACGATCTGAAGTCTCTTGATGGCCTCGTCGATGCCCGTGAGGGGGTGCTTGAGGTTGATGGTCATGACCGAGAACTTCGCGGGTCCGCCGCCGTCGGCGCCCGCGTCGGCGCCGCCGCCGTCCGCTTCGCCCGCGTCCGCTTCACCGGCGTCGACAGTCCCGATGTCGGGGGGCGTCCCCGCGTCGGCGGGCTCTCCGGAGTCAGTCCCTCCGTCAAACGGGGAGTCGGCGTCGGGTGACACGCCGGCATCGTCCTGCCAGTCGTCCCCGCCTCCGTCGCTTTCAGCTTCGACGCCTTCGTCCCCTCCGCCCGAGTCGACGGGGCCGGCGTCAGACGGCGCGCCGTCCTCGCCCGATACGTCGCGGGCAACGCCGGAATCCTTTGCGCCGCCGTCCAGCGGCAAAGCCGCCGGTTTCCTGCACGTCCCCTCGATGCAGGCCAGACCGGTCTCGCAATCCCTGTCCTGAACGCACGTCGTTCCGTCCCCCGAGGCCTCGTCACAGCCAAAGAGGAAAAGGCACGTCAACGCCACGGCGAAAAGTGAACCTGATTTTTTCCGCGCCGTCATTTCGTCGCCCCCTGTCCGGGTCGAACGCCGACATGATACCACAGGGCGCCGCAGTCGCAAACGAACCAGCCAAACCCATAGCTCCACAGGCGTTCTCGAGCGCTCGCCAGTTCCTTGTACCGTTCGTCCCCCGTCGACACCGTCACAGTGAGTTCCCCCTGAGGCCTCGCCAGCCGGCCGTGAATCGCATTGCCACGTGACGCACCAGATACTTCAACAGCGGCGTGCAGCAGTCCGCAGAATCCCCTCGGAAGTAGCGCTCCGCAACCTGTGCCGGCAACGCGAACGCCTGTTTCGAGGACTACTGGGAGCGTCGCTCACTCGACCGGCTCGCCGGATGAACTTCATCTCACAAATTTGTCGTGCACCCGCGGAAAATTTCGCATTTGACATCTTTTGGCAACTGTGGCATATTGCACCCGGTTTTGCGTTGTGAGTGGCGAGTGTGGATTCGGTAGATAGAGAGACAGGTCGCATCAACCCCCATTACAGCGAAGTCCTTTGCGAGGACTGATGTCGGCGTATGCCGGCTCGGACCTTTGGAGGTGCGAGAACCGAGGCGAGGTGTGTGCATGTCACGGTCGGAGCGAGGTCGGGTGATCTCCTTTCGCCGCGGCAATTCAACAAGACCTCCGGCAGGAGCCGGGGGCGGATTTCGAAAGGAGATCTGGATGGCTAACAAACTGTTTGTGGGAAGTCTTGCCTGGGCCACCAACGACGAGGGCCTTCGGGCCGCGTTCGAGAAGTTCGGGCAGATCACCGAGGCCAAGGTCATAACCGACAGGCAGACCGGCAGGTCGCGCGGATTCGGGTTCGTGACGTTCGCCGACGACGCGGCGGCCGACAAGGCCAAGACCGAGATGGACGGCAAGATGCTCGACGGCCGGGCCATCAAGGTCGACTTCCCGCGCGAGCGCGAAGGCGGCGGGGGCGGGTTCCGCGGCGGCCGCTAGTCCGGCGGAACGAAAAAATGCCAGCCGAAAGGGCGGCCCACCGGGGTCGCCCTTTTTGTTCGGCGGCCGAAACGATGACCGAGGCGTTACCGAATTGGTACCCCTTGCGTATCGGAAAAGGGCGCCAAAAGCTGACGGCGCGGCAACAAGAAAAACCTTGAACTTCGATCTTCCGTCTGTTAGATACGGCGGGCGTCGGTTCGGAAAAAACGGCTGGACCTTACCCAATAACGGAGGAGAATACGATGCTTGACCCACGCCAGAACCCTGACTGGAAGATCGCCGAAGAAGCCGAGAAGTCCATGAAGACCTGTTACCAGCTTGCCGACGACCTTGGGCTCACAAAGGACGAGCTCCTCCCGCATGGCAACTACGTCGCCAAGGTCGACTACATGAACGTGCTCAACCGGCTCAAGGACCGGCCGGACGGCAAGTTCATCGAGGTCACCGCCATCACGCCGACGCCGCTGGGCGAGGGAAAGTCCACGACGACGATGGGCCTGCTCCAGGGCATCGGGAAACGCAAGAAGAAGGTCGTGGCGTGCATCCGCCAGCCGTCGGGCGGCCCCACCATGAACATCAAGGGCTCGGCGGCGGGCGGCGGGCTTTCGCAGTGCATCCCGCTCACCGAGTTCTCGCTGGGCCTGACCGGCGACATCAACGCCATCATGAACGCGCACAACCTCGCGATGGTGGCGCTGACCTCGCGCATGCAGCACGAGCGCAACTACTCGGACGAGTTTCTCAAGAAGAGGGGCCTGAAAAGGCTCGACATCGACCCGACCAACATCGAGATGGGATGGATCATCGACTTTTGCGCGCAGGCGCTCCGCAACATCATCATCGGGATCGGCGGCGAAATGGACGGCTACATGATGCAAAGCAAGTATGGCATCGCCGTCAGCTCCGAGGTCATGGCGATCCTCGCCATCTTCAGTGATCTTCCGGACCTCCGGAAGCGGATGGGGAATATCGTGGTCGCCTACAACAAGAAGGGCGATCCCGTCACCACCGAGGACCTCGAGGTCGCGGGCGCGATGACGGCGTGGCTGCGCGAGGCCATCAATCCGAACCTCATGCAGTCCATCGAGGGCCAGCCTTGCTTCGTGCACGCGGGGCCGTTTGCCAACATAGCCGTCGGGCAGTCCTCGGTCGTGGCCGACAAGATTTGCCTGAAGCTCGCCGACTACCACATCACCGAGTCGGGATTCGGCGCCGACATCGGGTTCGAGAAGTTCTGGAACGTCAAGTGCCGCTACTCGGGGAACGTCCCCAACGTTTCGGTAATCACCTCCACCATCCGGGCTCTCAAGAGCCACGGCGTCGCCGCCGGCGCGCCGGTGTGGGCGCCGGGGAAGGACCTCAAGGAGGTCTACAGCAAGGAAAACCTCAAGTGGCTCGAGGCGGGCGCGGACAACCTGGTCCACCACATCAGGACTGTCAAGAAGGCGGGGATCAACCCGGTCGTGTGCATCAACGCGTTCTTCACCGACACGCAGGCCGAGACCGACATGGTAAAAAAGATCGGCGAGCAGGCCGGCGCGCGCGTCGCGGTGTCCAAGCACTGGCAGTACGGCGGAGAGGGTGCGCTCGAACTCGCCGACGCGGTCATCGACGCCTGCAACGACAAGGTCAACTTCAAGTTCCTCTACGATCTCAACACCCCGCTTTCAAAGAGGGTCGATCTCATCGCCAGGGAAGTGTACGGCGCCGACGGCGTCGCGTACGCCCCGGCCGCTCAGGAGAAGCTCAAGAAGTTCGAGTCGGACCCCAAGTACAACGAGTACGCGACGATGATGGTGAAAACCCACCTCTCGCTGACGCACGACCCGACGCAGAAGGGCGAGCCCAAGGGGTGGACGCTCCAGGTGCGCGACTTCCTGACCTACGGCGGCTCGAAGTTCATTTGTCCCGTGGCCGGCAACATCAGCCTGATGCCGGGGACGAGCTCCGATCCGGCCTTCCGCCGCGTCGACGTCGACGTCGAAACCGGGAGGGTAAAAGGGCTGTTCTGAGAAAGGTGCAGAACGCGACCACAGAGGAAACGGAGCGGCGGGGGCGCGACCGGATATTTCACCGCAGAGAGCGCAGAGAGCGCGGAGAAGACACCGGACTCTTCTGCCACAGAGAACACAGAGGGCACAGAGAATATCGACGTGCTCCGGATTCCGAGAGCCGGGGAGATCAGAACTCTGTGCGCTCTGTGCACTCTGTGGCAAAACCCCGCCCCTCTTTGTTCCCCTCGGGCGTCTCTGCGGATTCCGCGGTTGGAGTGACAAGGAATATCTCATGAAATCAGGTGGCAATCTCGAAGCGGTCCTTGTGGCCGGACATTTTGCCGTCACCGGCGAGCTCGGCCCGCCCCGCGGCTCCAACGTGGACGCGGTCAGGAAGAAGGCCGCTCCTCTCAAGGGCATGGTCGATGCCGTCAACATCACCGACAACCAGACCGCGGTCGTCCGCATGTCGAGCTGGGCCACCTCGCTGATCTGCATCCAGGAGGGGCTCGAACCCAACTACCAGATGGTCTGCCGCGACCGAAACCGGCTGGCGATGCAGGCCGACATCCTCGGCGCCTCGGCGCTCGGCATCCGCAACATGCTTGCGCTTTCGGGCGATCACCAGAGCTTCGGCGACCACCCCAAGTGCAAGGGCGTCTTTGACATCGACTCGATCCAGCTCATCAACATGGTCAAGACGATGCGCGACGAGAGCAAGTTCTTAAGCGGCGAGGCCATAGACGGCCCGCCCCGGCTCTTCATAGGCGCCGCGGCCAACCCGTTCGGTGAACCTTTCGAGTTCCGCGTGCACCGCCTTGCCAAGAAGGTCGCGGCGGGCGCGGACTTCATCCAGACGCAGTGCATCTACAACATGGAGAAGTTCGGGCGTTTCATCGACATGGCCAACGACATGGGACTCACCCAAAAGGTCCACATCCTCGCCGGAATCACTCCCTTGAAAAGCCTTCCGATGGCCAAGTACATGGCCACGTCGGTGCCCGGGATGGACGTGCCCGAGGCGCTCATCAAACGCATCGAGGGTGTTGACAAGAAGAAACGGGCCGACGAGGGGATCAAGATTGCCTGCGAGCAGATCCAGGAGCTCAGGGAAATGAAGGGGGTGGCCGGCATCCACCTGATGGCGATCGAATGGGAGCACAAAGTACCCGAGATCGTCGAGCGCGCCGGACTGCTCCCGCGGCCGAAAGTGGCGCCGCCTCCTCCGCAGCCGCCGGCGGGGGAGGCATGATGGGCGCGCTCTACGCATTCGCGAGCGGCCCCGGTGTGTACCTTGCCTTCGCGCTGTTCCTCGCGGGGCTTGTCGTCCAGGGGCTGCGCTTCTACAAACTCACCCGGGCGAAAGACCCGCTCGCGCTTCCGCCGCCGCCCGCGGGCGTCGTGCCGCCGGCGTCGCCGCCGGCCAGGGGCGCCGGCGCAAAAAAGCCGCTTCTGGACCGGTTGCTCGCGGCCGCCGAGGCGATGGGCCGGCCGTTCGACCGGATTCTGGGGACGCTGTGCCGCACCGTGGCCGCCACGCACCCGGTGATGACGATGCTCACCGTGACCTTCCACGCGCTGCTGTTCGCCACGCCGATTCTGCTGCTGGCGCACAACGTGCTCCTTGCCGAGTCCGCGGGCTTCCACCTGCCGAGCCTGCCGGACAGCGTCGCCGACGTGATGACGGTGCTTTTCCTGCTGTGCGGCGCGGCCTTTCTCTACCGCCGGGTGTTCCTGCGCCGGGTGCGGGCGATCACCACGCCCTACGATCATTTCGTGCTGGTGGTGACGCTGCTGCCGTTCTTCACCGGCTTCCTCGCGTACCACCAGATCGGCGAATACCGCACGATGATCGCCCTGCACGTGGTCTCCGGCGAGGCGATGCTGGTCCTTGTGCCGTTCACGCGCCTGGGGCACGCGCTGTTCTTCTTTCTGTACCGTTTCCTTCTGGACGGCGAGTACAGCTTCGGGCAGGGCCGGCGGGCGTTTTGACGATGCAATTCGGAGTGAAAAAAACACGGGGACCGCAGAGGGCGCAGAGACCGCCGAGTAGGGATTTCCACTTTTTGGGCCACAGAGGACACAGAGGTCACAGAGAGAACCTGTGTGCTTCTGAATCCGAGAACTCGGACTGCCTCACCTCTGTGTACTCTGTGCTCTCTGTGGCAAAACCATGCGACGGTGCGTTGGGATCGGCGTGCGGCCGCCACGCCTCTGAGCGGGATTTCAACGAGGTTCGGGATGTCTGAGATTCAGAACCCACCGGTCGATCGCGGGCAGATCGAGAGGGCGCTTGCCCGCCACAAGGACCGGATGAAGCTCTACCTTTCGCACTGCATGCACTGCACACTGTGTGCCGAGTCCTGCTTCATGTACATGTCGAGGGACAAGGACCCGCAGTACATGCCGTCGTACAAGGTCATCAACTCGGTCGGCGTCCTCTACCGCAAGGGTCCGGGGATCGGGCGCGACGACCTCCAAAAGATGAAGGGCATCGTCTGGCGCAACTGCGTGTTGTGTACGCGCTGCTACTGCCCGGTCGGCGTGGACGTTCCGGCCATGATCGCCTTCGCCCGCGGCGTCCTGCGGTCACAGGGGATCCACCCGGACTTCGACGAGCAGGGCGCGATGGAAAGCTGGCTGTGAGGAACACCCGTCGGGGCCCGGTCCCCGTTCGCGGAGGAGAACAATGATCGTCGCTTCCCGAAAGTCGCTCGACGAGATCCTCGGACTCCTGGGCAGCTGCAAAAAGGTGCTCGTGCTCGGCTGCGGCGGCTGCACCTCAATCTGCCTGGCCGGCGGCCAGCGCGAGGTCCGCGACCTTTGCGCCGAGCTCGACGCCCGCGTGCGGGATCACGGCGGCGGGTTGACGCTCCACGAGCTTACCATCGAACGCCAGTGCAACGAAACGTTCTTTGCCGACGCGGATGCGCTGGTGAAAGACTACGAGGCCGTGCTCTCGACGGCCTGCGGCGCCGGCGTGCAGTTCGTCGCCGAACGCCACCCGGCGCTCCCGGTCCTTCCGGCGCTCAACACGGCCTTCGTGGGCTTCGACAAGGGCGTCGGCTGGTACGAGGAGAACTGCCGCACCTGTGGAGACTGTGTGCTGGGCGAAACCGGCGGCATCTGCCCGGTGACGAGGTGCGCCAAGAGCCTCTTCAACGGCCCCTGCGGCGGCACGCGGTCCGAGGGCACGTGCGAGGTCGACAAGACAGTCCCGTGCGCGTGGTTCGAGATACACAAGCGGCTCAAGGGCCAGGGCCGCCTGGCGCTCATCACCAAGGTGCGGCCGGCCCGCGAGTGGGAGAACCAGACGAGGCGCAGCGTGATCCAGGAGCCGTACAAGGCAAGGTACGCAAAACCGTAGGGGTTCAGCTATCAGCCATCAGCCATCAGCTATCAGCCGCGGCCTCCGCCCAGCGTCGCAGGGTCAGCTTCGGCCTCCGCCCAGCATCGCAGGGTCAGCCTCGGCCTCCGCCCAGCATCGCAGGGTCAGCCTTCAGGGCATGGCCGTTGGACTGTTGTTCCTGTCAGGTTGCTACGGCGAGCACCGCGAGGCGGTGCCGACGGAGCGGCCCGCCTTGATCACGATGTCGATGCCCGCGGAGCTCGGCGCCATGGATAGGCCGCCCGCGAAGTTCCCGCACGACAAGCACGAGGAGGCGCTCAAGGCCGAGGACTGCAAGGCGTGCCACGCGGTCGATCAGAAGCTCGGCATTCTGCCGGTGCTCGACAAACAGCCCGAGCGTTTCTCGGATGACGATCGGTTCGTCGAGTTCTATCACGGCAAGTGCATCGGTTGTCACGAGCGGAGGCGCGCCGAAGGGAAAAAGGCCGGCCCCCAGGCGTGCGGCGAGTGCCACAAGCTCGCGCCGCCGGCGGTTTCGGAGCGCCGTCCTGCGCGTCACGACTACTCCCTGCACTTCAGGCACGTGAAGGCCACCGCCGAGCCCGCGCCAGATGGCCGAAAAGATCGCTGCGACGCGTGCCACCACGTCTTCGACGAGCAGAAAAAGGAGCGCGTCTACAAGAAGGGCGCGGAGGCGTCGTGCAGGGATTGCCACGCCCAAAGCGACCAGGTGGTCTCGGGGCGGAAACGGCGCTCGGTCCGGAACGCCTCGCACATCGCCTGCATCAACTGCCACCGCGAAACGCTCAAGAAGACCGGCGACCCCAAGAAGAGCGGCCCGGCCGACTGCGCGGGTTGTCACGACGCAAAGCGGCAGGCACAGTTCGCGGTCCTCAAGCCCGAGCAGATCGAGCGGCTGAAGATCGAAAAACAGCCCGACCGGGCGTGGGTCGAAACCCCGAAGACCAACGCGTCGCTCGTTCCGTTCGACCACAAGGCGCACGAGCCGCTCACGACGGTGTGCCGCGACTGCCACCACGACACGCTCAAGCGCTGCGCGGAGTGCCACGAGTTGTCCGGGGGCCAGAAGGGCGGGAACGTCACGCTCGAACAGGCCCACCACCGTGCGGGTTCGGGCTTTTCGTGCGTCGGCTGCCATGAACGGTTGACTTCCACCAAGGTCGAGTGCGCCGGGTGCCATGAGCAGATGCTCGAGCCGCCCGGGGAACGCGCGTGTGCCGTCTGCCACTCGGGAACGGCGCCGGCGGTCGTCTCCGTGCCGATCGTCGGGCCGGCGGTGGAGGAGGCGCCTGGCACGCAGTCTGCCCCCTCCGCGGCGCTCGTCACGACCCCTCCGCACAAGCCGCCCGACGCGGAGTTGTTCGCCGACGTGAAGCTCGCGCCGCTCCCGAAGGTCGATGCAAAGGACTTTCCCGAAAAGATCACGATCGACGTCGGGGGCAAAAAATATCAGCCCACCGTGATGCCGCACTTGAAGATCGTCAAGAAGCTCCACGACGAGTCCGCGAAGAGCAAGCTCGCCAACCGCTTCCACGGCAAAACCGAGGTGCTGTGCGCCGGGTGCCACCACCACCACAGCCCGGCGGACAAGCGGCCGCCGCCGTGCCGCTCGTGCCACGGCGCGGCCGCCACGGCCGGCAGGGACATGCCGTCGCTCGAAAACGCCTTCCACCGACAGTGCATCGGCTGTCACCAGCAGATGGCGCGCAAGGAGCAGGGTTGCACGGACTGCCACAAGGCCGAGAAGGTCGCGGAGGCCGCCCGATGACGATCTCGCGAAGAGGTTTCATCACCGGGGCGGTTGTGGGGTCGCTCGGGCTGGCCGGCGCGGCCCGCGCGGGTTCCGGTGTGCATCTGTTTGAAGGTCACCCCGGGCGGAAGGGCCTGCTTCACGACACTACTCTCTGCGTCGGCTGCCGCTCATGCGAGTTCGCGTGCAACGAGGTGAACAAGCTCCCGGTCCCGAAGGCGCCGATAAACGACAAGGCGATCTTCTCGGCGCGCCGCGGGATAAACGACAAGCTGTACACAGTCGTCAACAAGTACGCGGAAGGCGGCGGCCGCCGGCCGCCGGTCTATCGCAAGCACCAGTGCATGCACTGCAACGAGCCGTGCTGCGCGTCGGTGTGTTTCGTCAAGGCGTTCGTCAAGACGCCCGAAGGCCCGGTGCTCTACGACCCGGACCTGTGCGTCGGATGCCGCTACTGCCTCTTTGCCTGCCCGTACTACGCGCTTGCGTACGAGTACAACGAACCGCTCGCGCCAAAGGTGGTGCGGTGCACGATGTGCTATCCGCGCATCAAGGAGGGGAAGAACCCCGCCTGCGCCGATGCCTGCCCCACGGGCGCAATTGTCTACGGGAAGCGCGGGGATCTCGTCAGGATGGCGCGCGATCGCATCCGGAAGTTCCCGGGCCGCTATTTCGATCACATTTTCGGCGAGCACGAATACGGCGGCACGAGCTGGCTCACGGTCTCCGGCCTGGCGCCCGGAAGGCTGGACCTGCCCGAAAACATCGTCCACGAGCCCCTGCCCAATCTCACGACCGGCTTTCTGACGCTGGCGCCCCTGGTCACGGCGATCATCCCCGGCTTACTCGCCGGGTTCTACGCCTTTACCAAGCGAAGGGACCACCTCCATGAGGAGGCGCTCAGGCGCGAACTGGCGAGATTCGCACGGGAGCGGGCGGACGAGGTCGAAAAGGCGCTCTCCGCGGCGCGCGCGCAGGCCGCCCGCGACCTCGAGCGGGCCGTCGAGCGGGGGCGCAGGACCGGAAGGCTCGAGGCCGTCCGTGAGGCCGCCGAGGCGGCGAAGCCCGAACCGCCGAAGGAAGGGGGTGCGCGATGAACGGGCACGCCCCTGTTACCCCCGCCGATCGCGGTCCTCTGCTCTCGCCGTTCAACGTCGCGGCCGGTCTGCTTCTGGCCATTGGCGGGCTTGTTGTCCTGCTGCGTTTTTATTTTGGTCTCGCCTTTGCGACCAACCTCACACATGCCACGACCTGGGGCCTCTGGACGGGATTCAAGCTGGTCTTCGTGGCGCTCGCCGCGAGCGGCTACGCGCTCACCACGGCGGTCTACATTTTCGGCATGCACGAGTACCACCCGCTCGTGCGGCCGGCGGTGCTCTCGGGCTTCATGGGCTACTCGTTGTTCATCCTTATCCTCATATTCGACCTCGGCCGGGCGTACCGCCTGCCGTATCCGTTCATCATCCAGCCCGGCGTCACCTCGGCGCTCTTCGAAATCGCGCTGTGCGTCGGCCTCTACTACACCACGCAGTTTCTGGAGCTCACGCCCGTGGGCTTCGAGTGGGTCAAGTGGCGCCGCTGGCGGAAGGCCGCCGTGGCCGCCACCGTAGGGTTCACCATCTTCGGGCTCATGCTCTCGATGCTGCACCAGGCCACGCTGGGCGCCCTTTTTCTGACCGTGCCCGAGAAGGTCTACCCCCTGTGGTACTCCCCGTACGTGCCGCTGCACTTTTTCATGTCAAGCTGCGTGGGCGGAATCGCGATGTGCGTGATGCTGGGCCTGGCGTGCAAGAAGATCTGGGGCGAAAGGTTCGCCATTTCCGACGAGAAGCTCGACGAGCTGACCATCGGTCTTGGCAAGGCCGGTGCGATCGCGACACTGGTGTACTTTTTGGTGAAAGTCGTGGATGTCGCGCTTCACAACTACTGGCACTACCTGGCAAGCCCGCTCGGGCTGTGGTACCTGGTTGAGATACTCGGCTTTGTGCTCCTGCCCACGCTGCTCTACGCCTATGGCTACCGCGAGCGGCGGCCGGGGCTCATCCGGTTCACGGCGGGAATGGCGATATTGGGCGTTATCCTCAACCGCCTGAACATCTCGATCGTCGCCTTCAACTACAAACTGCCGCTCGCGGAGCGGTACTTTCCGAGCTGGATGGAGTACGTCGTCGTGATTTTCCTCATCACGCTCGGCGTGACGATCTACCGCGGGGTCGTGAAGCGCTTTGCCATCCTCTACGACCATCCCGACTACGAGGCGCACCACTAGAAAGGCGGGAGGAAGCGATGCACGAGTTCCACGTTTTGCAGGACTTCAGCGCCTTCGTCAAAGGGCTGGGCTACGTATTCGCCGCGGTCTTTCTAATTGGCCTCGTCCCCTTCTGGCTCTACCTCACGGGCGGCGAAGACAAGACCAAAAAGTTCCCGAAGAAACGCTGATCGCGGCCGCCCGACCAATTTGCCCGGCGCCGATGCCAAAGCCCCAAAACTTGGGATGTTCCGCCCAACGTTCGCAAGGTTCCTCTGTTCGCGAGGTTCCTCTTGCTCCCGACCTCCCCTGTGGTGTACTATCCGGCCGTAACGTGAACCGCAAGACGGGAGGAGACGTCCCTGAGATCCGGGGTGACCTGGCCTGATTGGTGGGAGTGGGAACTCGAATTCACGCCGCATCTCGAAAAGCGGATGGAAGACAGGGATTTCAACGAAGTCGAGCTTCGTGGTATGCTTGAAATCGCGGGGGCGTTCCGGGCCGACACGGTGCCCGGCAGATGGGTTGTCGAAACAAGGCACCGCGGCGGAGACTGGGAAGTGATAGTGGAACCGGACGAATCGGAAAAGCTGCTCGTCGTGGTGACGGCGTATCCGAGCGGAGAAACGGCATGAAAGACAGATACCTTGAAGTCACGTTCCGCAAAGGGAAGCCGCTGGCCGCGTATCTTTACCTACCCCGGCAGCCGGGTGAGAAGAGCGCCCGCACGGAGAACGCCGGCGCCGGCATCTTGATAGATTACTCCGCGAGCGGGAGGCCCATAGGGATCGAGATCACCGCGCCGCTGGCCGTCACCCCCGCCGCCCTCAACGCGGTCCTTGCCCGGACGGGATTGGAAGAAGTGGCCCCCGAAGAACTCGCCCCCCTCCGGGCGGCGTGAAGCTCGACAGGCAATATCCCCCTCCGCCCTCCGACCTGTGACTTCTGCCTTCTGACCTTCGACCTCCGGTCCCCGCTCGTAGCCACCCAAATCCTAAATCGAGCAATCCTAAATCCTAAATTGTGTGCTTGCTCTTGCGCCGCGCCTCCCCTGTGGTGTACTATCCGGCCGTAACGTGAACCGCAAGACGGGAGGAGACGGGTGTCGGGCCGAAGCCCCGGAAAACGGGGCGGAACAAAATCGGCCGGGCGGCGGCGAGTGACCATGTCGGTCGGTGACATTGTCAGACCCCAGGGACATTTGGTGTGGGCAAAGGGTTGAGGAGGGGCGGGAGTGGCTGAATCGGAGAACAAAAGCGAACCGGCGCCCGGGCAGGGCACGCCTCCCGGTGAAAAACCCAAAAAGAAGGGGTGGTTGCGGAGCCCAGCCGTGTTCGCCCTCGTCGGGGCGGCAGCGCTTTTCTGGTGGCCGCCTTGTGTCGACGGGATGACCGGGGTCGGGCACTACTGGTCCGACGTAGAGGTTTTCCAGGATCATCTTTCCGCATTGAAGTGGCATGTTCAGGAGTATCGACGCGTGCATGGCCGGTATCCGACAATGGACGAGGGTCTTGCCGTCCTGGAAAACTTCGAGTCACGGTTCAAGATCTCGTATCACGTGAGGAGCAAAGATCTCCCGCATGAGCCGGTTTCGGAACTTTCTCCGTGGTTCATCCATTGGTGGACGGTGAGTCAGGTGGAACTTGAGTTCTATCGGGCGAAACATGGCCGCCCTCCGCAAAATCAGACCGAACTACGTGACAACTCGGTTCCGTACAACTTCTCCTGGTTTCCGGTTCCGGCGGGCGACGAATGGGTGGCATTGGAAGTCGATGTGGCTGTCGCACATGGGGACAACTTTTTTTTGCTCTCACGCCTGCCGGGGTTTTCTCGCCATGGATGCTGCCGTATGTGTACGAGAATCGGGCCGGCAGGGACGCCAAGCTCTTCGCCGACTCGCCAGTTCACGGTGACTGGTTCGGCCAATACTCGGCAAAGGTCGATGACGGCGTGTACGTGTACATCCCTGCCGCAAGGGAACTCGTAGTGAGGTTCAACGACGTTGTGTCGACGATTCTGGCTCCGAAGTTGTTCGGCTTTTGCCTGATTCTCGTCGCTTTCGGTTTGGTTGTCGCCAGGCGGGTGCGTGCCGGGCGGCAGTTCCGAGTAGGGAGGACGCTGCTTGCCATGCTCGCGGGTATCATCGGCTTCGGGGCGGTCAGCATCTTCCACTCGACCTGCTACGCCATGTCCTCGCCCTTCTCCCGCCGGACGCCCGAGATGGTTCAGGAGCAGAGGGAGCTTCTCGAAAAGTTCCGGAACAGGGGTGTTATCGGCGAGCAGGCGTACCGGACAGCGATCGAGGCGATCGAGGACCCGTTGGCGCTTCGGCGATTCAAAGATGGGAAAGCCAAACCGGTTCCGGCCGACGAGCAGGAGTAGCGCGACGGCCACTCGCGTGCTATGGCACTGGCCGAGCTTCGCGCCGGGCGAGACAGAACGTACGCATGGGCAAACGGAAACGCAAACTGGGCGCGGCGGAGAAGGCCGGGAAGGCGCGGCGGAAGCGGGAGTTCATGACGATTTTCGTCAACGGGAAACAGGAGCGCGTCAGGCGACCGCCGACGATCGAGGGGATGGGCGTCGAAGAATTCGTCCGGCGGAACGCCGATCCGATCTGGCTGCTTCAGAACGAGATGTACGAGGATCTGCACGCCATCGAAGCCGAGTGCGCCGTCCGTGACGAAAGGGACCGCTCGAAGGGGGCCGGCGACTCCGGCGATTCGGAGGACGATTCGGAGGTCCCGTTTTGAACGCGAAAAACAAAACCATGTACCGGGCCGTCAGAAGATCTCGCCTGCCCAGAGCATTCTGGCAAACTTCTTGGCGGGGATGACTTCGATTCCCTCGGGGAGTTTTCGGTGCGCGGATTCGAGCGAGACTACGATCCGGCGGCCGATCTCCGGGTGATCCTCGTTTAGCCCAACTTCCAACCTGTGTTGAGCTTTTTCCGTACTCAGAAGGGAAAAACCGCAGTGATTCCGGGGGGCGTCCTTTGAAAAGCCAAAAGTAGTCACGAATGTTGCCGCGCCGTAATCATATTTCAGCTTGACATATT
>JACRCP010000321.1 GCA_016218965.1 Deltaproteobacteria bacterium | reverse complement strand
CCCGTCAGGGGCGGCCATTTTCAACTGTCCGATTTTTTCGGACACTTCACCGTAGCCCTCGGTCACGAGCTTTTTCTTTAGATCATGCCAGTACTTGCGCGGCCGGTCGCCCCCCACCAGAATTTCTACGACATCGATGACCGAGAACCACCATTCGCCCTTGTGAAGGGTTTTCCGTATCCGCCTCCCTTGGAAAACAGCCAACTTGGAAGTATCTTCGACGTTCATGTTGCCTGGCTCCCTTTCCATCCCCGCCAAAACACCGGCAGAGCGCGTCGGAGAGCACGACGAACGCCGCCCCGGCCGCCCGCTGGGACGAGGAACCGGTTGTCGGGCGACGCCGCGAGCCTGAGCGCCTGCGGTGCCACGAGCCCCACGAACCCCACGAGTCCGGAGATCGCCACGGCCGCGCCGGTGACGAGCGACGACCATAAAAAAACCGCGCTCCGCGTGGCCGAGGGGTTGACGCCCAGCGACCCTGCGACCTCGTCTCCGAGCGCCAGCACGTTCATCCGGTGGGCAAGGGTGGTGAGCGCGGCGACCCCCGCCACAGGCGAAAACGAACCTGGCACCGGCCGGCGCTTCAGTTCGACGCCGTGTCTCATGATCTCCGCCGCGAAGCCGTTGTCTTCGGTGAAGTCCTCGGTACTGAAAGGATGGCATCAAGCGTGGGTCGAAACGGGGAGCCATGACGCCGACTCCTTCACGTCGCCGGACGCGACGGCGGATCCACAAACACGACTTCGAACTGGACCAGGTCCCGTATCATCGAAAAATCGCCTCGGTTCGCGGTGTATAGCACCGCCCCAAACCTGCGGGCCGTGAGCGCTATGAGCACGTCGTTCTGAATGTCCCGCATTTTTCGCTCCTCCCATCCGAGGCGCCGCCCCAAGCGGGAGATCGTCGAACCGGCCGCGAGCCAATCGGCGTGCTCGGGAATCCATGCTGTGCCGGCCAGCCGGCAAAGTTGCGCGATCATTAGCGTTGTGGCACGAGTCGAGGCCCCGCGCACCAGCTCGGATAAGACCACGGCCGAGTGGCGCACGACGTAACACTGGCGTACACCCGCGAGGACCTCCGCGTACCACCCCATGGCGAAGTGGCCGACATAGATGGACGTATCCAGAATCGCCGCGCGCACTTATGAGCACCCTCTGAACCCGTCGGGGCCCGCTTTTCCCCTCGTGCGGTCCATGAACCGCCAGAATTCCTCCATTTCAACCATTCTCTCAACAGACAACCTTATGACCTCGGCCTCGGTCCGAAGGCGCAGGAGTTTCTTGGCGCGCCGGATGAGCCCTGGTTCCACGTAGTATGCCTTGCGTACCATCGGAGAACTCGTCGGCATTTCGTCACCTCCTTCACGTATGCACATTGTACCGTGCGCAGGCATACCAGTCAATTCGCCCACGCGGACGAATGTACGAGCGCCGCTACTCCACATTCTTGAGATACCTCCTGAGCAGGACGATGAACACAGGCCCGCCGATCAGGGCGGTCACGGCGCCGAGGGGGGGTTCGCTCCCTACCGGGCCTATCAGGAAACGGCACAAGGCGTCCGAGAGCATGACGAAGGCGGCGCCGGCGGCGGCCGAGGCTGGAATCAGAAACCGGTTGTCGGGCGAGCCGGCAAGCCTGAGCGCCTGCGGGACGACGAGGCCCACGAATCCAATCAGCCCGGATATCGCGACGGCGGCGCCGGTCAAGAGCGACGCCCACAGGAATACCGCCGTTCTGGTCCCCGACGGGTTCGCGCCGAGCGTCCCGGCGACCTCGTCGCCGAGCGACAGCACGTTCATCCGGTGGGCGAGGGCGGCGAGCGCGCCGATTCCGGCCAATGTCACGGCCCCGACGACCGCTAGCGTCCTCCACTCCTCGTAGCCGATCATCCCCGAGAGCCAGAAGATGAGCTGCTGGGTCCGCTGGACCGGGACGAGGAACTTGGCAAACGTGATTATCGCGGCGGCGAAGGCATTGAAGACAACGCCGGTGAGAAGGATCGTCACGACGGGCGTCCGCCCGCGGACGCGATTGGCGAGCGACAGGACGAGCGTCGTAAGCGAAGCCCCGGCAAAGGCGAAGACGACAATCCACGGCGCGCCGCCGGTCAGGCTCAACCCGGCCAGGATGGCGAACGTTCCCCCGAGCGCGGCGCCGCCCGAAACGCCGAGGACGAACGGCTCGGCGAGCGGGTTGTTGAGAATCGCCTGCAAGGCGGCGCCGGCGACGGAGAGCGCCGCGCCGACGATGGCCGCGGCGGTGACCCGCGGGAGCCGGGCCGACAAGATGACCTCGCGATCGGCTCCCTCCGAGAACAGCCCGCCCAACCCCGCGCCGCTCGACCCGACCGAGAGCGCCACGACCGCCGCGGCCGGGAGGGCTGCGAACGCCACGAGAAGAATTGCGAGCGCGCGCCTTGTCAAAACGCCTCCGGATGCAGGGTCCTCGCGAGCTTTTCGATCGACTCGACGATGCGCGGCCCCGGCCTGAAAAGGTAGACGCCCGGGACCGTGTGCACCCGGCGGGTCTTGACCGCCTTCAGGTTCGGCCACTTCTTCCAGAAGGCCGCCGAATCCCCCGAGAGCCCCGTGGCACCCATTGTCGCCTCCGACTGATCGACGATGACCGCCGGGTCCAGCGCCGCGACCTTCTCGACATCATAGACAGGGTACATCACGGGGCTTTCGCCCGCGAGGTTTTTTCCGCCGGCGAGCCTTAACGCCTCGTCTGCAAAGGCGCCTTTCCCCGCGGCCATGAGCGGCGACACGTTGAAGAACAGGAGCACGGTTGCCGGCGCCGTGCCCTCGATTCGTTTCTTCAGCGCATCAAGCCGCGTGCGTAGTCCTGCCGCTGTCGCCTTCGCCTTCTCTTCGTGCCCCACGGCCCGCCCCAGCTCCTCGATGGCCAGAAATATCGACGCGACCTCGGCGACAGTGACCACCCCGACGGGGATGCCGGCCCCGGCAAGGCGCTCGACCACGTTTTTGATCCCTGCGTTCGGCTCGCAAAACACCGCGTCGGGTTTGAGCAACATGACGGTTTCAATGTCCACGTCGAGGTACCCGCCGATCTGTCTTACCTTTTTTGCCTCGGGCGGCCAGTCGTCGTAGCGGGTCACGCCGACCACACGGCCCCCGGCGCCGATTTCGAAAAGCATCTCCGTGATGCTTGGCGCCAAGGAAACAATGCGGGCGGGCGGTGCTTTCGGCTCACCGGCGGGAGGAAGCCAGGCGAGAACGCCGGCGGAGACGTCGAGAGGGATGACGGCCAGGAACATGAATACGAACTTCGGCAGTCGTCCTTCGGACGCGCGTTGCGTCAGGCCGCAACGCCACAAGGCGGCGTCAAGTCCTGACGCGCCACAGCCTCCGGCGACGGCGGGCCGCCCCACTCCAAGACGGCGTTTCATCGCATCACCCCGTTCAGGAGTTTTAACACGGGGAAACCGTCGAAGTACCGGATGATGTTCACGGCGGCGTAGTCCTGGTCGAGGTGGAAGATCCCAGCCTCGGGAATCCCCATGATGTGACAGAGCAAGACCCTGTTGACCCCGCCGTGGGCGACGACGATGACCGTACCTCCGTCGTGCGCGCCCCGGATCCGTTCGAACGCCGCGACGGCCCTCTTTCGGACCTCGGAGAGCATTTCTCCGCCGGGGGGATGTTCGTGGAACGGGTTCTTGAGCCAGCGCTCAAGGTCGCCAGCGGAACGCTCCTCGATCTCGCAGTAGGTCAGGTTCTCCCACTGCCCGAAGTCGATTTCGTTGAGCTCGCCGACGAGTTCCGGCGCGAGACCCCACGGTTCGGCAAGGATGAGAGCGCTTGCCACGGACCTCTGGAGGCGCGAGCAGTACACGGCTGACGGGGGGATCGGCGCTGCGGTCCGAACGAAGTCGCGGACCTTGAGAATCTGCTCGGACCCGTCAGCCGAGAGCGGCGCATCGGTGCTCCCGATGAACCTGTTTCGGTACGGTTCCTCGACCGCGCCGTGCCGGATCAGGTAGATGGTTGATTCCATGCCGTCATCACCAGGAGAAACAGAAGTTCGGAGATCTCGGCGACGGCGCCCAGCGTGTCTCCGGTAAGCCCGCCGAAACGCCTTCGGAACAGCGCCGAGAGGAACGTGACCGCCGCGCACACGAGCACCAACCCGATTCCGAACGGCAGGCTCAGCGAAATGCCAGCGCCAACGGCCGTTGCCGCTCCGACGGGGAGGCATGCAAGCAAAGTTGCCCCGGCAACCGCAGCGTCGCTGATTCCTCCAACGAAAACCTTCCCCAATCCCTCGTGCCGGGCCGGGTTGCCGCGCCAGGATGCCGCTACGAGCGCCCAACGGGAAACGACCGGTAACATGAAGACCGTTCCGGCGGCATGCCATACGTCACCCTTGAGCGCTGAAGAAAGCAACGCAAACTTGAGCACGATGGCGCACGCGACGCTTGCCGCGCCGATGGCGCCGGTGGCGCTGTCCTTCATGACCCCGAGACGCCGCTCACGATCTGTCTCCGTGTCCCCGGTGGACTTCACTGCAAAACCGTCGCAGGTGTCCGCCAGGCCGTCCACGTGCAGGCCGCCGGTGATCAGAGTCAGAACGACGATCACGACCGCGGCCGCGATCTCGGGGGACCACGGACTTCGCAGCGCGACGGCCGCGGCGGCCGCGAGGATCCCGATCAAGGCTCCGACCGCCGGAAAAAACACCGCCGACCGCGCCATGTCCCGATCGGTCACCTCGCCCCCCACGCGGACGGGGATGATCGTCAGGAGCTGCAACGCAATGAGAAACGACTTGACCACTCAATCCGTCTTTCTCGACACACCGGCCTGGTCGAATGATGCCATTTCCTTGTAGATCTTCAAGGACGCTTCGATGATCGTCATCGCCAACGCGGCGCCGGTCCCCTCGCCAAGACGCATCCCGAGGTCGAGGATCGGCTGGAGGCGCATCGCCTCCATCATGATAGCATGGCCGGGCTCGACGGAGCGGTGCGCCGCGAACATGAAATCGGCGGTCCGCGAATCGAGCCGCTCCGCGACTAGCGCCCCGGCGGTAGATATGAACCCGTCAACCACGACCGGGACGCGGTTTGCCGCAGCGCCGATGATGATTCCCGCGATTCCTCCGATCTCGGCGCCGCCGACCTTGGCAAGCACGGCGATCGGGTCGCGCGGGTCCGGGGCGTTTAGGTCGATCCCGCGCTGGATTGCCAGCACCTTTCTCGCAAACGCCTCGTCTCCGATCCCAGTCCCGCGGCCCGTCACTTTGGTCGCGGGTACGCCGGTCATGACCGCGGCGATGGCGGCGGACGGCGTTGTGTTGCCGATGCCCATGTCCCCGGTTCCGAAGATGTGGAAACCGGCGCGGGCGTGCTCGCCGGCGAGTCGGATTCCAACCTCCACGCACCGCACCGCCTCCTCGCGCGTCATTGCGGGACCTTTTGTGAAGTTGCGCGTTCCGCGCACGACCTTCTCGATGCGGAGGCCGCTTGTCCCCGAGAAGTCGTGGTCCACGCCGATGTCGATCACCACCACCTCTGCCCCCGCGTGGCGCGCAAGGACGTTGATCCCCGCGCCGCCGCGGAGGAAGTTCAGCACCATCTGCGCGGTCACCTCGCGCGGGTATGCCGACACGCCCTCTTCGGTGACGCCGTGGTCGCCGGCGAACGTGAAGACGACTTTCCGTTCAAGCGAGGGAGTTTCGCTCCCCGTGATCGCCACGAGCCGCCGGGCGATCTCCTCGAGCCGCCCGAGGCTCCCGACGGGCTTCGTGAGGTTGTCGATTCTCGCCTGTGCCTTCCTCTCGAGCGCCGGATCGACTTCGGGAATCCGTTTGAGCGTTGCTGAAAGCAGGTCCATGTCCAGCTCCTTCAGGTTGGTGGGTTGCACGTGGGTTTGATGTTGATCGGAATTCCGGCCACCATCAGATAGACTTCGTCTGCCAGGGCGGCGACGCGCTGGTTCAATTTCCCCGCCGCGTCGCGAAAATCGCGCGCCATCGGTTTGTCGGGCACGATCCCCATACCGACCTCGTTCGAGACGAGAATGAAACGCGTCGCGGTCCGTCGCGCCGACAATGCCTTGAGCACGCTCTCGCATGCGACGTCGAGTTTCATCCTTGCGCCAAGGAGATTCGACAGCCACAACGTGAGGCAGTCAACGACGACCGCATCCGCCGCGCCGTCCAGCCGTTTCGTCGCGGCGGCCAGCTTGAGCGGTTCCTCGACGGTCTTCCAGCCCGGCCCGCGCTCGCGGCGGTGGCGCGCGATGCGGTCACCCATCTCGTCGTCCTTCGCCTCGGCGGTGGCGAGATAAACCCTGCGACCCGTTTCGCCGGCGAGTTCCAATGCAAAAGCGCTCTTCCCGCTCCGCGCGCCCCCGGTTATCAATGTGACATTGCCTGCCATGTTTGTCCCGCTTCCAAACTCGGTTTTGCTTGGTCCGATCCTTCAGCGTTTTGTCAGGCCCGGGTGGCACGGACAACCCCGGGTTGTCCGTGTTCGAGCCGTTGTCGTCCCGCACGGACAAGCGTCGCTTGTCCGTGGCACCCACCCACTCATTTCACGAACACGGTAACGAACGGCGGAAGGCCGGTGTCGATCGGTGCGGGCGTCAGCTCGGTCCCGGTTTTCGTGTCGAAGATTCGGATACCGGGCTTCGTCGCGTTCCGGTCCGAGACGTACATCTCGCCGCGGTCGTTGACGGCCACCCCGGCGAGGTCGAAGCCCGCCGACTGGAGAAGCACTGTCCGCGTCGCGGCCGCCGTGTCGTAGGACACCAGCGCGGTGGCGAAGTTGGCGTCCGTGATGACCGCGTAGATGACGCCCTTTGAAACAGTGAAATGGTTGATGTCTCCGCCCAGGGTGCGGGCCTCGACCGAGATGCCCAGGTCCTTTCGCGCGGCCGGGTCGATCATTTCCACGGCGCCGTTCTGGCTGCCGAATGTCCCCGACGTCGCGAGATACAGGTAGTCGCCGTCGCGAACGAACCCCGGCCACGGGTTCACAGTGTAGAGCTGGATCCCCTCGCCGGCGACCTTGTCCGTCGCCGCGTCAACAACGGCGACGAAGCTCTTGTCCGTGGGATTGAGCATATTGTTCCTGTCGAGCCGGAGAACCGTGACAAAGACGCTCGTCCCGTCCGAGTACATGGCGCCGGGCTCGCAGAAGCCGTCGGCGTCGGCGAAAGACGAAAGGTCAATCTCCCCGAGCTTTTCACCCGAGTCGGGTTTGACGACAAGGACCTTGTTGCTGTTCTGACGCGTGACGTACGCCTTTCCCTTGGCGAAGGCAATGTCCTGGGGGTTCGAGCCCGCCTCGACGGAATACTGCGCGACGGTGGCGTACCCGTTGGCCGGGCCGAGGATTTGGATGTTGTCCTGTTCCAGGCGGTTGATGACATAGACCATGCCATTGTGGTAGCGGGCCACCGCGTCGGAATGGATGGAGCAGAGGTTCGTTGTCGCCGCCCGCGTGGCGAGATCTATGGTTGCGCACGAACCCGTCGAATAGTCCGTCGTCACGACAAATGCGGTCTTGTCGGGCCCCGGCGCCGATCCGTCGGGCGCGCCGCCGTCGCAGTCGAGGCACGTCGCGCCCGCGCCGCCGTCGAGGACGACGCTGCGATCCTCGCCGCACGCGAAAAGCGCGGCGATTGCGGCCAAAAGAACGGCGGGGAAGGTCACGTTGTTCTTCATCGGTCTGGTCTCCTTTCGAAATTGCGGGTTCACAGTTTCAGACTCATCGAACCGAAGAACGAGCGCCCCGGCAGGGGATAGCCGGCAAAGTCCTGCACGTCGGCGTTTTCGATGTTCTTTGCCTCGATCGAAAGCGTCAGCATTCCGTCCTTGGATGTCCACGTCACCCCCGCGTTCTGAATCCTCCGCACCGGCACGCCCGACGGCGTCGGCCGCATGTTCGCCGGATCGAAGAAGTTTCCCGATACGAAGACGTATTCGAAAAACGGCGTGAAACCCTCGAACGGAATCTCCGCGCGGCCGAACAGCGAGTGCCGCGGCCTGTACGGAAGCTGTTTGCCGGTCTGGCTGGGGACGGGTGAACGGTTTTCGGCGTCCTGGTAGGTGTATGAGCCGGTCAGTCTGAAAGGCGCGTCCGGCGCCCACGCGAGCGAAACCTCGTGGCCGCGGATGATCGCCTCGCCGATGTTTGTCGCCATGGTGGTGCGCTGCGAGTTCTGCATGAACTGGATCAGGTCGTGCATCTGCGAATGGAAGTACGAGTACTCGAAATGGAGCGTTTCGGGGTCCAGCGAAAGCCCCGCGTCATAGTTCTCTCCGGTTTCGGGCCGGAGCTCGGGGTTTCCCATGACGGTGCCGGAGTCGCCGAACAGCTCGTGGAAGCCCGGCTGGCGCGTGCGCATGCTGGCGTTTGCCTTGAGTGCCAGCCACGCAAGCGGCTGGACCCGCACGCCCAGGGCCGGGAGGACGGTGGTGTCGGTGCGTGATGCATCGGGTGAGAACGCGGAACCCTTCGCCGTGATGTACGAAGGGTCGTAT
>JACRCP010000319.1 GCA_016218965.1 Deltaproteobacteria bacterium | reverse complement strand
CACGTGCGAATACGTGTACGTCTTCCCGCTCGCACCACCCTTGCTCATCAGGACCGTACCCAGCGTCACTACCGGGTCGCCCGACAGCTCCTCGCTCGCCTCGAACGTCACCGAAACAAGACTCCCGGCCTTCGCGACCGGCGGCTGAACCACAGGCTCGCCCGCAAGAGAAGGCGCCGTGAAGTCGAACAGAATTGTCTTTTCCAGCTTCACCGTCGCCGCGTTCCCAGCCTCGTCCGCAAGATCCACCGTCAAGCCCAGACCCGCGGGGTCCTCCGGGTCGGTCCCGGCGGCCGTGTACGTGAAGACGTAGTCCACGCCGCTCGAAGCGGCGTCCAAGGCAAGAGGCGTGAGGCGTGAGGCGTGAGTCAGATTCACAACGGGCGCGGCGGCAAGCGGCTCGGACACCGTAAACTTCACAGTTACGACGCCGTCTTTCTTGGCGGGGGAACCCGTGACGAACACCTTGTCGGCGGGCACTTCCGGCTTGATGAAGTCGAACTTGACGCTCTTCCCGGAGAGCTTCCCCGACTCGTTCCCCGACTTGTCCGTCAGCACAATCGAGATCGCACTCTCGACGTTCTGCGGCTCGTCGCCGGCCGCTGCGTAGGAAAAGACGTAGGCGAGAGGCGACCCGACTTCGCCATTGGCTTCGTCGCGGCCAGCCGGGTGGGAGGCGAGAGTGAGGAGGCGGTCGGTCCCGGCATTGACCGTGACGACCGGCGGCTTCGACAGTTCCTCGGAAACCGAAAACGTCACCGTCGCCTTCGCGCCTTTCTTCAACACGGCGGGTGCGACTGTCACCTCGCCCTGGATGGCAGGCGCCGTCGAGTCTATGTTCTCGGTCTTGATGCACCGAGAAACCTTCTCGTTGCATGCCCACCCCGACGGGCAGTCCGCCGCCGACGCGCACCCGAGCTGCGCCTCCGAAGGCACACTGAGGTCCGACGAGCAGCCAAAAAGACCGAGGGCAATGACGAGTGGAAGTGAGAGGACAAACGGACACGAAATCCACGACGCCGATCTGCGGAATGCCACGGGCAACCTCCATTGTGCAGCAATCAGGCCGTTTGAAAGGCCTTATATCACAGACAGGCGGCGATGTGCTACCTGCCCGGAATCGGAGACACACGCGATGTGAAGTCTTTCCGGCGGTTGCCCTTACCCGCCGGTCTCCGGTGTGGTAGATTCCCTCGCCATGAGAGACTTCGACGTCGTTGTCGCGGGTGCCGGCCCCGGCGGGTGCGTCGCGGCGAGGGACCTCGCGCGTAGGGGTTTTCGCGTAGGGCTTTTCGATGCGGCTCCCGAGGGCGGGACCGGCAAACCGATCGTCGTCGAGATCGAGCGCGGCGCGTTCGCCGCCGCCGGAATCGAAGACCCTTCGGGCGACATGATCGCCTACCATCCCACACGCGTCAGGTTCATCTCGCCGCGCGGACGGACGCTGTTTTCGTTCGACCCCCGGGCCGGGCAGTTTCCGGTTGCGGTGTTCCTCGACCGGCTGGTCGCGGGCCTCCTCGATGACGCGAAAAAGACCGGTGTCGATACCCGGTTCGGATACCGGGCCGAGGGACCTGTCATGGACGGCGGCCGCGTCGCCGGCGTCCGGTTCATGAAAAGCGGAGGGGCCGCGGAAGTCCGCGCCCCGCTCGTGATCGACGCGACGGGATTCTCGTCGGCTGTCGTGCGCGCGCTCCCGCCCCATTGCGGGTGCAATTCCACGACGACGAGGGCGACGTCGTCACAGCCGAAAACCGCCTTCATGCCATCGACGGCGACCGCGCAACAGCCGCGGTTCGGCGGGGCGTTCACGGCGACGGCGAGGTCTGGAGCCGCGTGGGCGAGTTCGGGGGCTACTCGACGGTCTACTCACACCTTTCGATCGCCGCCGGAACGGCCTACGTCCTCGTCGGGTTCAAAAGGGCGGATCGAATCGCGCCGCCCGTGGGGATCGCGGTAGACCGGTTCATAGAGCAACAGGGCTACTACGGACAAAAGCTCCGCGGGGGCGGCGGGCTGATTCGCATCAGGCACTCGCTCGACAAGATGGTCGCCGACGGGTTCGTGGCGATCGGCGAGGCGGCGAACACGGTGGTCCCCGTGCATGGAAGCGGTGTCGCGTCCGCCATGCTTACCGGCCGGCTTGCCGCAAAAGCGGCCGCCCCGGCGCTCGAAACGGGCGACACCTCGACGCGCGCCCTGTGGCCGTTCGCGGCGGATTACCAGCGTGGCCGCGGACGCATACTGGCGGCATTTGACGTGGTACGAAAGATGGTCGACGAAATTCCGGGCGTCGACGCGGGCGAGCTTTTCGAATCGGGGATCATTCACAGGGACGACGTGCTTCGGGGCATCCTCGTGCGGACGCCGGGCCTCGACCCGCGCACGCTGGCGTCGCGCATCCCGGGGATGCTCCGGCACCCCGCCATGATTCCCCGGATCGTCAGGATGGGGCTCACGCTCAAGAAGGTGATGGCTCACTACGCCCGCTATCCGATGCGGTACGACCCCGCGGCGTTTGGGGCGTGGGCGGACGAAAAGCGCCGTCTGTTCGGCGAACGGGCCGAGTAGTGCGGGCCGCCGATCCGAGCGGCAGCCCTCTACCTTTTTTTCCCTGTCTTTTTCTTTTGGGGCTTGGGGGCCGGAAGCTCTATTTTGGGGCCGATTCTCACGAACCAGACCCCAACGGCGACCCCGGCGATCGAAATCCACTGGGCTTGGCTGAGTCCCAGCGCGAGTTTCGGGTTGATCCTGATGAACTCGACGAAGAAGCGCATGATCGCGTGGATGATGATCATGTGTGCGAAGAGCATCGTGGGGGTCTTGAACCGCCGTTGCATGATCTGGAGATACGCGAAAAGAACGACCGCCCCGGCGATCTCGAATATCGGCGTGTTGACGACGACGTCGTTCGTGGGGGCCGCCCCGTTCGGGAACGCCAGGCAAAACGGCGCCGGCCAGCCGAGGCCCAGCGCGCTGCACGGCTGCCCGTAGCACCCGTCGCCCGACAGGAAACATCCGACGCGCCCGAACGCATAGCCGATTGTCACGGCCGGCGAGCAGCCGTCCAGTATGTGCACCCAGTGGATCCCCTGCCGGTGCGCGGCGTAGATGGTGGCTGAAATGCTCAGCAGGAGACCGCCATACCACGAGAACCCCGCGCCCTTGATGATGTTGACGAGGCTCGCGCCGGAGTAGTCCGAGAGGTTTTCGAGAACGTGGAAGATGCGCGAGCCGACGATGGCGCTTATCATTCCGATGATTAGCCCAACTTCCAACCTGTGTTGAGCTTTTTCCGTACTCAGAAGGGAAAAACCGCAGTGATTCCGGGGGGCGTCCTTTGAAAAGCCAAAAGTAGTCACGAATGTTGCCGCGCCGTAATCATATTTCAGCTTGACATATT
>JACRCP010000318.1 GCA_016218965.1 Deltaproteobacteria bacterium | reverse complement strand
TTTCGGTCCCGACGGACTCGACGAGAACGTGGTTGATGTAGACCTTGCCGCCGACACGCTTCTTTGTGCGCTTGATGAACATCGTGCCTAGATGATAAGCATTCTGGCGAATATGTCAAGCTGAAATATGATTACGGCGCGACAACATTCGTGACTACTTTTGGCTTTTCAAAGGACGCCCCCCGGAATCACTGCGGGTTTTCCCTTCTGAGCACGGAAAAAGCTCAACACAGGTTGGAAGTTGGGTTAGTCGTCTGTTGCCATGCCGCACCGGTAAAGCTCGTACTTCTTGTTCTCGCTGCGCCTCTCGCACGACGATTCGAGGAACAGCCTCATCGGCTCGTTGGGGTACTGCTTGCTGTATGTGAAGTGGAGAGGGCCCGCGGAGAGCAGGGTCTTGAGCTTTTCGACCGCGCGTTCCTGCCAGCGCGGGCCCGGATCGGCGCCCTCGGTGAGGGCGTAGATGCGTCTCTCCGATCCGGCGTCTTCACAGACAAAGGCGAGGCCGTCCGCCGGCGCGCAGGGTTTTGCGGCGCCCTCCCGCACGTAGTGGTTCCGCATCGATTCGAACGGCTTCTTGAAAAAGTGATATGCCACAGGACCTTTGTCGTGGGAGATGTCGATGACGATATTCATCGCCCCTTCGGCCAACGCCGCCTGCACGGGCGTCCGCACGTCCTCCTCGAAGTTCGACGACTGGATGTAGATCGGTTCCCACCGGTCCCGGAGGTCGAGTCCGTACGCGGTGTACAGCACGAGCGCCGCGCAGACCGGGACGAACCTCCGGGCGTACGCTTCAAACGATGCGAACTCGCGCCCCGGCGGCGCGTCCGCGAGCGAGGCGGCCAGAACGAACGCAGCGACCTGAAGGAAGATCGCATAGTAGGGTTTCATCCGGAACAGCGCCGAACCGCCCACGAAGGCGAGATTCAGGAGCAGGATCAACCCCAGCGGGCCGCGGGTCTTCAGGTCCTTCCTCCCGACGATCATTGTGAGCGCGATGACGAACACTACAAGGATCCACTCGTGGTTGGTGAAAAGAGCCCTGGCGGTCATGCCCGCGAACTCGACCGGTCCCCATGCACCCCAGAACACGCCCGCGTACTCGCCTGCGCGGCCTTTGGCCTGGAGCTCGGCCGGGACCGAGGCGAAGATGCGCACCAGCACCGGCAGGCCGATGGCGAACGCCGCGGCGAGCGGAATGAGCAGCGCCCGCCTCCTTGCCGGGTTCCAGAGCGCGTGCAGGGCGATGGCCGCGCCGACGAGCAGGGCGGCAAACGACGAGAGGAGCGAAAGACCCAGCGACAGCGAAAAGAGGATCTTGTCTGTGCGGCCGCCGGTGTCGAGAGAGCGCTGATAGAAGAACACGGCGGCGAGGGCAAGCATCACAAACAGGCTCAGATCGGTCACCTCGCGGCTCCGCTGGATGTGTTCGGGCGAGACGGCCAGAAGCGCCATCGCCAGTATCGCCCCCAGCGCGCCCGCGTAGCGCCGCGCCACCGCGCCCGCGAGGAGGACCGATACCAACGAAAACACGAGCCCGATGCACTGAACAGGCCACACGGAGTACCCGCTGAGCTTCAGAGGAAAGTGGACGATGGCGAAGTACAGGCCGGGGTGGCGCGGATCGTAGGAGTTCACGAGGTTCCGGAGGGGATTTTGCGACGCGATGAAAAGCCGCTCAATAGCCCCGCCCTCGAAAAGCGGCATGTCGGCGTTTTGGAAGCGCAGGAACGCGGCCGTGAACGCCACACAAAGGGTCAGCGGGAACGACAGCCGTTCGACGGCGGCATGCAGCGACTCGATCGCCCCGAGCATCGGCACACGGACCCGCCCCGACAGCCCGAGGGCGACAAGCGCGCCGAAAACAAGCAGAAGCACGAGCCCCGCCGGGCCGCCGGCGCCGCGGCCGGGGGCGGCCCCGGGCGAGTCCGCCTCGCCCGCACGGTCCCAGACGTCGCGGATGTCGTTTGCGGCGACCTCGCGCGCGAGCGCGGCGGCAATTGCCTCGCGTGCCGGTTGCCCCACGCCGGCAAACTCAAAGGATATCGCGAAGTGCGGTGAGCGATGCCGGGTGACGAGAGAGTTTGAAGGGTGCTCGAGAACCATCTCGAACGAGCCGGGATCCTTGCGAAAAGAGTACACCACCCGTTCGCTATCGATTTTGGCCCCCTCGAAACGATGTCCGCCTATCCCGTGCGCGAATTTCCCGAGGAGCGAGCGGAAATACGCCTCGTGCCCCGTCGTGATGACCGGCCTCGGCCCCGGCGCCGGCTGGGCGCCCGCCTCCGAAGTCACCCCGATCACCGTCCAGATGATCGCCAAGGCGTTCACAAACCGCGAAATCACGCCCGCGAACATATTACACTGCGAAGCGAAAGCCAACTGCGTTGGGGAGTCCCTGACATTCGGAGTACGGTCTGGTGGTCGCCCACCGGCACGCCCTTCCACCCCGTCTCGCGCAGGCTCCGCCGGCCGTTTCGCCGCTTCTGGCTTTTGCCATGGGCGAGACGGGGCTCCAGGACGCGCCGGCAGGCGACCCCGCGACAAACGTCGATGTACTCCAAATCCCAGGGGAGTCCAGGAGTTTCGGAGTTGGGGACAAGAGTTTGCTTTTTTTGAGTCGCGGATATAACCTCTCGCGCGGTTTGACGCCCAACCCGCTCAAGGAGGGACCATGGACTTCAAAATGAAGGATTTCGGCGCGATACTAGAAAGCCGCGACCTCGCGAAGAGCCTGTGCCAGAGCATCATCGACGAGCACTGGAAAAAACCCACCGAGCACATGCGCCTTGACTTCGGCGGGGTTCGCGTCGTTTCGAACTTTTTTGCCGAGGCGTTCATAGGGGGGCTCATCGAGGGGATGGGGACCGAGCCTTTCAAGCAGACATTCACCCTGCTCAACCTCTCGGACATGAACCGTATCTGGGTCGATCGTGCCATCGAAAAGCACAAGAGCGCGCCCGCGGCCGTCGAGCCGCCGCCACCTCCGCCTCCTCCGCCGCCGAAACCGGCAGAGCCGCCACCTCCGCCTCCTCCGCCCACGCCGGCACCGGCCCCTGCGTCCAAGCCGGCCGAACCTCCTCCGCCAAAGGCTGCTCCGGTCGAGGCCCCGCCGCTGCCGGCACCGCCCCCGCCACCGACGACAAAACCGGTCAAAACGAAGGAAAAGGCCAAACCGAAGCCCGCGGCCAAGAAAGCGCCGGCCAAAAAACCCGCGGCCAAGGGGAAGAAGAAGTAGGATGCCGGCCACCGGGCGCAAACGCCAATTCGTTGCCGTCGTGCTCGCGGCCGGCAAGGGCGTCCGTTTCAAGTCGGACGGCCCAAAAGTCCTGCACGAGATCCTCGGGAGACCGCTCGCGTGGTACCCGATCCGTCTCGCTCTCGATGCCGGGGCGGCCCGCGTCATCTGCGTCGTCGAGCCGGAGGCCGCGGCCGTACGCGGCAGGCTCGATTCTGAGTTCGGCGCCGGCGCCATAACGTATGCAGTCCAGTCCGAACGCCTCGGGACCGCCCACGCCCTCCACTGCGCCGCCCCGGCGATTCCCAAAGATGCAACAAAGATCCTAGTCCTGTACGGGGCGGACCCGATGATGACGCGCGGCACAATCGACGCGCTCATCGGGGCCGGAAAGAAATCCGATCTCGCGATCACGACCGCCGTACTCGAGAACCCGACCGGATATGGCCGCGTCATCCGGGACGAAAAAAGATCGATCGCGTCGATTGTCGAGGAGCGCGATGCGGCCGCCGGGCAGAAGAAGGTCCGTGAGGTCAACGCCGGCATCTACATGATGAACGCGGCGCTTGCAAAAGACCTCCTGCGCAAGGTCGGGAACCGGAACGCCCAGAAGGAATATTACCTCACCGACCTCGTCGGCTGGACGGTCCGGAGGGGGTTGAAAACGGCATCGGTCCCAATAACCGATCCCTCCGAGCTCGTGGGCGTAAACGACCGCGCCGAGCTCGCCGTCTGCGCCCGCGAGATGGCCCGGCGCATCAACTTGGGCCACATGAAAAACGGCGTCACGATCGCTGCGCCCGATTGCACATGGATAGGACCCGAAGTGAAGATCGGCCGGGACACCGTGGTGATGCCGGGGTGCGTGTTGCTCGGGAAGACTTCCATCGGGAAGAACTGCGTGGTCGAGGCGCACGCGGTCGTGCGCGACTGCGTCGTCGGCGACGCCGCACACGTCCGGGAGTTCTGCCACCTCGAGCGCAGCATCGTGGGCGACCGGGCCGTGGTCGGGCCGTTCGCGCGGATGCGCCCCGAGAGCGTGCTCGATGACGAGGCGCACATTGGGAACTTTGTCGAAATCAAGAAGACCCGGATGGGCAGGCGCAGCAAGGCCAACCACCTGACGTACCTCGGCGATGCCCAGATAGGCTCGGATGTGAACGTGGGCGCGGGAACGATTACGTGCAACTACGACGGCGTCGGGAAATACGTCACGGTGATCGAGGACGGCGTCTTCGTAGGCTCCGACACCCAGTTCGTCGCCCCCGTGACCATAGGCAAAAACGCCTACATTGGCGCCGGCTCCACAATCACAACAGACGTCCCCCCCGACTCCCTGGCCCTCTCCCGCGTCCCCCAGCGCGTCATCCCCGAAGGCGCAAAGGCAAAACGCGAGCGGGCAAAGAAGGGGTGATGTCTTCGGTCCGTCGTGCGACTACCGCCCGTGCGTCACCCGGCGCCGGGGGCGGAATCGGGCCGTGCCGTCTCGGGCGGGCGTGGCGTGGAGATTGATCTTCTCCCCCGATCGGGGCGCGTGGTTCTGTTTGGCGGAGTCCGCGGCCGGACACCGGCATTCCCGGCACAGCCGGCCAGGGTCTTTCTGATGCCCGCGGCGGGTGTGATTCAACGGCTTTGGTGATGCGGATCGAGTATTCCCTGGATCGGCTCCACCCACTCCCGTGGCTCGGGAAGTTGAACACGACTGCCGATAGCTCTGACGGACGATGACCCGCTGCGCACGGGCGCGCTGGGGTAGGGGTGCCCTGCCGACAATCCACTGCCAGAAGTCAA
>JACRCP010000317.1 GCA_016218965.1 Deltaproteobacteria bacterium | reverse complement strand
GTGACGAGCGAGCGAAAACGTGCTACGAACTTCTCCACGGCGTCCTCCTTGGGAAAGAAGGGGTCTTAGCAACACCTTCATACCCGAGGAAAGACGCCGCTTCACTGGAAAATTGGGTTGCGGGCAAAGCCCGCGCTAGGCTGGTCTGTATTGCGCCCGTTCGTGCCCAGCGTCTGGTCGGCGCGCCAGCGCCAGACGAGCGACTCGTAGTCCGCCGCCATGAGCCCCTTTGTTTCGAACCTGCGGCCCGAGACGCTCCCGTAGCCGAACGTGCCCTGCCCGACGAGGTACAGGCCTTCGATCGGACGGAAGCCGGCGTTCCGGAACGGCTGGAGAAAGAGGCGCCACGCCAGATCCTGGTTGTCGTCGAAGTCGCCCTTGGCCGAGTCGACGTCCACCCCCGCGCCTGTGAACACCCCGAGGTTGTAGGCGACCGCCTGCCCAAGGATGTTCCCCCAGACCATGGCGCCCCGGTCGAAAAACGGGTAGACCGGCTCGGCGGTCGCGCGTTAGATGAAGTCAACCTGATTGTCGAACGCCAGCCAAGCCGACGAGAACGGCACCTTCATCTGCCCGACCCGGAGATGGAAGGCGTCACACGGCCCGATGTCCACGAGCGCGTTTCTGATGTACGGGTTGTCCTCCATGGCCGCCTGGATACGGACCGAGAGGATGCCGTAGTGTTTTGAGTTGAAGTCGAGCCGCGCACGGCGGATGTCAAACGAGTCCGGAGGCGGGCCGTCGAGGTAGAACCGCGAATCGAGCTGGACGCTTGCCCCCAGCTTGAGCTCGTTCTTGCCGTCCGCGGTCTTGAGGATGAACCCGTCCTTGTAGAACCCTTGAACGGCCGCCGGGTCGCCTTCCCCCGCCGAAATGTCGCCGGCCGATAGCAACACCGAAAATCCAACGACGATCCCCAACGCCGACTTCGAGATTCCGAACATCACGTTTCCTCCTCACTTGCACGGCGTCCGGCCAAGGAATTTGAGCCTCTCCTCGCCGTGCCTCTTGCGTCTGCACGCCTCCAGAATCACCTCTGCAAGTTGATCATCCGACACCGGGTACGACACGACGGAAAACACGCCGCTTCGCAGGACCTCCACCGCAGTCTCGACGTTCGGGTCCGAAGATATGGCGATGATCTCCAGAAGCGGCGAGCGCTCCCTGACGCGCTCGACCAGCGTCCACTCGGGGTCACGAAAACCATCTGTCTCGACAAGAAGTACGTCGACGGAAGAGAGATCGGGTTCGGCCTGATTGCCGCCCCCCGGGGGGATCCAGTGCGCGGCCTCCATGCCCATGCTCCGAAGCCGCTCGACGAGGTAGCGGGCGTACGTGCCGTCGCGTGACGCGACCAGAACACTTGCCGAAGGATGCACTCCGTCCATGGACCGGGAGGAAGAGCAAGATCGGTGCCACCACCAGTCTGGAGGCCGAAGGCTGCACGCTGCAGGCCGGAGGCGAATGTAGGGGAGCAACGCAGGACCGCGAGACGGGCCAAGTGCTCCCGTGCGACGGAGTGCTACGGATGTCCGGCGCCCCTCGGGGGCAACCCGAGGTTAGCCCACCGTTTCAACGGTGGGGCGTGAATCGCAGGTCGTGCGTAGTCATTTTCGGGACAAATTGTCCCAACCCGCGGCGGATGCCGTCGCGGTCACAAGGGACTTTCAGAGGAGAAACAGGCGCTTTCGCACGGTGAACAGAACCGGGACATTTCGCCCCGCATCCCGCCGGAGCGCCCGCATGAGCGACCGTTTGCATCGGTTCCCACGGCACGGCCCTTTCCTGCGCCCCGAGGAGGCTCCATGCGGGATTCACCTCTCCAGACGACCGATGAGGTCTTCGTCGGAAAGGTTGCGGATCGCGTTCAGAAGCTCGCGGTCGGCGCCGACAACACGGGCTTCGACATACTTCCAGTCGATGTCGCTTTTTTTCTGGAACAGTGAGCGGAGATCCGCAACATCCTGAAGAACCCGGCGCCGGTCGCTGCGCAACTTCTTCAGCTTGTGCAGCACGAAGTCCTCGGCGGTCACCACTTTGACCGTCACCCGCCCGATCGCAACCTCGACGGCACGCGCGAGGCACTCGTTGTCAAGCTCGCTCTTCGCCACGAACAGATCAACGTCCCAGTCGCCCACGCGAAAACGAACCATGTCGGGAAGTTCACCCGTGCCGGCCCGCACCCCATCGTATTGAGCAAGAAGCGGGATGACCGACTCGGGAGGCAGAACACCGCACACGTCGAGGTCGCGGGTCTCGCGGGGTTCGACCCAGACGCCGAATGCGACGCCGCCCGTCAACGCGAAATTGCGGATGTTGAGGCCGTCGAGCGCCCGGAGCAACCTGGCGAGATCATCTTCAACGGGCAGCGGCACGGCCACTCCGGCGTCTGATCATCCCAAGAACCACGAGAAGGCGCTCGCCGAGCGGCAGTTGCGCCCAGGCGCGCAGCCGCTCCTCGCGCAGTCGTGCCTTCCAGACCGCCGGATCGCCCCACACGAAAGTGGTGTCGCCGACGTCAACCCGCCGCCCGGCGGGATCTTTCGCTCCGTTCCTCATCCTGATGCAAGTATAGACGCGACAACGAAACCGCGCAAGCCGCGGCATGCCCAAAAGGGGCATCGTGCTCCAGAACCCAAAACACATAACACAACCCTGAAGGGGTTGCGGCCTTCCCCCCCGTTCCGTAGCGCCGTATTCCGCGCCGGCGCCCGCCCTTTCTGCGCCCGCAAGTGTTATGTGACGGTGACTGACCCCCCGCGCCGACCACTTGCATTTGTGGTTGCCTCGTCAAACTGCCCGCGGGCATCATTCAGATGGCACCGGTACCAGACTCGATTGCCGATCTCGCCAACATCAGAAACGGCCTCCGATCCCTACGCCGGCGCCACCGTTGAGCGGGATCGTGGTCACATCAACTTGTCTGCTTATGCCAACTCCGTCCGACCGAGCCGTCACTGCTCCCAAAATCGCGTAGGCGGCCGACAACAGGCCCGATGCCACGGCCATCTCGCCAAAATAGACCGCCGGAATCAATAGAAATGGCCCGACCCCGGGGGCACCCAAGAACAACACCCCCGAGGCCAGAAGACAGGCGACCCCGCCGCCAAGCAAGCCGCCTGCAGCAATGCCGGAAAACATCGCCGCGCGATAATGCCCCCTTGACACCACCACCGCCTCGGACTCCGTTTCGGTGGCGCCATCCCACGAGGCGTCCATCCCATAAGCGTGATAGAGAAGCCCGAACCCGGCAATCCCGGGCGCCACCGCGATCTCGGTTGCGATGAAAGCGCTCCGGTGGGCACTAGCCGGAACTTCGCCGCCGAGCGCATCGCCGATCGAGCCGGCAAACGAATCCTCCTTGGGCTTCTTGTCCGCCAACGCGTACGCGACCACAGGAGCCAACACGACCGTTGCAGCACTCAGGCCGCTCAACGAAAATCCGACTATCTTTTTGACACGCATGTCCGGCCGCGCCGGCGGTACCAACTTCGCAGGCTCCAATGTTTGATACGCACCCTTCTGCGGCAACAAAATCGGCGCAGCAGTTTCCTCTGTCATGGCAATCGCGGCAACAAAAATGGGAACGTCACCGTCCAGGCGCAGCATTCCCGGTGAGACAGTGTCCCTCGCCGCCGCGGCGTCGGCAGGGTGCCCGGGCACAACGGCGACGGACACGACCAGCACCACGACGACCACGCGGGCTGTCGACACCCCGCCGCGCTGTTTCATCCCTCCGTCCTTTCCGTTACTCGTCGAACGCCCTTTCCGGGATGCCCCAAAGGGGCATCGTATTGAAGATCACGGAAAACCCAAAACCCATCACCCAACCCCATCGGGGTTGCGGTCAATCCCACACATAACGTTCATCCCATTCAAGTTGGTACTTCCGAAGCAACGTCCGCAGTTCTTCCTGAAAACCGAACGTCCTGTGATGGCCCTCCTGCGAACCGATGTACTCCCTCGCCCGCTCGAGGCCCGACTGGCCGACGGAGAACGCACCGTAGCCGGCCTGCCACGCGAATTCGGCGAATCCGGGACCGCGCTCCTTGATCCACAGGCTCGATACACGTTTCAACTCCTTCGTCCATTCGGCCTGACTGACGGTCCTCCCGAGCCGGCCAAGAACGTGAACGTGGTCCTCGATACCACCGACCACGATGGTAGGGCAGTCCAACCGCTTCGAGACGCCGTTGAGGTACGCGTGGAGCTCATGTCGCACGGATTGGTCGCGAAAGAACGGCCTGCGCTCCTTGGTTGAAAAGACAAGGTGCACGTAAACGGCGGAGAGGGATTGTGGCATCGTTCATTCCTTGTGTACGCAACCCCTGTAGGGTTGAAAAGAGAAATGTTTTGTCTGCCCGCGATCCCAGGGTAGCCGCCGGGCGGCAACCCTGGGCTTCAACACGCGACCCCCGTGGGGTCGTCCTTCGCCGGCCATTCGGAATCTGCAAAGCGTTCCTTTCTTCCCGTTCGTCGTCCCGCGCCTTCACCGGGATGCCCCAAAGGGGGCATCGTATTGAAGCCCGGGGTTGCCGCAGGCTACCCCGGGATCACGGAAAACCCAAAACACATCACACAACCCTGAAGGGGTTGCGCCCTTCCCCCGCCCCGTACCCTAGTGCCGTATTCCGCGCCGGCGTCCGCCATTTCTGCGCCCGAGAGTGTTATGTGACGGTGACTGACCCCGAGTCCCTGTGCGCGGGTCACTTGTCGCTGGCGCCTTTCCGTGCTTTTTGCTCTATCTCGCTGACCATCTCAGTGATCGATTTCCCATACGACGACAGTGTTCGCAGCAACCTTTTCCGGCCGATGAGATAGCGCGAGCCAAAGCGGTACTGCCGTTCCCCTCCCAAGTCTTTCATCACTATGCACCTGGACCAGGGCGACATCGCGATCTTGAGGAAGGGCGTTTCCTCGGTGACAATCGTCTCGTCACGTTTCCCTACGAAAACAAGCCACTCAGCCATTCGCCTTCGTTCAAACACATAGCTGTTCGTCGCGTCAACCTCCACCTTGACATACGTAATCGCGAACCAGATCACCATTAGAACGCCGGACACCCAGGACCAGGAGACCCACCACGGGTTATCTCGCCGGCCCCAACCGATGATGGCGGCCGCGACCAACACCGAGAACAACGTCTTTTCAACGGTTTTGTAGCCGACGATCCAAGCCAACGTCTGGCGCTTTTCGGTCTGTTCGCTCACTGACATCGTCCTGCTCAGAGTGCGGTGCGGAACCCTCCTGAAGTGAGTAGCGGCGCATCTTGTTCCCTCCAGGCAGGGCGTCTATCGCGGTGGTCAGAGGGTGTCAAGGACAATAACCGGAGGCGCAGGGCGTCAAGCCGCCCCGTCCAAGGCGGCGTCAACACGACTCACTTCGTTCGGGTGCGCGAGGCCGTCGGCCGCCGCACTCCAAGACCGAACCTTCGCGCGCCGGAACCACCCTCCCCCTGCCCCCTCCCTCGCGACGAGGGCGGGGGAGGATTTTTGGGCGCCGGTGACCCAGGGTAGCCGCCGGGCGGCAACCTTGGGCTTCAACACGCGACCCCCGTGGGGTCGTCCTTCGCCGGCCATTCGGAATCTGCAAAGCGTTCCTTTCTTCCCGTTCGTCGTCCCGCGCCTTCACCGGGATGCCCCAAAGGGGGCATCGTATTGAAGCCGGGGGTTGCCGCAGGCTACCCCGGGATCACGGAAAACCCAAAACACATCACACAACCCTGAAGGGGTTGCGCCCTTCCCCCGCCCCGTACCCTAGTGCCGTATTCCGCGCCGGCGCTCGCCTTATCTGCGCCCGCAAGTGTTATGTGACGGTGACTGACCCCCATGTCCGGAAGGTCGATCGAAACGGGTCGAAACGGGCCGGGGATTGGACGTCCGTCGAGATGGGCTATAATGGACGTGTGTTGATCGGGCAGCGGAGGGCAACATGAACTACCAACGGCATTTCGAACGCAACCCGGCGATCTGCGGCGGGGAAACCGTTGTCAAGGGAACGCGCGTAACCGTGCGCACGCTCCTTGCCAGTCTTGCCGAGGGTGCGACAGTGGCGGAGATCCTCGAAGATTTCCCGACGCTCAAAGAAAGCGACGTCCGCGCCGTGATCGCGTTTGCCGCGGCATCCGCCGACCCTCGGTTGGAACCGCAGAGTCACACGCCGGGTCAAGCCCCGGCGAAGAATGGCGGCGTCAAGCCGCCGCACTCCAAGACGCCACACGCGGCAGCAAGCTGCCGCGAAGCCAAAGCGCAAGCATGCTTGCGCACTCCAAATCAACCGTCGCCGCCGGTTTTGCGGAGCTTGCGGTAGAGGGTGCGGCGGTTGATGCCCAGGATTCGCGCAACGCGGGACTGGTTGCCGCCGCACTCTTCGAGGAGCTGCTGGATGTAGCGGCGTTCGGTCTCTTCGAGCGAGCGGCCGCCGGCCTCCCCGGCGGCGTGTCCGCCCATGATCTCGTCCGGCAGATCGCGCGGCTGGATCAATCCGGCCTTCCTCAGGATGACCGCCCGCTCGATCACGTTCTCGAGCTGGCGCACGTTGCCGGGCCACTGGAAGTCGACGAGGAGGTCGAGCGCGTCCGGACGTATCCCCTCGACCTGGTAGCTCGCATTGAACTTCCTGATAAAATGGTACACGAGCGGGGTGATGTCCTCGCGTCTGTCTTTCAGATCGGGGATCTTGAGGTGGATGACCGAAAGCCGGTAGTAGAGGTCATCCCGAAACGCCCCCTTCTGTACAAGGGCCTGAAGGTCCTGGTTCGACGCCGAGACCAGACGCACGTTGACCGGCCGCTCGGAGGGATCGCCCACGCGCCGGAAGCTCCTCTCCTGCAAAAACCGCAGGAGCTTCGCCTGCACCGGCGGCGACAGGTTCCCGACCTCGTCGAGAAACAACGTTCCCCCTTCGGCCTGTTCGATTATCCCCGCCTTGTCGGAGACGGCCCCCGAAAACGCCCCCCTGCGGTGGCCGAAGAGCTCGCTCTCCAGGAGGGTCTCGGGGATGGCGTTGCAGTCGACCGCCACAAACGACTCGGTGCGGCGGGCGCTCAAGCGGTGGATCGCGCGGGCGAGCAGTTCCTTCCCCGTGCCTGAACTGCCGGCTACAAGCACCGTGGCCGTGCTCCCGGCGACGTCGCGCGCCATCGCAAGAAGCTCCGACATCACCCTGCTTCGGAATATTATCGGGAGGTGCGGCCTCCCGTCATCCGCCGGCAGATCCCCCGCGCAGCGGACGTGACGGGCGGCGCCGCCGACCACCTCGACGAGGTCCTCGATGTCGAACGGTTTCGTCAGATAGTGGTACGCCCCCTCTCGCATCGCCTGCACCGCCGACTCGATGCTTCCGAACGCCGTCATGAGTATCACCGGCTGGTGAAGGCGACGCGAGATCGCCTGGCGCAGGACCGCCATCCCGTCCGGGCCGGGCATCCTGATGTCAGTGAGGACCAGGTCGAACTCCCCGTCTTCAAGGATACTCATGGCCGCGGTCCCGTCGCCGGCGCAGATCACGCGGTAGCCCTCCTCCGAGAGCACCCTCCGGATGAGGTCCAGAAGCTCTTCGTCGTCCTCGGCGACGAGAACATGTATCGCTTCAGGTGTTTCCATGCGCACCGTCTCCCGTCGGCAACGTACGCTCCGGCCCACCGGACCCCGCCGGCCTTATCCGAACCGTGAACACCGCCCCCGCGCCGGGGCAGCTGCTCACGTCGATGGCGCCGCCGTGCTGCCGGACTATCCTCTCGACAATCGCGAGCCCGAGCCCGGTTCCCTTCCCCTGCGCCTTCGTCGTGAAGAACGGTTCGAAGATCCTGCCCAGGTTCTCGGGAGCGATCCCGAAGCCCGTGTCCGCAACGCGCACGAAGACCCACCGGCCGGCCTCGTCGCCGTGCGCTGCATCCAGAACGCTGGTGCCGACCTCCACCTGAAGCTTCCCTCCGTCCGTCATGGCCTGGCCGGCGTTCACGATCAAGTTGAGAATGGCGTGCTCGAGGAGTTTGGGGTCCCCGGCGACTCGCGGCGTCCCCGGCGCGATGTCGAGCGAGACGTCAAGCTTCCTGGTCATGCCCGACGCCATGTCCAGCGTCTGCGTCACCACCTCGCCGAGGTCGACCGGCGCGAGCTGAACCTCGGACGGCCGCGAGAAGTCAAGCAGCCTCTGAACCATCGACGTGATCCGTTCGGTGTGTTTGAGCACCATTCGCAGGACCGGCGACGCCGGATCGTCGTCCTTGAGTTTCCGCAGGAGATACTGTGCGTTCCCGGAAATCACGTTCAGCGGCGTTCCGATCTCGTGCGCGATGCCCGAGGCGAGCTGGCCCAGTATCGAGGACTTCTCGGCCTGGATCAACTCCTTCTCGACGACGGCGAAGCGGCGCGAGAGCCCGTCATACGCGGCGACGAGCTGGTCGTACTCGCGGACGCCGCGCGCGGCGGGCGCCACTTCCAGCGCCCGGCCGTCCAGCCGCCCCTTTTCGGCGAGCGCGTCCCGAATCAGAAGAAGTGGGCGGACCAGGCGCCGGCTGGCCCAGAGGAGAATGCCCAACGCGGCCGCCATCGCAAACACCGCCGACCAGCCGATCACCGCGTATCGCCCCCGCACACCCAGGAGCCGGGGTCCCACATCGGCGCTCACGATGACCCCCCAGCCGGTGTTGGACACCCGCTCGACGAACCCGAGCCGTTCCTTCCCCGAAACGACGCTCGTGAACCGGAGCGGCCCCCGAAGTCCGCTTGCGAAATGCCGGATTGGCGGGTTGTCCCGGAGATCCCGACCCTTCGCCGACAGCCCCATGTCGGAGTAAAATATCAGCCGGCCCCCCTCGTCGACCGCGTAGACGTGCCGGTCCAGACCTTCCGTCGAAAGGGCGGTCATGCGCTCGTGCAGGACTTCGGGCTTGAGCACCCCCACGATTTGCCTCGAACCGCCGGCGCCTGCGACCCCAAGGAGCACCGTCGGCGGATGGCCCGCGATCCAGTTCCCCACGCGCGAAACCCGCATGTCCCCGTCGACAAGGGATTCGGCAAACGCTTCATACCCGCACTTGTCCCCCACCCTCCCTTGGGCGACCCCTGACGCCACAATCGAGCAGGCGGCATCCACGACCTCCCAGTTCACGACCGGGGGGCCATCGGGAAGGCCTCCGTCTTTTCCGCTGCCGGCGGCCGCCCGCAGCGCCTTTTCGCGGATGTCGCTCAAGACGCTCTCGAGGTAGTTGGCTGCGAGCCGGGCAACCTGACGATTGGCCGCCTGGATCTCGCCTTCGAGGCCCGCGATCTCGCTTCGGTATCCCGTCCAGATGAGGTACCCAAGCGGCAGGAAAGGGATGAGCGTGACAAGGAGAATCGAGAGCGCAAGGATGCGCCCGATCGACGCCATGGCGGGCCCGCCAGTCAATCCTACACCGTCGGGAGCATGGTGAACGGGTCGGGGACGACCACCACGGACCTGATTGCGCCGTACTTCTTCTGCGCTATGCGGATCGCCGCTCCCACGTCGGCGGCCGGGGTCATCTTGCACTCCTCGACGAGCGCGGTGTTCTCGGTCCCGGCCACGATGATGGGGTGTCGGGCGAGGGCGTGGGCGATTATTAGCGCGCGCTGTTCCCCGCCGCGCCACTCGGGCGTCTTGGATTTCTCAAGCAGGTCCGCGGCCGACGACGCGCTTGCAAGCAGGCGGTAGAAGGCGAGTTCCCCCGTGCCGAGGCCCGCCCCCTCGCCGCACGGCGCGTGGATGATGATGGGCGCCCCGGGGTTGAGGACGCCCGACCCCGAAAGGGCCACGTACGTCGCTGCGCGCGAGGCCTGGTAGAGGTTGGCGCCCTTCGGGAACGGCACGCCGACGACGGCCGCGTCAAACGTGCGCCCGCATCGCGCCGAAAAACGGGTGCGCGCGAAGGCCACGAGCCTCCGGAGGACCTCGGCCGGATCGCCGGCCGCCACGCCGTACGTCTTTCCGTCGGGGCCCCGGATCTCGTTTAGGGCGAAAATGTTCTTTGCGCGCGAGGCCACCTCGTCGACGCACCGCCTGAACGGATTGTCCTCGACCTTCCCGACGAGGACCCTGGGGTCGAGGATCAGCTTGGGCGAGTGCGTGTACGCGATGGTGGCCGCCCCCGCGCAGCCGATCCCGACCGTCTTGGTCCCCCCGCTGTACCCGGCGTACTGGTGAAGCTCCACCAGGCCGGTCGAGAGGACGGCGTCGCACTTCGCAAGCACCTTGTTGACCTGAATCGAGAACCCGCCGGCGACGGTCCCGAGCGACACGACCCCCTGGTATGCGTCGTGATCGTGCACCCTGTAGATGGAGGTGATGTTGGCGCCGAAGCGGGCGGCCTTCTCCTCGTCCGTCATGTTCCTGTGCAGCCCCTGTGCCACGACGATCGAGACGCGATCCGGTCCGAACTTCAGGCGCAAAAGCGTGCGCGTGAGCACTTTGAGGAACTCGGCCTCGTGGCAGTCGCGCGTGACGTCGGTGACGCAGACGGCGACGCGTTCGGCCCCTTCGAGCCTGTTCTGCAGCCAGCCGAGACAGCCCTTCACCTCTTCCTCGGCCTCGGCCTCCGGGTCGCGGATCGGTTCGGGCAGCCCCCTTGGTTCGACGAGCACACCCTCGATCCCGGGCGGCAGATCGAACTCGACGTCCCCTTTTTGTGATCGGATCCTGAACGGTTTCATGCCTACTGCCTGTGCGGGGGCCTGGTCTTCCTCGTCACCGCGGTCCGTTCGACGCGCTCGATGGGCTCCACCACGCTGATCTCTTCGGGCCCGAGGTCGACCGGCTCTTCGGCCCCGTCGCCGACCGGCTCGACCTCCTCGATCTCGTGTTCTTCCACGTCGGTCAGGTATGCGGCCTTGATCCGCGCCGCAAAGACCGGTTCACCCCCGGCCATCACGAACCTCCCGCCGATGGCGCCCTCCGGGGTCCGGCCCTCGACCTCGAAACGGAAGAGGTCGCGCGTCCGGTACTCACCCTTTTCGTCCAGCGGCAGCACCTCGGCCACGTGCGTCAACTTGCGCGTCCCGTCGGGCAACCGCGCGCAGCAGATGACGACGTCGATGGCCGAGGCCACCTGCGCCCGAACGGCCGTGAGGGGGAGATCGACCTCGCTCATCAGGCAGAGCGATTCGATGCGGCGGAGCGCCGAGACCGGCGCGTTTGCGTGCGTCGTGCACATCGATCCGCCGTGGCCCGTGTTGAGAGCCTGCACCAGATCGAACGCCTCGGGGCCCCGCACCTCGCCGATGATGATCCGGTCCGGGCGCAGGCGAAGCGACGAGTGAAGGAGGTCGCGGATGTTGATTCCGCCTTTTCCGTGGGCGTCCGGCGGGCGCGTCTCGAGCGGGACGACGTGCGGCTTGTCTATTCGCAGTTCGGCGGCGTCCTCGATGGTGACGATCCGCTCGTGATCGGGTATGGCGCGCGCCAGGATGTTGAGCAGCGTCGTCTTGCCGGACGAGGTCCCTCCGGCCACGATGCAGGTGATCTTCCCGCGCACCGCCCGCTCGAGGAACTCGGCCATCCCGGCGTCAAGCGTACCGAAACCGATGAGGTCGTCCATCGTGAGATTGCGGGGGAAGAACTTGCGGATTGCTATGCACGTCCCCTTCCGTGAAACCGGGGGCAAGATGACATGAATCCGCGAGCCGTCCGGGAGCCTCGCGTCGAGGCGGGGGCGCTCGTTCGACAGCACGCGCCCAACGAACTGGGCGATGTTCTTTGCCGCGGCCGAGAGCCCCTCCTCGGTGAACGCCGCCGGCGTGAGGAAGAGCCTGCCGCCCTTCTCGACCCACACCTCCACCGGCCCGTTAATCATCACCTCTGTGATGGCCGGATCGTCCAGGAACTGAAGCACCGGCTTCAGGTACCCCCGAACGGTTTCGTCAAACGACGACACTAGAACCCGGCGTCCGAATCGCCCTTCTTTTCACTGAGAAGCTGAAGGGCGATCTCGATGGCCTTGGATGCCTTGTCGCGCACCCTGGCGTCGTTCTTGATCTTGTTGTACGCCTTCATGAATCGTTCTTCGTTCTTGCGCCCGGACTCGGTTGCCGCCTCGAGCTGCTGGCGCAGGTCGCCGACCTCCTGTTCCTTGGACGTGATCGCCTCCTCGGCCTCCTTGATCCGGCCGGAGAGCGACTCGACCTCCTCGCGGAGCTGCCCGGCCTCGTACTCGAACGGCACAAGCCGGTTGACGTTGCCCTGCAGGTCGTTGATCTTGTCTTCGAGCTCGCGGATGTGAAGGTTTTTCTGCGCGACATCCTTGTTGTGCCGGGCCTCGGCCTCCTCGGCACGGCTTCGCGCCTCCATCTCGGCCGATTTCAGCTTCGACTCGAGGCCGCCATTGTCGGCCCGGAGCTTGTCGAGATCGCCGCTCATGGAGGATATCTGCTCGAGCAGTGTGTTGACCCGCTCGTCCGCGTCCCGGGACTTCTCTTCCATCTCCTCCTGCAACTTGTGGATCTCGTCCTGCTTGCCGCCGATCTCGGCGATGAGATCGGCGACCTTGTCGCCCTGCTTGTGCCCCTTGTCGGTCTCCTCCCGCAGGAGGTCGTCCTTCTTCCGGAGCTCGCCGCGCAGGCGGTTGATCTCCTCGGTGATGTTGGCCGACGGCGGCCGCGACTTGCGCCCCGCCTCCTCGAGTTGCGTCTTGACCGAGGCGAGTTCCTTCCTGAGCGACTCTACCTGCTCCTTGAGCGCGCGGTTCTCGGACTGGACTGCGCCGTCCGCCGCGGCGGCCTTGGGTTCGGACTTGGGCGCGGGCTTCCCGGCAAGGGCGTGCCCGAGGTCCGCGGCCGACTCGTCGTCCGTTTCCGGGGCGGAAAGCCTTTTTAGCTGGTCGTCTATCGAAAGATCGTCCGCGGCCGTGTCCCCGAGCCCCGAGAGGTCGATCTCCTCCTCGTGAACGGGCGGCCTGGGCGCCGCCTTGGGCTCGGGCCTGGGCGCCGGACGCGACCCCGTCGCCGGCCTCTGCTGGGGTTCGAGGATGTTGTCGAACGCGTTATCGAGGAACTTGAGATCGTCCTCGCGAAAGACGTCCCCCTCCTTGTGCCCGTGGTCGCCGCGCGCCGGCTCCGGCTTTCCGTGGGCCTCCGCCGCCAGGTGGCCGATGTCCTCCTCGGAAAGCGGAATCTCTTCCTCGATCCTGGCCCCATCGATGGGGATCTCCTCCTCGACGATGGCGTCCTCGCCGATCTTGAGCTCGACCTCATCCTCCCCGCCGCCGGGGGCCGCCTCGCCGCCCGCGGGCAGTTTGAGCAGGCGGCCAATGCTCTCGATGAGCTTCTGCGGCTCGAACGGCTTGATGAGGTAGTCCTCGGCGTGCGTCTTGAGCTTCTTGTGCTGCTCGAAGGTCTCGGGCGTGGCCTCGCTCGACATGATTATCAGGGGGACGTCCTTGAGATCGGCGTCCTTCTTGAGTTTGTTGCAGACCGAGTAGCCGCTCATCATCGGGAGCTCGACGCAGAGCACTATCAGGTCGGGCCGTTCCTTCCGGACGGCCTCGAGGCCCTCCTTGCCGTTGTCCGCCAGCGCCGTGTCGAACCCCTTGAAGCCGAGCGACTTGGAGAGGTCGCTGGCGAAGTTCCTGTCCGCTTCAATAATCAGGATCTTTTTTCCGGCCATAGGCGCCCCTTGTGGGTAAGGACGTTGCGGCGCACACTATATTGCGCCCAAAACCGGTTTGTCAATTTGGAAAAAACTTTTGAAAAAAAGGCATTGGGTACAGTAGTTGCTGGTTTCGACCTTCTGACTCCGACTGAGGAAATAATACACCAAATCGTTTCCAGAGAAATGCGTGTTGAACACCGAACCGTCGTCATCAATAGAAACAGCGCGCGGCGGGTCCTTTTTTTGGGTTGAATAACTGTTCGGGCAAACAAGAAATGACTTGCGCAATAGGGCTGGCAGACGTACATTGTACGTATGATTGAAATGCGTTTCGAGTGGGAGGAGGCGAAAGACCGGAAGAACCGGCGCGAACACGGCGTGTCGTTTGAGGAGGCGCAAACGGTGTTTCTCGACGAAAACGCCATCCGGTTCTTCGATCCCGACCACTCGGACGACGAGAAACGGTTCTTGATGCTAGGCATCAGCTTCCGGTTGCGCGTGTTGATTGTCTGCCATTGCTTCCGCGCGAATGATGCTGTCATCCGAATCATCTCAGCACGCAAGGCAGACAAGAGGGAAGAGACGGACTACTGGACGAGGAGGTGAGGCCATGAGAGCGCACTACGATTTTGGAAGGATGAAGGGGGAAAGGAACCCATACGCCAAGGCGCTGAAACAGCCCATCACCATGCGCCTGGACAAGGCCACGGTGGCCTACTTCAAGGCATTGGCCACCGAGCTCGGCATGCCCTATCAGAACCTTATCAACCTCTACCTGCGTGATTGTGCGCTGAACCACAAGCGGCTGGAACTGAAGTGGGCATCGTAGAGCGCCCGACCCGAACGGAAAACGAACGGGACGGTCACTTCCGTTCGAGCCACTCGGCGGGGTCGAGGGGCTTGCCGCGGCGGCGGATTTCGAAGTACAGGAACGGCCCCTTGTTGGACGCTGTGTCGCCCACGTATGCCACTACCTCGCCCGCCTTGACCTCGTCGCCGACGGCCTTTTCGGCGCGCGCGAGGTGGGCGTTGATCGTGAGATAGCCGTCGCCGTGGTCGAGGACGAGGACATTGCCGTAGCCGCGCATCCACCCGACGTGGACGACCCGCCCGTCGGCGATGGCCCGCACCTCCGAAAGGAAGCGGGCGCGGATGTCCCACCCCTTGTGGAGCCTTTTCACACCGAATATCTCGTCGTCACCGACGCCGAACCCGGCCTCGACGATGCCGTTCGCGGGCCACGGGAGTGTCCCCTTTTTTGCCGCGAAGGCGCCCGTCCCGACCTCGGAGGCGGCGGCCGCGCCGAGCGCCTCCTCGAACTTCTGCGTCCGGCGCGCCGACTCGCGCGCCATGACCGCCTGGAGCTGCGGGTCCTTCCGGACGCGCGCGATGATGGCCAGCCGCTCGGCCCTCTTCTCGACGGCCGCCCTGATCTTCGACCGGACGTACGCCTCGTCCTCGACCGCCCGCTTGCGCCTTTTCTCGAGGTCCTCGCGGCGCTGCTCAAGCTCTCCGACCTTCCGGACATACGCCTCGAGCTGGGCGCGGTTGTACGCCATGAGCTTTTCAAGATAGTCCCCGCGCTTGAGCGTGTCGACAAGGCTCAACGACGTGAACACCATCGCAACGTAGCCCGCCTGCCCGAACCGGTAGAGGGCCTTCATGTTGCCCTCGAGCTCGGCCTTCTTGGCGAGCGCCCGCTCCGTTTCGAGGACAAGCTCTATCTCCGCCGCGCGCAGCGCCGCCTGCGCCCTTTGAAGTTCCTTCTGGCGGACGACGAGTTCGTCCTCAAGGGCCCGGAGCATGTCATCTATGTCGTCGAGCGCACGGACCATCCGGTCCGCCTCGGTCGGCTCCGCCGCAACGGCAGGCGCCGGACTGAAAGGCGCAAGGCCCAACGCGAGCACCACCGACAACGAACACAGGCGGCGATTGTCAGTCCTCAATTCCCACTCCCGCCTTATGCCTCATGCCTCGTGCCTCTCGCCTTCTATTGCGGTATGAACTTCTTGATGTGCTTGCCAAGCGACAGCCACGACCCCAGGCCGCCCAAAACCGTGCTCGCCGCCGCGAAACCGGCAAGCGCCGCCGGGGACAGGAACTGCGAACGGATCTCGCCGAACGGCGTCACCAGCGAACGCCCGGCGCCGGCCACGACGGCGTACGCGGCGAGGAGGAGCATTTCGGCGAGCAGCCCGCCCAGCAGGCCCTGCATGGCCCCTTCCATGAGGAACGGGGCGCGAATGAACCAGCCTCCGGCGCCGACGAGCTGCTGCACCTCGATCTCCTCGCGCCTCGAATAGATGTTCAGGCGGATGGTATTCGCCACTATGAAGATGACCGCGAGCACCATCAGCACCGCCACCCCGATCCCAAGCCTGTGCAGGAATCGCATGAACCGTTCGAGCCTTTCGAACACCTCGCGCCCGTAGTTGGCCGACTCGACGCCGTCCATGGCCGAAACGCGGCCGGCCAGCGCCTCGACCGCGCGCAGTCCGCCGGCGGACGGTTTGAGCGTCACGTCGACCGAGGCAGGGAGGGGGTTCATCTCGAGCCCCTCGAGCAGCCCTGCCGCAGGACCCAGCGACCGTTTGAAGTCCGCCAGCGCCCTGTCCTTCGACGTGTACTCGACCGACTCCACCTCGCTTTGGGCCCGGAGAGCAAGCATCACCCGCTCGACGTCCACGGGAAGCGCGGTGTCGCGGAGGTACACTATCAACCGGTTTCCCCGCGCCGCGTGCTCGACCACCGCCGACGCGTTGAGAAACAGGAGGAGCGTCGCCGAGAAGATGAACACGGCGATGGCGATGGTGGCGACGCAGATCCCGTTGACCAAGAGATTGCGCGAGAAGTTGCGCGCCGCCTTGACCGCGAAATATCCCATGCGTGTCCCGCTCATCCGCTTCTCACCCTTGTCACTCCATTACCCTGCCCTTCGCGAGCGTGATGATCCGCTTGTGGTGCGACTGGAGGATGGAACGGTCGTGCGTCGCGAAGACCACCGTGGTGCCGCGCGCGTTCACCTCGTGGAAGAGGGCAATCACATCCATGGTTATCTCGGGATCGAGGTTGCCGGTTGGCTCGTCGGCCAGCACCAGAATGGGGTCGATGACCATCGCGCGCGCGATCGCGACCCTCTGCTGCTCGCCGCCGGAGAGCTGGCGCGGGTAGGCGCGGAACTTGTGCGCAAGGCCCACATGCTCGAGCCACGCAAGCACGCGGCCCCTGATCATGCCACGCCCCCGGCCCGCAACCTCGATCGCAAGCGCGACGTTGTCGTAGATTGTGTACCACGGGATCAGGCGAAAGTCCTGGAAAACCACGCCGATCTCGCGCCGCATCGCCGAAACCCCGGCCGATCCGAGGCGGGCGATGTTGACGTTGTTGACGAGTATCTGGCCCGCGGTCGGCTGCTCGGCCGCGTACAGGAGCCTAAGAAGCGTGCTCTTCCCGGCGCCGGACTGTCCGGCGAGGAAGACGAACTCGCCGCGCTCGACAGTCACGCTCACGTCCACGAGCGCGGGAGTGTCGCGCTCGTACGTCTTGTACACATGGAAGAGCTGGATCAACTCGGCTCCGGGCTATTTCTTCTGCTCATCCTTCTCCAGGAGGTACTTTAGGATCACTTCGTCGAGCGTTTTTTCGGAGAAGATGCTCTCGCCGAAAAGCGTCACGCCCTTTCGCGGCCTCGTCACCGGCGGTTTTGCGGGCGCCGCGGGCCTGGCCGGGCCGGCCGTTGAAGCGGCCGCCGCTCTGGGCACGGCCTCGGCCTCGCGGCTGGGCGGTTTTTGCGACTCGCGCGCCGGGAACGGTCCTCCCGAAACGGCGGCCGCGGCCGGCGCGCCTCCGCCGGCGGCGCCCAGCGCCGCGTCGTGCGCGTCGATGACCGGGTCGAGGTCGCCGTGCATGAGCGCCTTGAGCATCGCCTTGTGCTGGTCCTCCATCATCCTGCGGACCTGCTTCTCGAAATCGGGCTTCCCCGCGATCTTGGCGTAGTCGATCTTTTTGGTCGCGATGATGTTGCCGCCCTCGAACAGGTGCGTGAAGATGAGAGGGTTCTTCTCGCCGCTGTCCTCGGTCTGGATGTGGAAAACGCGGTCGCGGTACTTCACGTTGTGGTTGAACCCGGTGATCATACGCGGAAAGTATACATGGCCCCCCGGGTAGCCTCAAGAAAACCGCTTTGAACCACCTACCGCCTGATGGTAGTGCATCCGCACCCTCCTTCGCCTCCTTCGGGAGCTTCGGAGGGCGTGCCCTCCCTCTCGCCCGCAGCGCCGGCGTCGCGCGGCAAGGGGACGCATGAGCCGCCGGAACAGAACGTCCCCGCGCCGCAGGCGGCCGCGCCGAGCCAGGTGCCGTTGATGCAGGTTTCGACCGAGTCCGTCCCGGCGCACCGCGAGGCGCCCTCGTTGCACACGCGGCCGGCGTCCGGACCGGCGTCGGACGCATCGGACGGATAGGACCCGTCCTGGGCATCGTCGAAGGACACATCGGACCCCGCGTCGAGGAACGCGTCCGCCCCGGCGTCTCCCCCGTCGTCGATCGTCGGTCCCCCGTCCGCCGCATCCGCCGTTCCCCCGTCCGGCTCGGGCGGGGCGTCGCCGATCAGGAACTTGAGCACCCTGCCCATGACCTCGACCGCCGACGCATCGTTGTAGATCGTCTCGAACGGGAAGCCGAAATAGACCAGTTTGAATGTCCCCGAGTACGCGACACCGGCGGTGCCCTTGCCCCCGGCGTACTGGAGCGCGGGGAGCGATCCCTGCGGCGAGAGCGTGTCCGGGAACGGGGCGTTGTACGTCCCGTGCGTCCCGTCGTCGAATGAAAACGGCGACACGCCTTCGAAGATCCCCCCCGGGACCGGCTCGACGGAGTACGTCCCGGCGTCGTCGGTGGCATACGCCGCCTTGAGGTAGTCCCTGAGGAATGCCTGATCGGCGGCGGTCCCCTTGGCGCCGAGGTCCCACGCGATCTCAGTCCCTGTCACGAACATTGCGCCGTCGCCGTCGAGATACGAGCGGACCAGCGCCTGTTCGGCGGCCGAAAACGTCTCGTCCGTGGTCGACTCTCTCCCCGCGATCCAGTCCACGGCCTTGTACCGCGCCAGCATCGATGCATCGCCCAACGCGTCGTGTGTGGCACCGTCAAAAAAGTACCCCGCGGCGGCCGCAGCGGCGGCGTGCGGCACGAGCCACGTCCCGGGGTTCTCGTCAATCTGTACGCGCGAGTCGATCCGGTCGTACGCATGGACGAGCAGGAGGGGGACCCATCCTCGGGCGTCCGCGACGCGGGCCGCGACGGTCTTGGACGGAAACGACTCGCCGCCATCGTTCACCGCCGTCACCTTCGCGAAGACCGCCGCGCCGGGCGCGAGATTCGAAAGGACGTGGCTCGTACCCGATTCCGCGATGCCCGGGCCGAAGCCCTTCCCGTCCGCCGAGACGTACACGCGATACGACGCCGCCCCCGAAACGGCCTTCCACGAGACCGTGAGCGCCCCCGGTCCGCTGTTTGCGATCGCGACGGCCTCAGGGGGCTCGGTTATGAGCGGCGCGCCCGAATCGATGTACTTCGCGATGGCGCGGTACATCGCACGGCCGAGAAGGCGCTTGAACTTCGCGTTGTGGAGATACTCGTTGTCGGGAACGCCGTCCGTGCCGTCGTGAAATGCGAGCTCCGTGAGCGCCGCGGGCATGCCCTGGATCTCACGGACCTCGCCGAAATTCGCCGACTTCTCGCCCCGATTGATCCAGTCCGGGTCCCACTCGCCCCGGATGTCGCCCACAATCTGCGAGTTGACAAGGCGTCGGAGCGTGTCGCTCCCGGGTGTGGCGCCGCCGTTGTAGATGAACGTCTCGGTGCCCGTCGCCGTCCCGTCAAAGGCGTTGGTGTGCACCGAGAGGAACAGGTCGGCCCCGGCCCAGTTGGCAAACAGCGGGCGCGAAACGACGTCGTTGCTGTTGTCGGCCGCGCCGGAGCCGTTCCCCTCGTAGACCGACGCGGGCGCGCCTGCAAACTGCGTGAAATACCGCGCCGCTTCCTGCCAGCGGGGTTTTCCCGACACGCCTCCGCCTCGGTTGATGGAACCCTTCCCGCCGCCAAATCGCACCGCATCGGCGACGACGTAGCCCGTCTCCGCCGACAGGTTCGAGAGCTTGACGACCGCCGTGTCTCCGAAGAAAAACGGGTCAAGATACGCCCAGGTGGCGCCGTCGATCCGCTGGTTGACTGTGAACGCCTCCTCGCCTCCGCCGTGCACGACGGAGAAACGCGCGCCGGCAACGCGGTTCGAGCCCGCCAGGTACCAGAGCGAAACCCTGTACGTCCCGGGTTCAGGGAGGGCTATCGTCCATACGGCCTCGGACCCGCCGGAGGGCGACGTCTGCGACACGCGGTAGTCGTCCTTGAAACCCCCGGCGCTGCTCCCGTCGCTCCACGTCCCCGTCTCGGCATACCCGGCGCCGCTGTTGTCGGCGATGGCCTCGCGCGTGTTGAGGTCCCGCTCGCGCGCGACGATGACGTGCGCCCCGGCCTTTTCGAGATACGGGACGAGCCAGTGCAGACAGATGTCGGCCGTGAGGAAGTCCTCGATGAGCCCGTTCGTGTCGCCGCGCTGGGTGGTCCAGCCCAGCGATGTGTTGAAGTACCAACCGTGCCCGGGGCTGATTGCGATCCGTTTGCCGGACAACGTGCCCGTCGGGGCCGAGTCCGGACGGATGAATCGGGCCACGCCTTCCCGCGGGAAAGCCGGTCGATCGATCTTCAGGAAGTCGCGCAGCGGCACGACGCGGCCACGGGTATGGAGGTTGAAATGAAAGTCGCGCAAATCCGGGTCGGAGGAGCTCAGTGTGTTGATCACCTGCGCCTGGATCTCGTCCCACCGCGCCGCATCGGCCGGGGGCGGCGGATTGTCCATGCCGAAGGTGATGGCCGCCCTGTTTCCCGACACCTCCACGCGGTCCACTCCCGTCCCGGCGGGAAATGCGCTTCGGAAACCCGAGGACGCCTCTTCGGAGTTCGGACCTGCGACCAGCGCCCGCAGGATGGCGGCAACCCTTTCACGATCGGACGCCCCTTTGGAAAAATCGATGTTCCGCACGACCGCCTTCGCGTCGCCACCGCGGAAAAACATCAGCCGCACGTCGCTGGCGAAGGCAGACGAGGACGACAACACAACGACAGAAGCAGCCAACGAGCAGTTCGACAACTTCATGGAGGTCCTCCCGCCGAATCACTCCCCCCTGTACCTGGTCTTCGCCTTCATGACCTTTTCTATCTCTCGGCGTTCCTCTTTCTTTCGAATCTGTTCCCGGCGGTCGTACTGCCTGCGCCCCTTGCCGACGGCGAGCTCGAGCTTGGCCTTGCCGTTCAGGAAGTATATCTGCAGGGGGACGATGGTCATCCCTTCCTGCGTGAGCCGGCCGTGCAGGCGGAGGATCTGCCTCTTGTGGAGCAGGAGTTTGCGTCGGCGCTTGGGCTCGTGGTTGAACACCGAGGCGCTCTTGTATGGCGCGATGTTGGCGTTGACCAGCCACGCCTCGCCGCGGTCCACCGTGACGTAGGCCTCCTTGAGCGACGCGCCGCCGTCCCGGAGCGACTTGACCTCGCTCCCTGAGAGCACCATCCCGGCCTCGAACTTGTCCTCAAGGACGTAGTCCTTGTACGCCGTCGGGTTCCGGCACGCCACCTTGACGTGCCGCTCGGGGGCCTTCTTTTCGCCTTGGGGCGGCGGGTTTTTTCCGCGTTTTTTGCTCATACCGGGAACTCGGGTCAAACCTTTTCGACAAGCCGTCGGATGACCGCCAGAACTTCGTCAAGGTCTCGCTCGCCCGACGCGGTCACGACAGAATCCGGAACGTGTTTGTGGTGCGGGTGTGTGGCGATCTCACTGTGGTGCGAAGAGTTGTCCCATCGACAAACCAATCTGCCGCGGTTGTCCTGCCAGTGATAGGAGTACTTCCTGGAGCCGTCAAGAAACAGGTAGTCCTTCACACGCAGCGATGATCCGTCGGCAAGATCCAACGTGGCCACCAGAGAACGCGCGGAACCGTACACCGTGTGCTCCGACACCCGGTAGCCCTTTATGATGTCGGAGTTCCGCTCAATCGTCTTAAAGAACACGTTTCAGTTCCCCCAGCCTTTTCTCCCAGTGACTCTTCCCTTGCTGGGCGAACTCCCACGCCATAAGATCGTCGTATCTTTCGAAGTCTTCCTTACCCGACCCGTATTCCCTTTTGAACCCGGCAAGTTTTTTCCCGTACTTCTTCTCGAGTCGCGCGATCTCGCCAGAGAACTTGGCGAGCCGGAACGAGATCTCGTTCACAAGAGAATCCCTCACCAGCTCGTTGACATCCCTGAAGTCCAGTTCCCTGGCGAGACTGTCAATCTTCTTTCTGGCTGCCATACCACGCATGGGGAAGGCCCTCCTGTGTCCTCGGTGCAATTCCCGCCAGCCGTCCCACTCCGTCATTCTGTGGCACACGGGAACCGATGTCAAATGCGCGGCACGCTCCGGCGAAACCATGCGTGAAGGTCGAGCAGGTTCTTCTCCAACCCACGGAAGAACTCGCCGGCGCAGACCTGACCGCGCTTGCCCCGTAGCACCTGATATGCGGCGTGGTACAGGTTCTCGAACGAAGTGACGACGGGCCAGAGGTTGGAGGTGCGGCACATTATCCCCAGGCACCGCGCCCACGAGGGGCGCGGCGGGACAACGATTGAGTCGCAAGAAACAAACACCCCCCCCCGACCGGCTTCGCCGTTTCCGGCTACCACAGGCCGGGGGGGGCACTGCGCTTTTTGGCCCCTCACTGTAATGCTACCGGGCCGGGACGCGGGGCGTGTTTCTCTTGTGGGCCGTATCCCGGCATCCGTGAACGCCGGGCATCTCACGGCCCGAAGGGCCGAAGTCAATGGCCGGGGGTGACGCCCTGAGCGTCGCGAAGGGCGGAACCCCCGGGGAACAGCAAAAGCCTCCAGCCCCGAACGGGGCGACAGAATCCTTACAAGTACTTTTCGTCATACGGCAGGTTGTGTTTCTTGAGAAAGGCGAGAAGCTCGTCTCAGACTCCAGTTTCGCCAATTTGGAGCCGAAGATTTGACACGGGATGACACGCTCAACCCGGCATCACGCCGCAGGGCGCATGGAGCGACCCTCGATCGCCCATTCCTCTGTCCGTCGGTCGTTGTCGATTTCCCC
>JACRCP010000322.1 GCA_016218965.1 Deltaproteobacteria bacterium | reverse complement strand
TGGTGATGCCCGGGGACAACGTGCAGATGGAGATAGAGCTGATAACGCCGGTGGCGATGGAGAAGGAGCTTAGGTTTGCGATCCGCGAGGGCGGCCGGACGGTCGGTGCGGGCGTCATCTCGGAGATAATAGAGTAGGGGCAAAGGAGCGGTCTCATGAGAAACATCGTGACGCTGGAGTGCACCACCTGCAAGAGCAGGAACTACCAGACGACGCGCAACAAAAAGGGCCATCAGGACAAGTACGAGCTCAAGAAGTTCTGCCCCCGGTGCAGGGCGCACACAAAGCACAAGGAGTCAAAGAGTTGAGGCGAGCGAAGGCGGACATGCGCCGCCGGAGCGAGCGGGGGGGGCGGGGGGGACGTTGAGCGCAGCGTCCCCCGGTAAGATGGTAAACACGCAGGCCAGTAGCTCTAATGGTAGAGCGCCGGTCTCCAAAACCGGATGTTGGGGGTTCGAGTCCCTCCTGGCCTGCCAGTCTTTTCGAGAAGGCGACATGAATCCGAATCTCAAGTGGGTCTACGGCGGGTACGCGGTGCTCGGCCTCCTTCTCTGGGTGACGGTGGCCAAGATGTTCGGCGCCGTCTTCGGGTGGGTGAATTTCGGCGACCGGGCGCTCATTGGCTCGCAGTTCACCCTCAGCACCCTCATCGGCCTGGCGGCGACCGCGGGGACCGTCTACTATGCCCTCACGGCGCCCAAGGTGCAGGAGGTCTCGCTGGACATAGTCGCCGAGCTGAAAAGGGTCACGTGGCCCGAGAGGCAGGAGACGTTTGCGGCGACAATCATCGTGATCGTCACCGTGTTCATCATGTCGGTGGTGTTGGGGATTTTCGACTTCGCGTGGAAGCTGCTCACCGACCTGATCTATCAGTGAGGCAGCGGAGGTCTGCATGGCCCAGAAGTGGTACGTGGTGCACACCTACTCGGGGTTTGAAAACCGGGTGAAGAAGAGCCTCGAGGAGCGGATCAGGAACGAGGGTCTGGACGACCAGTTCGGCGAGGTCCTCGTGCCCACTGAAAATGTCGTTGAGCTCGTCAAGGGGGAAAAGAGGACATCCAAACGCAAGTTCTTTCCCGGCTACATCCTGGTCAAGATGGAGATGAACGAACGCACGTGGCACCTCGTTCGGTACACCCCCAAGGTGACCGAATTCGTCGGCGGGGCGATCAACCCGCCGTCCATTACCGAGGAGGAGGTGGCCCGCGTCGCCAAACAGATCGTCGAGGGGGCGGCCAAGACCAAACCCAAGATACACTTCGAGGAGAACGAGAACGTGAGGGTCATCGACGGCCCGTTCGCGAACTTCAACGGGGTCGTGGACGACGTTAACGAGGAGAAGGGCAAGGTGCGCGTGCTGGTGAGCATCTTCGGCCGCGCCACGCCCGTGGAGCTCGATTTCATGCAGGTCGAAAAAACATGATGATGATGTAGGGGCGGCCGGAGCGGAGCGGAGTCCGCCCGGTTGCCGGAACGGAGAGAGAAAATGGCGAAGAAAGTCCAGGCGATGGTAAAGCTCCAGATCCCGGCCGGCAAGGCCAACCCCTCGCCCCCGGTGGGACCGGCCCTGGGTCAGCACGGCGTCAACATCATGGAGTTCTGCAAGCAGTTCAACGCCAAGACCCAGAAGGAAGAGGGGATGACCATCCCCGTAGTCATCACCATCTACGCGGATCGGTCGTTCACGTTCGTCACCAAGACGCCCCCCGCGGCCATCCTGCTCAAGAAGGCCGCCGGCCTCGGCACGCAGAAGAAACCCGGCACCGGCGCGCACAATCCGGGCAAGGAAAAGGTCGGCAAGGTGACGCGGCAGCAGGTCGAGGAGATCGCGAAGCTCAAGCTTCAGGACCTCAACTGCACCGACCTCGACGCGGCGGCGCGGATCATCGAGGGCACGGCGCGGAGCATGGGTGTCGAGGTCAAATAAGGAGGTCTCATTCTATGCGTCGTCACGGGAAGAAATACGGCACGTCCAGGGAAAAGGTCGCACAGGGAAGGAAGTACGAGCTCGACGAGGCGGTGTCGCTGGTCAAGTCGGCCGTGTTTTCCAAGTTCGACGAGACCGTTGACATGGCCGTGCGGCTCGGCGTCGACCCCAAGCACGCCGACCAGATGATCCGCGGCGCGGTCGTCCTGCCGCACGGGATCGGGAAGAAGGTCCGGGTGCTGGTGTTCGCCAAGGGCGACAAGGAGAAGGAGGCGCTCGACGCCGGCGCGGACTACGTCGGTTCGGACGACCTCGTCAAGAAGATCCAGGAGGGGTGGCTCGACTTCGACAAGGCCATCGCCACCCCCGACATGATGAAGGACGTCGGCAGGCTCGGGAAGATTCTCGGCACGCGCGGGCTTATGCCCAACCCCAAGGTCGGCACCGTGACGATGGACATCGCGCGCGCCGTGCGGGAGACCAAGGCCGGGAAGGTGGAGTTCAGGGTCGAGAAGGCCGGCATAGTGCACGTGCCGGTCGGCAAGGCGTCGTTTGCGCCCGAGAAGCTCAAGGAGAACGTGCTGGCCATCATGGAGTTCATCATGAAGGTCCGTCCCGCGAGCGTCAAGGGCCAATACGTGCGAAGCGTGGCTGTCAGCTCGACGATGGGGCCCGGGGTTCGGCTGGACCTGGCCCCCCTGTTGTCGAGCATCGCGAAAGCGGCTGTCTGAGACAGCGGGTCGCCCTGCGAAGCCGGTCGGGCGGTTGGTTGGAGCGGTTTGCCCGGCCGGACGGCGAAGCAGGGCGGTAATCCCGCCGAGTGCGGGGCCCGCCGAGACGGGAAGGCATGTGGGTGATCCTGTTCGAGTGTTCCGCCACGTGGTCCTGTCTCACGGTTCGATCTGGCACCCATTCTCCAGCGGAAAGAGAGGTGAACGGACGTGGACAAGGCGACAAAGGCGGCAACGATCGAACAGCTCCGATCCAAGTTCGAAAAGGCCCAGTCCATCGTGGTCCTCAACTACAAGGGCCTGACGGTGGAGGAGGTGACCGGGCTGCGCCGGGAGTTCCGGAAGAACGCGGTCGAGTACCGCGTTGTGAAGAACACTCTGGCGCGGCTGGCCCTCAAGGGAACCCCGTTCGAGGCCATCGGGGGCGAGATCAAGGACACGATGGCGCTTGCGATGGGGCTCGGCGACCCGACGCAGCCGGCCCGGGTAGCGGTGGCGTTTGCCAGGACCAACGAGAAGCTCAAGGTCAAGGCCGGGGCGCTCCCCCGCGGCAGGCTGCTCAACACCGAGGACGTGAAGGGCCTTGCGGCCCTCCCTTCGAAGAACGAAGTTCGGGCAAGGATGCTGTCGCTCTGGCAGACGCCGCAGCGTAACCTGCTCTACGTCATGACGGCCGCCCAGCGGGACATGCTGGGGGTGCTCAAGGCGTACGAAGCCGAAAAGGCGAAGGCGGCGTGAACATTGACCAGGTTTCAATAGCCAAGGACAAGGAGAACGACAATGGCGGAAGTTTCAAAGGAACAGGTGATCGATTTCTTGAGCAACATGAACGTGCTTGACCTTTCGAACCTCGTAAAGGAGCTCGAGGCCAAGTGGGGCGTCTCGGCGGCGGCGCCGGTGGCCGCGATGGCGATGCCCGCGGGCGGCGCGGCCCCGGCCGCGGCGGTCGAGGAGAAGACCGAGTTCACGGTGGTCCTCGCGGCGGCCGGCGCCGAGAAGATCAAGGTCATCAAGGTCGTCCGCGAGCTCACGAGCCTGGGCCTCAAGGAGGCCAAGGACCTCGTGGACGGCGCGCCGAAGCCCGTTAAGGAAGGCGTGCCGAAGGCCGAGGCCGAGGCCATGAAGAAAAAGCTCGAGGATGCCGGCGCCAAGGTCGAGCTGAAATAGCGCGGGCGTTCGTGTCGGTTTGCTGTTGCGGTGCGCCGCGGCCGTGCGGCCGCGGCGCACCTTCCCCCGTTGACAAGGAGCAGTAATGGCAGCCACGCTCAAGAACATCTTCAGGCCCCGCAGGAGCTACTCGCGGATCCCCCAGATCGTCGACATCCCCTACCTCATCGAGATCCAGCGGGCGTCGTTCGACCGGTTCCTCCAGTCCGACGTCGAGCTGACCAGGCGCGAGCCGGTCGGCCTCCAGGCCGTGTTCAACAGCGTCTTCCCGATCAAGGACTTCAATGAGACGTCCGAGCTCCAGTTCGTGAGCTACCAGTTCGACCGGCCCAAGTACGACATTGACGAGTGCAAGCAGCGCGGCATGACGTACGCCGCCCCGATGCGCGTGGTCATCCGCCTGGTGGTCTGGGACAAGGACCCCGTCACCGGCAACAAGACGATCCGCGATGTGAAGGAGCAGGAGGTCTACTTCGGTGAGATGCCGTTGATGACCGAGAACGGCACGTTCCTCATCAACGGCACCGAGCGCGTCGTCGTCAGCCAGCTCCACCGCTCGCCGGGGGTGTTCCTCGAGCACGACAAGGGCAAGACTCACGTTTCGGGGAAGGTGCTCTGCTCGGCGCGCTTGATACCGTACCGCGGTTCCTGGCTGGATTTCGAGTTCGACCACAAGGACCTCATCTACGTCCGGATCGACCGGCGCCGGAAGATCCCGGTGACGGTGCTGCTCCGGGCCCTCGGCTACACCACCCAGCAGCTCCTCGACTACTACTACAAGAAGGAAACGGTCTTCATCGAGGGGAAGAAAAAGTACGCCAAGAGCCTCGAGCTCGACCTCCTGCTCGGCCAGCGCGCGACGACGGACATCCGCGACCCCGAGAGCAAGGACGTCTTCATCAAGAAGAACCGCAAGTTCACGCCGGCCGTGATCAAGAAGCTCGAGTCGGCGAAGATCAAGACTCTCCCGATCGACGAGAAGGACCTCGAGGGGAAGGTCATCGCGGAGGACGTCGTGGACGAGAAGACCGGCGAGGTCCTCGTCGAGTGCAACGAGCCGCTCTCGGCGGCCAGGCTCGAGAAGCTCCGCGAGCACGGCGTCGAGAACTTCCGGGTCCTCTTCATCGACAACCTCAACGTGGGCCCCTACCTCCGCAACACTCTGCTCATCGACCGGATCGCCTCGCCCGAGGACGCCATCCTCGAGATCCACCGCAGGTTGCGCCCGGGCGACCCGCCGACGCTCGAATCGGCGACCAACCTCTTCTACAACCTGTTCTTCAACCCCGAGCGCTATGACCTCTCGAAGGTCGGGCGCTTAAAGCTCAACTACAAGTTCAAGTTCGACGAGCCCCTCGAAAACACGGTGCTCACCAAGAAGGACATTCTCGAGGTCGTCCGTCACCTGATTGACCTCAAGGACGGCAAGGGGTCGGTGGACGACATCGACCACCTCGGCAACCGGCGCATCCGGTCGGTGGGCGAACTCCTCGAAAACCAGTATCGCGTCGGCCTCGTCCGGATGGAGCGGGTCATCAAGGAGAAGATGACGCTCCAGGAGATCGATACGCTCATGCCGCACGACCTCGTGAACTCCAAGCCGGTGATGGCGGTCGTCAAGGAGTTCTTCGGGTCGAGCCAGCTCTCGCAGTTCATGGATCAGACGAACCCGCTCTCGGAGGTCACTCACAAGCGCCGCCTCTCGGCGCTCGGCCCCGGCGGCCTCACGCGCGAGCGCGCGGGGTTCGAGGTCCGCGACGTGCACCCGACGCACTACGGCCGCATCTGCCCCATCGAGACGCCCGAGGGTCCGAACATCGGGCTCATAGCCAGCCTCTCGACCTATGCCCGCGTCAACGACTACGGGTTCGTCGAGACGCCGTACCGCGTGGTCAAGGACAGCCGCGTTAGCGACAACGTCGTCTACTTTTCGGCGCTCCAGGAAGAGAATCACATCATCGCGCAGGCGACCGTCCCGATCGACAAGAACGGCCGGTTTGTCGAGGAGTACGTGGCCGCGCGCAGGCAGGGCGAGTTCGCCATGGTGCGTGCCGAAGAGGTGACGCTCATGGACGTCTCGCCGAACCAGCTCGTGAGCGTGGCGGCCGCACTCGTCCCGTTTCTGGAAAACGACGACGCCAACCGCGCGCTCATGGGATCGAACATGCAGCGCCAGGCCGTACCCCTGCTCAAGACCGAGGCGCCCATCCTCGGGACCGACGTCGAGGCGATTGTGGCGCGCGACTCGGGGGTGTGCGTCCGCGCGCGCCGCGCGGGCGTGGTCGAGTCGGTCGACTCCACCCGCATCGTCGTCCGCGCCGAGGGCGACGGCGAGGCGGGGCACAGCGAGGTGGACATCTACAACCTGATCAAGCACCAGAAGACCAACCAGAACACCTGCGTCACGCAGAAACCCATCGTGCGGGGGGGCGAAAAGGTCGAAAAGGGCGAGGTCATCGCCGATGGTCCGGCCACCGACATGGGCGAGCTTGCCCTGGGCCGCAACGTGATGGTCGCGTTCATGCCGTGGGGCGGGTACAACTTCGAGGACTCGATCCTGCTTTCCGAGCGTCTGGTCAGGGAGGACGTCTTTACGTCCATCCACATCGAGGAGTTCGAGTGCGTGTCGCGCGACACGAAGCTCGGGAAGGAGGAGATCACGCGCGACATTCCCAATGTCGGCGAGGAGGCGCTCAAGGATCTCGACGATTCGGGCATCATCCGGATCGGCGCCGAGGTCAAGCAGGGCGACATACTTGTCGGGAAGATCACCCCCAAGGGCGAAACGCAGCTCTCGCCCGAGGAGAAGCTCCTCCGTGCCATCTTCGGGGAGAAGGCGGGCGACGTCCGCGACACGTCGCTCCGCGTGCCGCCCGGGGTTTCGGGGACCGTCATCGGCGCGAGGGTCTTTTCGCGCCGCGGGATCGAAAAGGACGAGCGGGCCAAGGACATCGAGGACATCGAGGAGGCCCGCCTGCTCAAGGACCAGAACGACGAGATCGCCATCATCATGAAGAGCGCCCGCGAGCGCGCGGCCCGGCTTCTGGGCGGCAGGAACGCCTCCGCCAAGCTTGTGGACGACAGGGGCAGGACGCTTCTGGCCAAGGGCAAGAAGCTGGACGCCGAGATGCTTCAGGAGATCCCCGAGAAGTACTGGGGCGAGATAACGCTGGACGACGGGGAAATTCAGGAGAGGGTCCAGAGGCTCATGGAGGGGGCGCAGGAACAGGTGAGCCTCATCAAGATGGTGTTCGAGGACAAGATCGGGCGCTTGAAGAGGGGCGACGAACTTCCCCCGGGCGTCATCAAGATGGTCAAGATCTACGTGGCGAGCAAGCGGAAGATCCAGGTGGGCGACAAAATGGCAGGCCGCCACGGGAACAAAGGCGTCATCTCCCGCATCCTCCCCGAGGAGGACATGCCGTACATGCCGGACGGGACCCCGGTCGACATAGTGCTCAACCCGCTGGGCGTGCCTTCGCGAATGAACGTGGGTCAGATCCTAGAGACGCACCTCGGCTGGGCGGCCCATGGACTCGGGCGCAAGATCGCCGAACTCGTCGACGCGCACGCGACGGTCGACGCGCTGCGCAGGGAGCTCAAGAGGGTGTACAACACGAAGAATCTCCAGAAGCTCGTGGACGATCTGTCGGACCCGCACCTCATCGAATGGGCCCGCCGCCAGCGCCCGGGCGCATATCTCACGTCGCCGGTGTTCGACGGTTCGCGCGAGGACGAGATCAAGGCGCTTCTCGATCAGGCGGGGCTTTCGCAGTCCGGCCAGACCGTGCTCTTTGACGGACGTTCCGGCGAGCCGTTCGACAAGGACGTGACCGTCGGCACGATGTACATGATGAAGCTTCATCACCTGGTGGACGACAAGATCCACGCCCGCTCGATCGGCCCGTACTCGCTCGTCACGCAGCAGCCTCTGGGAGGCAAGGCACAGTTCGGCGGCCAGCGCCTGGGCGAGATGGAGGTCTGGGCGATGGAGGCCTACGGCGCCGCCTACAGCCTGCAGGAGTTCCTCACCGTCAAGTCCGACGACGTCGTCGGCCGGACACGGATATACGAGTCGATCGTCAAGGGCGAAACCTCGCACGCTCTGGAGTCGGGCCTGCCCGAGTCGTTCAACGTGCTCATCAAGGAGTTGCAGAGCCTGGCGCTCGACATGCAGCTCGTCGAAGGCGACGCGGATTGAAAGGAGAACAGCCTTGAAGGACATCTTCCAGTTCTTTGAAAAGCCCAAGGACCCGTTGAGTTTTTCGGCCATCAAGATCTCGCTCGCGTCGCCGAACAAGATCCGGGAGTGGTCGCACGGCGAAGTCAAGAAACCCGAGACGATCAACTACCGGACGTTCAAGCCCGAGCGCGATGGGCTGTTCTGCGCCAAGATCTTCGGCCCCGTCAAGGACTACGAGTGCAACTGCGGCAAGTACAAGCGCATGAAGCACCGCGGGATCGTCTGTGAGAAGTGCGGCGTCGAGGTCATCAGGAGCAAGGTGAGGCGCGAGCGGCTGGGCCACATCAACCTCGCCACACCGGTCGCCCACATCTGGTTTCTCAAGAGCCTGCCGTCGCGCATCGGGGCAATCCTTGACATCACCCTCAAGGACCTCGAAAAGGTCCTGTACTGCGAGGCATACATAGTCGTGGATCCGGGGAACACGCCGCTCCAGAAGTGGGACGTGCTCTCCGAGGAGAAGTTCCAGGAATCCCGCGCCAAGTACGGCGCCGACTCGTTCAAGGCCGGGATGGGGGCCGAGACGATCCGGTCGATCCTCCAGGCGATTGACGTCGAGAAAGAGTGCGCCACGCTGCGCGGCCAGATGGCGGGGACCCTAAGCGACGCCAAGCGGAAGAAGATCGCAAAGCGCCTCAAGGTATTCGACGCGTTCCGGGAGTCGGGAAACAGGCCCGAATGGATGATCCTCGAGGTCGTGCCGGTCATCCCCCCGGATCTGCGGCCCCTGGTGCCGCTGGACGGCGGCCGGTTCGCGACGTCGGATCTCAACGACCTGTACCGCCGGGTCATCAACCGCAACAACCGCCTAAAGAGGCTTTTCGAGCTCAACGCCCCCGAGATCATCATCCGGAACGAGAAGAGGATGCTCCAGGAGGCGGTCGACGCCCTGTTCGACAACGGCCGGCGCGGGAAAGTCATTGTCGGCCCCAACAAGCGGCCGCTTAAATCGCTTTCGGACATGATCAAGGGCAAGCAGGGGCGTTTCCGCCAGAACCTGCTCGGAAAGCGCGTCGACTATTCGGGGCGCTCGGTCATCGTCATCGGGCCGGAGCTAAAGCTCCACCAGTGCGGGCTCCCCAAGAAAATGGCCATCGAGCTCTTCAAGCCGTTCATCTTTCACAAACTGCTCGAGAAGGGCTTCGTGACCACGATCAAAAGCGCCAAGAAGATGGTCGAGAAGGAACGCGCCGAGGTTTGGGACGTGCTCGAAGAGGTCATCAGGGAGCACCCGGTCCTCCTAAACCGCGCTCCGACCCTTCACAGGCTGGGCGTGCAGGCGTTCGAGCCGCTGCTCATCGAGGGGAAGGCGATCCAGCTCCACCCCCTGGTCTGCACGGCGTACAACGCCGACTTCGACGGCGACCAGATGGCGGTGCACGTGCCGCTCTCGGTCGAGGCGCAGATCGAGGCCCGCGTGCTCATGATGTCGACCAACAACATCCTCTCGCCGGCGTTCGGCAAACCCATCATCCTGCCGACGCAGGACATCGTTCTGGGCGTGTACTACCTAACGCGTGAGCGCCCCGGCTCGAAGGGCGAGGGCAAGGTCTTTGCAAGCACCGAGGAAGTCCGCATGGCGCTCGACGCCGGGGAGATCGACCTGCACGCCGAGGCCAAGGTGCGCATGAACGGCCGGATGGTGACGACCACGCCGGGCCGCGTGATCCTGTCGGAGGTCGTCCCCCCCCAGATCGAGTTCGAGCACGTGAACCGGGTGATGGACAAGAAGGCCCTTGCAAACCTGATAGACCTCTGCTACCGCACCGGCGGCGAGAAGGAGACCGTGGTGCTCGCGGACCGGATCCGTACCCTGGGCTACACGTACGCCACGCGCGCCGGCATATCGATCTGCATCGACGACATGAAGGTCCCCGCGAAAAAAACCGAGATTGTCGATGACGCGATGAAGCAGGTCCAGGAGATCAACAACCAGTACTCCGAAGGGCTGCTCACCGACGGCGAGCGGCACAACATCATCATCGACATCTGGGCAAAGGCGACCGATGATGTCGCCAAGATCATGATGAACGAGCTGTCGTTCGAGCCCGGCGCCGCCGGCGGGGAAAAACCCAAGGGGCGCAGGCAGGCGTCCTTCAACCCGATCTACATGATGGTGGACTCGGGTGCCCGGGGCAGCGCGGCCCAGATGCGCCAGCTCGCCGGGATGCGCGGGCTCATGGCCAAGCCCTCGGGCGAGATCATCGAAACCCCCATCGTCGCGAACTTCCGCGACGGGCTGTCGGTCCTGCAGTACTTCATTTCGACCCACGGCGCGCGCAAGGGTCTTGCCGACACGGCGCTCAAGACGGCCAATTCGGGCTACCTCACGCGCCGCCTCGTGGACGTGGCGCAGGACACCATCATCACCGAGCAGGACTGCGGCACGCTCGACGGGATCGTGATGACCCCGCTCGTGGAGGGCGGGCAGATCATCGAGCAGCTCGGCGACCGTATCCTGGGGCGCACCGCGCTCACCGACATCCTCGATCCGGTCACAGGGGAGGTGCTGGTCAAGGCGAACCAGGAGATAGACGAGCACCTCGTGAAACGCATCGAGGACGCGGGCATAGAAAAGGTCACCATCCGCTCGGTGCTCACCTGCCGCGCCAAGACCGGGATCTGCATAGAGTGCTACGGGCGCGACCTGGCGCGCGGGCGCAAGGTGAACGTCGGCGAGGCCGTCGGGATCATAGCCGCGCAGTCGATCGGCGAGCCCGGAACCCAGCTCACGATGCGGACGTTCCACATCGGCGGCACCGCGTCGCGGCGCGTCGAGCAGTCGAGCGTCGAAAACCGCAACGAGGGCACGGTGAGGCTTGTCAACGTCCACACCGTGGCCAAGAAGGACGGAACGCTCGTGGTGATGAACCGCAACGGCGAGATTGTCGTCATAGACCAGTACGGCCGCGAGCGCGAGCGCTATCCCCTGGTCTACGGCGCAAACCTCAAGGTCAAGGACGGCCAGAAAGCCGTCGCCGGCACCGAGCTCGCCGAGTGGGACCCCTACGCCGCGCCCATCCTCACCGAGGTCTCCGGTGTCATCAAGTTCGGCGACATCATCGAGGGCGTGACGATGGTCGAGCAGCTCGACGAGACCACCGGGCTTTCGTCGAAGGTGATCATCGAGTCCAAGGACCAGGACGCCCGCCCGCGCGTGTCCATCAAGGAGCCCGGGGGCGCTACGAGGAAGCTCCCCAACTCGGACCAGGACGCCCGCTACTTCGTCCCCGTCGGGGCCATCATCGTGGTCGAGGAGGGCAGGGAGATCAACGCGGGCGACATCATGTGCAAGATCCCGCGCGAAACCACAAAAACCAAGGATATCACCGGCGGCCTCCCGCGCGTGGTCGAGTTGTTCGAGGCCCGAAAGCCCAAGGAATACGCCATCATATCCGAAGTTGACGGGGAGGTGGCGTTCGGGAAGGAGAGCCGCGGGAAGCGGGAGATCATCGTCACACCGGTCATCGAGAACAAGCGGCGCGAGGAGCTGGCGCGCAAATACCTGATCCCCAAGGGCAAGCACATCGCCGTGCACGCGGGCGACTGGGTCAAGGCCGGGGAGCCCCTCATGGACGGCGCGGCCAACCCCCACGACATCCTTCGAGTGTTGGGCGAGAAGGCGCTCGCGAAGTACCTCGTGGACGGAATCCAGGAGGTCTACCGGCTCCAGGGTGTCCGGATCAACGACAAGCACATCGAGTGCATCGTGCGGCAGATGCTCCGCCGGATACGCATCAAGGACTCGGGAGACACCGCGTTCCTCATCGACGAGCAGGTCGAGAAGCAGATCTTCGAGGCCGAGAACGAGAAGATCCTGAAGGGCGGCGGACGGCCGGCGGTCGGCGAGTCCCTGCTTTTGGGAATCACCAAGGCGTCGCTCTCGACCGAGTCTTTCATTTCGGCGTCTTCGTTCCAGGAGACGACCAAGGTCTTGACCGAGGCGGCCGTCCAGGGGAGCGTGGACTATCTCCGGGGCCTCAAGGAGAACGTCATCATGGGCCGGCTCATCCCGGCGGGTACAGGCGTGCGCAAGTACAACCAGCTCGACATAGTGGTCGACGCCGCCCCCCCGCCGATGCCCCCGTCGTCCTCGCGCGTGATCGAAGAGGAGGCCGAAGAGGCGCAGTAGAAAGCGATCCGCCCGTCAGTCCAGAACAGCGGCCGCCCGCCTCCCCGAGGCGGGCGGCCCTTTTTGCGATCGTCGAAAAACGCTTGACATCAGGGCGGGCCCTGGTATCTTCTTTGTAGACACGTGGTGGAGGTGAGCCGATGCACGCGCGCGTTCAAAAATGGGGCAACAGCCTGGCGGTACGGATACCGCGGCCTTTCGCGGCCGACGCGGGTCTGGACGAAAACTCCGAGGTCGATATTTCGCTCAAAGGGGAAAGCCTTGTCGTCAAGCCCTTGGTCAGGACGCCGTCGCTCAAGACCCTGCTCGCCGGGATAACGGACGAAAACATTCACCAAGAGCTTGACACCGGTGCCCCCGTGGGGAACGAGGCATGGTAGCGAAACGCGGATACGTGCCTGACCGCGGCGATCTGATCTGGATCAACTTCAACCCGCAGACCGGACACGAACAGGCCGGCCGGAGGCCCGCTCTGGTGCTCAGCCCGGCATCCTATAACGGCAGGGTCGGGCTTGCGATCATGTGCCCAATCACAAGCCACGTGAAGGGTTATCCCTTCGAAGTCGCGATCCCGGAAGGCCTCGGCGTTTCCGGTGTGGTCCTTTCGGACCAGGTAAAGAGCCTCGACTGGCGCGCGAGAAATGCGGAACGAATCGACTCTCTCCCGGTCGGAGCGTTAGCGCAGGTGGTGGGTCGGATTGAAGAACTGCTGTCGGGGTAATAGGTCGGCTTTTGACTCCCCGGCGGCCCAGACGTGGAGGCGCTCCCCGTCGCTCCAAATGTAGTGCTTTCCGCGCATGAAAGACACGGCGTCACCTCTTCCGACGGGGATGTGGCGAAATCAGGATGTTCACTCCGACGAGCCGGCCGCGGTCGGCGTGCTCCAGGATCACGGGGAACTTCCTGAGCAGCTTCTTTGGCAGTTCCCAGGGGAAGCCGCCGTAGACCGGCTTCCGGCGTCTGCCGTCCGGCCTTTTCCACTTGACGTGGACGAGGTGCGAGTCCAGCCAGCATTCCACGTCGCCCTCAATAACCCGCACGATCCTGTCGGCGGCGATATTCATCGCGTGTTTGCTCCCGGGCCAGTTCGTCTTGTAGCCGTCATGCACTTCGACGCTGAGCTTCGCGCCATGGAAACGAATGGTGCCGGCGTCGATCATCGCGGCCTTCTTGTCGGGGCAATCGCGCCGCTTGTGCGGGAACCTTTTTTGGCCGAGCGTGACCGGTCCTTTCGACGGAAATAGAAACCAGCCGTCGTCGGTCCCCTTGATCTTTCCGCAGATCCGGCATGCATCGTGTCCCTCTCGTGTTCTCCGGAAACCGTCCCAGTGCCGGCATTGAAGGGCGAGGAACTCCCAAGCCCAGCCGAGTTGGAGGTAGATTTCGGCAAAGCGTTCGTCATTGCGGCGACATGTGAAGTCCATGTTGCGGAACAGCCTGCGCAGGTCGCGTTTCAGTCGGGTCTTCGGCGAGTCGATCCTCATGGCGCACCCTCCCACCGTCGGTCAAGCCGTGTTGTCACGCGGATTGTACACCTCTTCGACATCGGATTGTGGTAAAAAGCCGCCACCGCAGACTCGACGGTGTGAAGAGTCATTGCCGCGGCTTCCGGCTTCGCGGCTTCTCCAGTTTCGACTCCCCGGCGGCCGCCGCGGTATACTTCGCCCGTCCGTGACTCTCAAAAAAGGGGAGGTTCGCCCGAGATGATCCGCGCGTTGCCGAAGTTGGTGATCACGACGGCGCTGTTCGTGGGGACATTCTTCCTTCCGCCCGCCCCCGCCGCCCATGCCGCCGAATTGCCGGGCATCATGGTCCTCAACATCAAGCCCGAAGAAGACGCCGGCCCGGGCATCGCCAAAATCCTCACGGAGCTGGTCCTGCAGGAGCTTCACGACCTCAAGAAGTTCCGCGTCGTCGGCGAAAAAGACGTGGACCAGATGCTCAATACCGAACAGCGCAAGCAGCTCGCGGGCTGCACCGACACGAGCTGTCTCGTCGAGATCGCCGGGGCGATGGGGACGCAGTACACCCTCGACGGCACGGTGGGCGTCGTGGGGTCGTCGAACGTGCTGTCGCTGTCGCTCATCGACGTGACCAAAGCAGTGGTCGTCTCCAAGAAAACAACGGTCGTGAAGGGCGAAAGAGAACACCTGTTGGAATCAGTTCACAAGCTCGTCGGCGAGTTGATGGGACCCGTGTCCGAATCCGGGGCGGCCGGTGTAGGGGCGGCTGGAGCGAAGCGGAATCCGCCCGTGCGCTCCGGCCCGATCGCCCCACCACCCGCGGGCACGAGGCCCGCGGCAAGGATGGATGAAAACCCCGCCGCCCGAGCCGAGGTCGCCCCTCCGATGAACCCGTACAGATTCTGGGGCCACGTGGGCGTCTGGACCGGCGCCGCGCTGGTCGCAACAGGCGGCATCTTCGCAATTCTGACGAAAGGCGCGGGCGACGCGTACAAGACCGGCAAAGACCCGCTCGGGAGCAAAGACGACTTCGAAACGTACAAGGCGACCGCCATCGGCACGACGGTAGCAGGCGCCCTCCTCGCCGGCGCAGGCGTGACCCTGTGGCTTCTGGACCCCGGATCGAATTCGCCCCGCGCCACGCTGGCGCCGCAGATAACCGAAGGGTCCGTCGGTCTCGCCGTCACAGGGGGTTGGTGAAATGAAACCCCGCGCCCTGTTGACCTTTTTGTTCCTGTCGCCAGCCGCCTGCGTCCTCCCCGACTACGGCGCCGAAGGCCAGCGCTGCTTCGAAAACAAAACCTGCCTCCCCGGCCTCGCCTGTGTAGACGGCAATGTGTGCGCGAAGTCCGCGCCGAGCGACGGAGGTGTCGGGACGGACGTAGAGGAGCCACATCGGGATGTCGGGGACGACGCGGCGGATGGGCAGCAACGCAGCGACGGCAGCGCCGACGTGACGGATGTAGGGGAGCCACGCAGCGACGGCGGCGATGAAATCGCCGACGCCGCAAGTGCTCCCGATGCGACGGACGCCGGGTTCGACGCCGGTTCGGACGATCCGTCCGATGCGTCCGATTCCGGGGCCGACGGGGGACCGGAGACCGAAGACGGGGCCGTCGCACCCGACGCCAGCGAAGACACCGGCACGCCGGACGCCGGTTTTGACGCCGCTACTGACGCCGCCACCGACGCCGGCGTATCTCTTTAGCCCGACTTCCAACCTTCGCCCCTGCGAGTCCCGTAATATCGCGGGGTTAGCTCGTCATTCAGTGACTACGGCTCTCACCCATGTCCTCACGGGTTTCATAACCTCCATCGGCATTCGCAGCGTCTCGTAGATCTC
>JACRCP010000314.1 GCA_016218965.1 Deltaproteobacteria bacterium | reverse complement strand
TCGGCAAACATCGCGCTTGCGGGCACGAGGTTCGACGGGCAGGGGATCACGCAGAACGGGACGGCAAACGCTGACGGGACGTACACGCTCAACAATCTCCCGGCGGGCGACTACGCCGTGACGGCGACGAAGGGCGGGTACAGGGTGGGGCAGGTTCAGGCGAGTGTGGACCCGGGTGCGGCGGAGAACGCGGGGAACATCAACCTCGTGGCGCAGAGAGGCGGAATAAACGGGACGGTGCAGGTGGGCGGGGTGGCGCAGGGTGGGGCACAGGTGACGGTGTCGGGGACGTCGACAATCGGGCAGGCGGTGAACCAGACGGTGACAAGCGGGGCCGACGGGACGTTTGCATTTGCCGGTGTCCTTGCGGGGACGTACTCGCTGACAATCAGTCTTGCCGACCACAATCCGTCGAGCCAGCAGGTGACTGTGGCGTCGGACTCGACGACGGCGGTGGGGACCGTGACGCTCGCGATCAACCCCGGGTCGGTGAGTGGGACTGTTGCGCTGGAGGGTGGAGGGAACCCGTCCGGGGCGACGGTCACGGTGGACGGAGGGAGCGCGACGAATCCGGCCGGGACCGGCGCGTACACGATCGCGGGGCTGAAGGCGGGGACGCACACGGTAGCGGCATCGCTGACGGGATACTACCCGGCGTCGACGACGGTAGTGGTGGTTGCCGGGCAGAGCGTAGTGGCGCCGAATCTGACGTTGATGCGTGCGCGGGGGAAGGTCGTCGGGCTCGTGGAGCTTGTGGGCGAGGCGAGCGACGAGGGGGCGTTGGTGGCGGTCACGAAGGGCGGCCAGAGGTGGGCGACGACGAGCGATGCGACGGGTGCGTTCGAGATAGCGGGTGTGCCTGCGGACAACGGATACGAGGTGACGGCGGGCAAAGAGGGGTTTTTGAGCAAGAAGGTGACGGGGGTGACGGTCGAGGCGGATGTGCCCGAGGACGTCGGGACGTTCGTGCTCGAGCGGATGACCGGGGACTTCAACTTTTTGCACTGCCAGCACTGGACGCCCGGCGACAAGCAGATGGTGTCGGTTCTGGGGCTTTCGTACGTGACGGCGTGCGATGCGGGGGGCGGACCGAGGGTGAGGCTGGAACTCTCGCCACCCGCGGACACGACGAAGGTGTCATGGGCGCTCACGACGGGATTCGACCCCGAACCTGGAACCCCGTGGAACCCTGCTGACCCGCCGGAGGTGGCGTTGGGGGCCACAAGCGGGATAGTCAGAGTTTACGTTCGGTACTGGATAGGGACGCAGAGCCAGTGGACTTTTGAGTACAGCGCGGGTGTGTTCGTGGACCGTGAGATACCGGTCATAGACGTTGCAACAGTGCAGAACGACCCGGCGTATCTGACGCCGACGAAGACGTACATGGACTTGAGCGTTGCGGCGCACGACCCGATGTCGGGGAGTGAGGACGGGAGCGGGGTCGAGAAGTATCTGTTGGTGGTGGGGGGAGGGGCGTGTCCTGCGGACCCGGGTGTGTATCTCGACATCCCCGGCGACGTGACGACAGGGACGGAGGTCAGCGTTCAGGTTGTGACGAATCCCGGGACGGAGCCCGAGGGGATAAAGACGGTGAAGGTGTGTGTTCTGGACGCCGCGGGGAACCTCGCGAACCCCGCGGACCGTACAATCATCTTCGACAAGACCCCGCCGGCAGTGACGAGCTTTGCGTTCTTCCTCGACCGGACGGACAACACGGCCGAGACGTTGGTGGGAACGCGGAACGTGGTTCTGAAGGCGGGTTTGACGACGCTGTACGCTCCGCTTGCGGGAGTGGCATATGCGGCGTCGGATCAGCTCGACTGCGCAACGGCGACGTACGAGACGCCAGACGTGATCTCCGACGTGCCGGCGGGCGACCAGCACGACTACGTGGTGGCCAAGGACTGGTTCCTCTCGGGGAATGACGGAACCAAAGACGCGTATGTGTGCGCGAAAGACGCGGCTGGGAACGCGATCGGGACGCGGGTGAAGACGAGCCCGTCGGTGCAACTCGACACGGCGGGTCCCGCAACTTGCGCGATAACGCTCAAGGGCGGGGCGCCTGCGACCAACGCGGCGGACTTGACGGTTGCGTTTGGCAGCGGCGACCCGTCGGGCGAGGTGTACATCAGCGGGGACGTGGACGGTGCGGGCGCGCTTCCGGTCAACCAGTGGATAACGTTTGCGGCAAACCCCGCGGAGCTTCTCCGACTCAGCGGCGGCGACGGCGTGAAGACGGTGACGGTGAAGTGTCGCGACACGGTGCAGAATGAGAGCGGGATGAGCTTCGCGACGATCATGCTCGACACGGTTCCGCCGGGCGGATTCGTCACGATAGACGACGGCGCGGGATATTCGCAGGACAAGGACGTGAGGCTCACGCTCACGGGGATTGACGACCGGACGGGCGTGGACAAGATGAAGATGAGCAACGACGGGACGCCGCCCGACTGCGGGAACCCGGGCGGTTACGTTCCGTTTGCCAGCGCGGTCAGCGACTGGTCCCTGATCGATTCCGAGGGGGCGCGCACAGTGACCGCGTGCTTCATGGACGGAGCCGGAAACACCGCGCAGATAGGGTCGGACTCGATCTTCCTCGACAAGACGGACCCCGACGGGAACTTCACGCTCAACGGCGGGGACCAGTACGTCAACACGTTGCAGGTGATGGCAGGTTTCTCGGGCGTCTCCGTCGATGTGGCGCAGATGAAGCTCTCGAATGCGTCCATGACGTGCGGCACGGAGACCGGGTACCAGAGCTATCAACCGGTTGCGATTCACACGCTGCTCCCCGGGCTCGACGGGAACCGAACGGTGTACGCTTGTCTCAAAGACGCCTCGGGACGGGTCAACGCGGCGACGATATCGGACAGCATAAACTATGACACGACTCCGCCTGTGGTGACGGGGTTTGCGCTTGCGGGTGGGGAATACACGGCGGGCACTGCCGCGTCGGCGACGCTTTCGGCGAGCGGCGCATCGAAGGTGAGGTTCACCGGAGACATCTCGGCCGTCGCGGGCGGGGCGGTCGGCGAGTGGATGGACATCGCGAGCCCGCAGGGATTCACGTTCACAACGGGGGACGGACTCAAGACAGTGAGCGCTCAATTCAAGGACGATGCCGGGAATGTGACGGCCCCGGCGACCGACTCGGTGACGCTCGACCAGACGGCGCCTGTGGCGACGCTCTCGGTGAACAACGGGGCATCGGAGACCGGGACGGCAATCGTCACGCTCTACGTAACGGCGAGTGCGGACGTCGTGGAGATGGCCCTCGACGACGACGACACGGGCGGGCTGGTGGATTGCGGGTCGGCGACGTACCAGCCGTATACGCCCGTGGTGACGTACACGCTCTCGGCGCCTGCGTCGGGGCAGGACACGGTGGTGAAGGTGTGCGTGAAGGACCGTGCGGGGCTTGCGGGTTTTGCGACGGACGGGATAGTGTTTGACAACACGCCCCCCGCGGCGACGTCGATTGAGATAAACGGGGGTGCGGCGTACACGCAGGTGACGGGGGTGAACCTGACGAGCATCGTGTATTCGGGCGCGACGCAGATGTACGTGGACGGGGACGTGGAAGTGGCCTCGGGGAAGACGTTCGAGTGGATCACGGCGGCGGGGAGCCTCGGCGGCCTGACGCTCACGACGAGCAACGGCCTGAAGATGGTGCGTGCGCGGTTCCGGGACGCGATCGGGAACGTCAGCTCCACGGTGTCGGACTTCATAACGCTGGACAACGTGCCGCCGGCGCTGGGCGAGGTGACGATACTCGATGGGGATGTGACGAACTCTGCGAACGTGGCTTTGACGCTCTTCGCGAGCGAGGCGGCCGAGATGTGCGTGTTCGGCGATGTCTCGTACGACGCGGACGGCCCGGGGGGGCCCAATCCTCCCGTGTCGCACGATTCGGACAACGTGGCGGACTGCACGGCGGGCTCGTGGTGGGTCGCTTATACGACCGCCCTCCCGGACGGCGTGGTGATCGCGCAGAACACCAACGCGTGGAACTACGTGCGGGTCGCGTACCGGGACGCGGCGGGCAACGTGAGCGCGCCGGCGATGGACTCGATCTACCTCGACCAGACACTGCCGTCTTTGACCGTGCGGACGATCACCGGAACGGTGGCCGACGGGCAGACGAGCACGACGCTTTCGGGGACGCAGAACGTGACGCTTTCGTGGACGGTGACGAACGCGGGGCGCGTGACCGGCGGGGCGTGGGACGGGGCGGGGACGCCGGCGGAGATGGCTTTTGCGAACGTGACCTGCGGGGACCCCGCGACGGCGTGCAGCGCCCTGAGCTACGAGCCGTACGCTTCGAGCAAGGGCTGGACACTCAGCGTCGGGACTGCGCCGGACGGGGCGAACCGGTGCGTGGACTACTGTTTCAAGGATCAGGCGGGGAACTACTCGGCGTCGGGGAGGGGACAGATCAGCCTGGATCTGGTGGCGCCGTCGGCGCCGACACTCGGAATAGATCAGGGCGGGTACGCGACGAGCACGTCGATCACGGCGGACCTCAATGTCACGGGCGCGACACAGTACTACGTCGAAGGCGACGTCACGGACACGGGGAGCACGTTCGAGTGGGTGACGCCGGGATCGTTCCCGGTGAACAATCTTGGGCTGACGCTGACCTCGGCGCAGGGGAACAAGGTGGTGATGGCGAGGTATCGGGACGCGGCCGGGAACGTCTCGGCGGCGGCGATAGACTCGATAGAGCTCGATACGTCGCTTCCGACGGGGACGTTGAGCATCAACAGCGCGGCGGCCGAGACGGGGAACCCGGCGGTCACGTTGAGCCTGACGGCTTCGGCCGATACGGCGTACGCGTATCTGGCCAACGATGACGCGGCGCCATACTGCGACCTCAACTGCGCCTCGCAGACCTACACCACGCCGTTTTCGACGACGCTCGTCTGGAACCTCTCGGCGGGCGACGGGACCAAGTACGTTTGCGCGTGCTTCAAGGACACGGCGGGGAACATCAGCGCGGCGGCGGCGTCCGACTCGATCTCGCTCGACACGACCGCGCCCGTGGCCACGTCGGTGACGATCAACAACGGCGACGCCACGACACAGAGCGCGGTCGTCAACCTGACTTTGATCTCATACTCCGGCGCCGCTCAGATGTACGTGGACGGGGACGTGGACATATCTGCGGGGAAGACGTTTGAGTGGACCACGGCCGCGGGGAGTTTGAACGGGGTGCCGCTCACGAACAGCAACGGTCTCAAGACGGTGATGGTGCGGTTCAGGGATTCGGTCGGGAACGTGAGCAGCACGGTGTCCGACATGATAACGCTGGACAACCAGGCCCCGGGCACCTCGCAGGTCACGATCAACGAGGGTGAGGTCGCGAATTCGGCGAACCTGGCTCTCACGCTGTATGCGAGCGACGCTGTGCAGATGTGCGTGTACGGTGACGTGGCGTACGACGCGGACGGTCCGGGGGGCAATCCGGCCGTGTCGCACGATTCGGACAACCCGGCCGACTGCACGACGAACAATTGGTGGGTGGCATACACGACGGGCCTTGCGGACGGCGTGGTGATTGCGCAGAACGCAAACGCGTGGAACTACGTGAGGGTGGCGTACAAGGACGGGGCGGGTAACGTGTCGGCCGAGGTGAACGACAAGGTGTACCTCGACCAGGCGCTTCCGGTCGTGACGGTGAGGACGGTTACGGGGACGGTCGCGGACGGACAGACGAGCACGACGCTTTCGGGGACGCAGAACGTGACGCTTTCGTGGACCGTGACGAACGCCGGACGCGTGAGCGGGGGTGCGTGGGACGGGACGGCTGCGCCGCTCGAGATGGCATTCGCAAACGTGGACTGCGCGGCGGTGGCGACGGACTGTTCGTCGTTGAGCTTCGAGCCGTACGCATCGAGCAAGGGCTGGACGCTCTCAGTGGGGACGGCACCCGACGGGGCGAACCGGTGTGTTGACTACTGTTTCAAGGATCAGGCCGGGAACTACACCGCGAGCGGCCGGGGGCAGATCAGTCTCGACCTTGTCGCGCCCTCGGCGCCGACGCTCTCCATCGATCAGGGGGAGTACGCGACCTCGGCCTCGATCACCGCCGATCTGAACGCGACCGGCGCGACGCAGTACTACGTTGAAGGCGACGTGACCGACACGGCCTCCACGTTCGAGTGGATCGCCAGCGCCTTTCCCGTCAACAACTTGGGCCTGACGCTCTCGGGGGCGGACGGGACCAAGGTGGTGATGGCCAGATACCGCGACGCGGCGGGGAACGTGAGCGCGGCTGCGATCGACACGATACAGCTCGACACCGCGAAACCCGCGGGCACGGTTTCGATTGACAGCGGGGCGTCCAAGACGACGACCCAGGCGGTGACCCTGAGCCTCACGGCGTCCTCCGATACCGCGTACGTGTATCTCGCCAACGACGACACGGCGCCATACTGCGACGCGACATCGATAGACTGTGCGGCGCAGACCTACACCACGCCGTTCTCGGCCGCGATCGCGTGGAACCTCTCCGGCGGGGACGGAGCCAAGTACGTGTGCGCATGCTATCGCGACAGGGCCGGGAATACCTCCGTCGGGTCCGTCTCGGACTCGATAACGCTCGACACGACGCCGCCTGCAGCGAACTCTGTCGAGATGGCCGGGGGCGCGACGTACACGACCTCGCAGACGGTGAATCTCACGACGATCTCGGCGACGGACGCGGCGCAGATGTACGTGGACGGGGACGTGGAGATCTCGGCGGGGAAGACCTTCGAGTGGATCACGTACGCGGGGAGTTTGAACGGCGTGCCTTTGACGGCCAGCAACGGCCTCAAGATGGTGCGGGTGAGGTTCCGTGACGACGTCGGAAACGTTTCTGCAACTGTCTCGGATTTCATCACCTACGACAACCAGGCGCCCGGCGCGGGGACGGTGACCGTCGTGGAGGGGGAGAACACCAACAGCCCGAACCTCACCACGGCATTTTTCGCGAACGACGCCACGCAGATGTGCGTCTTTGGCGATGTATCGTACGACGCGGACGGGCCCGGCGGGGCCGCACCGGTGTCGCACGATTCGGACAACCCGGCGGACTGCACGACGTTCGGGTGGTGGCAGGGATACGTAACGAGCCTCGCCGACGGATTCGTCCTGGCGCGGAACAACAACGCCTGGAACAACGTCCGTGTTGTGTACAAGGACGCGGCCGGGAACGAGTCAATCGCGACCACGGACCAGGTGTATCTCGACACGACCGCACCGGCAGTGACCAGCGTGACGATCTCCGGTGCGGTGGCCGACGGGCAGGGGAGCGCGACGCTCACGGGGACGACGAGCGTCAAGCTGACCTACAGCGTGACGGGCGGGTCGGTGATCAACGGGACGTGGACGCCGGGATCGAAGCCGGTGGAAATGGCGTTTGCGAACGCGGGGTGCGGCTTTCCTGTGGACTGCGCCGTACAGAGCTACATCCCGTACACCGACGAGGCCGGTTTCACGCTGTCGGCGGGGAACCCACCCGAAGGGACACGGTGCGTCGATTTCTGCTTCAAGGACCAAGCCGGGAACATCTCGACGGTGGTCGAAGGGCAGATCACGCTCGACATGGTGGCGCCGACGGCCCCGACGCTGGGCATCGATCAGGGAGAGTATGCGACCTCGACGTCGATCACGGCCGATCTGAACGTGACGGGTGCGTCGCAGTACTTCGTGGAAGGTGACGTGACGGACACTGCGAGTACGTTCGAGTGGGTGAACGCCGGGGCCTGGCCGGTGAACAACCTTGGGCTCACCCTTTCCGGGACGGACGCGACTAAGGTGGTGATGGCGAAGTACCGGGACGCGGCCGGGAACGTGAGCACGACGGCGATCGACACGATCGTGCTTGACACTGCCCAACCCTCGGGGACGGTTTCGATCAACAGCGGGGCGCAGTACACCAACAGCCAACTTGTGACGCTGAGTCTGTCGAACGTCTCGCCCGACGTGACGAACGTGGACATCAAGGACTCGACCACGGTCTGCACCGATGGCGGCCGGGCGTACACGACGCCGTATTCCGCGAGCATCGTCTACTCGTTGCTCGCCGGAGAAGGCGCCAAGACCGTCTATGTGTGCTTCAAGGACCGCGCCGGAAACAAGAGCGCGGCGCAGGCGACCGACGGCATCACGCTCGACACCGTCGCACCGAGCAACCCGGCAATCACTATTGACAACGGAGCCGCGTACGCGAACACGACCGCGGTCGTGGTGGACATTACCTCCGGGGAGTATCCCGTCGAATACTATGTTGAGGGGAACGTGACGGACACCGTAAACACGTTCGAGTGGAAGAGCGCGGCCGCGGCGGTCGATGACCTTCCGGTGGCGCTCGTCGCGGTCGAAGGCCAACGCGAGGTCCGGGTGAAGCTTCGCGACGCCGCGGGGAACGAAAGCTACGCGGCCTTCGACACCATCGTGTACGACGCGACGGACCCGTCGACCGGGACGATGTCTTTCTCCATCAACGACGGGGCCGGGTACACGAACAACCGTGTGGTCGACATCCAGATCCACGGCGAGGACCCGGTGTCGGGGATCCAGAAGTACCGGATCTCGCGATCGAGCGCGTTCGGCGGGACGATCTACCAATGCGGGGTGGACCTTCCTTCGAGCTGCACGACGGCCGAGAACTGCACGTTCGAGTGCGCCTACGACGAGTTCAGCGAGGTCTTCACGGGCTACGAGTTGCTCGGGACGACCAGCGGCACGAAATACGTGTACCTGCGCGTGCAGGACGGTTCGGGCCGGTGGTCGCCGACGACGTGGACGGATGGGAAGAACCGCGACACGATCTACTACGACGGGACGCTGCCGTCGCTAACGTCGATGGAGGTCCGGAACAGCGGCGGGGCGTCGACCGAATTCGTCAACTCGGGAAGCGTGCGGGTATACTTCACCGGGGCCGCCGACGCCCAGAGCGGGCTCGAAAAGTTCTGCATCAACAATGACCCGCCTGGGCTCACCACCCCTGACGACTGCAACTTCTCCTCCGGACCGGCGTACTTCAACTTCACGTTGACCCCGGGGGAAGGCGTCAAGACTGTGCGGGGCGTGGTAAGGGACAACGGCGGGAACTTCAGCGGGACGGTGAGCGACACCATCACGCTCGACACGACCCAGCCGCAGGTTCTTGCGTTCGCCACCACCACTCCATTCGTCCAGACGACGACGGCCTCCTTCACGATCTCGGCCGCGGACAACCTGAGCGCGACGAACAACCTTCAGATGTGCCGCGGCCTCGGGGCGGGGTATTCGTGCTCGTCGTGCTCGTGGGAGGCGTTCAACGCGGCGCCCACCTGGGCCGGTTTCGCGTTTGCGCCGGGGCCCAACAGCGTGGCCCTCTGCCTGCGCGACCAGGCGGGGAACGTGACCGCGACTCCTTCTTTCGTCAGCGTGACGTATGACACGACTGATCCGTCGGCTCCCGTGCTGGCGACGCCGGTGACGGAGAGCGGGATTGCCCATCTCACGTGGAGCGCGGCCGCCGATGCCGAGTCGGGGATCGATCACTACGAGATCATTTTCAGCGCGGTGAATTTCCCCGCCGTGACGATCACGCCGGTGTACACCACCACCTACACGATCACCGACCTGAAGAACTACCGGCCCTACACGATAAGGGTCGAGGCGGTCAACAAGGCGGGTCTCAGGCGCTCGTCGAACCAGTCTTCGTTCGAGGCGGTCCCCGGATGGAACCAGGACACGTTGACGGAATACGACAACTACTCGCCCGTCAAAAACCTGTTCGCGTACAACGGCATCCTGTACCTGGCTTCGCAGACCGCCTCTCCGTACACGACGATTCTGTATACCTGCGATACCAAAAAAACCGATTGCGTAAACGGACAGAACTGGGAAGCGGCGACGGTGAACACCGACAACCCGGCGGGAATAGCGCTGAGGATGACGTTCGGACGACTATACACCGACGCCAAACCGTTCCTGTACATGCTCTACGGGTACAACACCGGCGCTCTGGTCACAACACTCAAGTTCCTCCGGTGCAGTCTCAACGATTCGGAGTGCCGCAACGCCGCCGACTGGAACAACGCGAGCTACCCTGCCGGCACGATTGACTCGGATGCCGTCAACGGACTGCGCGGCACGTTCAGCGCCGGGTTCGCCTACGACGGCACCCGTCTTGCCGCCATGTACATCAAGGACAACGCGGGCACCGATGAGCTGACGACGGCCGTATGTCCGCTCACAACGACCGACTGCACCGCCTCGGCGCAGTGGTCCAAGGTCTTCCACGGCGCGATGGGAACCGCATACTCCAACGCGGACCTGGCGTTCATCAAGGATCGCCTCGCGGCCGCCAAGACGACGACCTCGGCCCTTACGTTTTCGATCTGCGACGTCGACACCAACTGCGACGCGGCGGGGGACTGGGCCAGCTACGACATCGATCTGAATGGCAGAAACCGGCCTCGGATCGCCTCGGATGGCGGCAAGATTTGGATTGCCTACCAACCGGCCGGTGGTGGGATTCGCGTCGCCTGGTGCGATTTCGCCTCCACGGGCTGCAACGCCGCGGGAAACTGGCAGACCTACGACCTGGACATCTCGGACGTCAGCAACCTGGGCGAGTTCACCTACAGCAGGGGGATACTCCATCTTGTGAACGGGTATTCGAATCTCCACTACGCCTCCTGTGACGTGTCGACGGGCTGTGACATCTCGGACGACTGGAACGAATTTCAGGGGCTCAACGGCGTCGACTCCCAGCTCCTTTACGTCGGGATCTACGGAATGAACAGTTTCGACAACATGGTGGCCGTCACCGAGACCGACCCGTTCATCGCCAGCCCGATGTTCCAGCCCGCCGCCCTGTTCACAGGGCACGAACTGCCGGTGCCCGGAGGGTTTGTCGCCGGTCCGGCGCTTGATCAGGTCCATCTGCAGTGGCGCAAGGTGGGCAACGCGTCCGGATACAAGGCGCTGTACGGTGCGGCAAGCCGTTCGTACACCGACACCGCGAACCTCGGTTCGGCCGCGCGGGAACTCGACCTGAGCGCCACCGGCGACGTCTATGTGACGCTCAAATCGAAGAAGGTCGAAGCGATGTCCGATGCGACGCGCGAGGTGCGAACGCGGAAGTTCACGACGTATGCCGGGAGTCCCAACGACTGGAGCTCGGGCGGAGACGGGGTGGTGCAGGCGGCGGTGCTCGCCGATCAGGACGGCAGCGGTCCTGCGCTGACGATCAGGGAACGCACCGGAGGCGAATACCGCGTTCAGGGGTGCTCGTCCAACTGCGAAAACGACGCCAACTGGACGAACAGCTATCCGCTCTTCACCGACTCGAATGTCCAGATGACAAAAGGGGCATCGAGTACGACCAACCTGCTCTTCGCCGCCTACAACGGCGCGGACGTCCAGATCCGGTACTGCCCGACGACGACGTCCTGCGATGCCGCCGCCGACTGGTACACGATCACGAAGGCGGGTGACCAGGGCGTGCTGACGCTCGACGCGGCGGCGGCCTCGGGCTTCATGAACGTTACGACATGCACCTCCGAAATCAGGACGTATGACAGCGGAACCGGGGGCCAGTCGAACCCGGCGGGGAACGGAAGCAATGACTTCGACACCAACGACGCGGCGCTGAATGCGGCCCTTGACGATGTGCTCTACATCAGCAGCAATCCGGATTTCCCGACCACACGAAACCTCGGCGGCTACCGGATCACGGGAATCTCCGCGGACGTTCTGACGCTCACCGAGTTCGATGGAACCCTGCCTTCGCTGGTCCAATACCCTGCGGCCGGCGGAAACGTGGGCTGGGAGATCTACAGGCCGGTGATGTACGCGGCCACAGGGACGCTGGACCCCGCGTTCGACCCGGCGACCAACGATTTCCAGACCAACGTCTTCTCCTTTGCGGACATGACAGGGAAGTATCTGATCGTCACGCACGGCGATCAGACGGGGCTCGAGGGCATCTACTATATCTATCGGTCGGAGCGCATAGGCGGCGGGCCGTACGTCTGGGTGAAGAACCTCGACGGCTCGATCCCGACGTTCGCAAACGAGGCCAACGTCCAGTTCGCCATCGTCGAGCCGGAGGGCTACCTGCGCACGCACACCTGCACCGCGGCGTGCACCAACGCGGCCAACTTGGCGACCGTCGACCAGATCTCCGAGTGCAACCAGCTCATCGACGCGGACCTGCGCGGTCCCCGGGCCGCGGCCAACTCGACCTACCTTTTCGTAATCGACCCGGTGTACGACCAGGCTACGGCGAGGAGGTTCAAGTACTGCTCGTGGGGGAGCGGGTGCAACGCGCCGGCGGACTTCTCGACGTCCACGTGGCTTTCGTCGTACAACGTGCCATACCTTTTCTCGTTCGACTACTCGCCTTCGACGCAGACGTTTTACGCTGTCGGCCAATACCAGTGGATGAGCACACAACAGATGATCCTCATCTCGTGCGACTATCCGAGGCGGTCGTGTACGTCGGTCAACGACTGGACTCACACCCCCATCGATTGGATCGGCGAAGACGCGGTCGGGGCGGGCACCGTGGCGGGGAGCGGCGGGACCATGGTCCTTTTCTCAACAACCACCCTGATGAAGGGCGTGATCTGTTTTGAGGACTGCCACCGCCAGGAAAACTGGACGTCGTATGTCATGGACTCGTCGCGGGTTGCGCCGGTGAGCTCGCGTACCAGCGGGCCGATCGTGGTCAACAACAACTCCGGTTACATCCACGCTGTGATGCCGCGGTTGCCCTCGGCGGGACAGATGTTCTTCCCGTTCTTCTCGGCCGTCGGCGGCGTGATGATGGCCCAGCCCGATCCATAAAGCAACGAGGACGGAGGTTCCCATGAGAAACACGAAGATCTTTGCCGCGGCAGGTGTGTTTTTGCTGGCCGCGGCCGGCTGCTCGACATCTGTGGATCCGACGAACCCGTACGACCCTTCGGCGGCATCTGAGAAGAAGGCCAAGGGGAACGTCAGGGGGTCGGTGGCGCTGGAGAGGTCGGATGACCCGAGCGGCGTTTTGGTGAGCCTTGAGGGCACGTCGCTCACCGCCACGACGGGGTCAGACGGCTCCTTCACACTCACTGGCGTCAAGGAGGGGGTGTACGCGGTCCTGGCGAGCAAGGAAGGATATCGTCAGGAGAGGCTCCCGGGCGTGAGCGTGGCGGTCGGGGTGGCGACGGACCTCGGTGTGATCGAGGTGCTGCTGGCGCGGGGCGTGGTGGCGGGCTCTGTGACGCTCGCCGGCCTCCAGGACCACGGCGGGGCGGTGGTGACGCTCAAGGAAACAACAAGCCAACAGCCGTCAGCAATCAGCCAACAGCCAACAGCCAAAAGCCAACAGCAGTCGGGCTTCAGGCTTCAGGCTTCGGGTCTCAACTCTCAACTCTCTACTTCTTTCGGGGCTGTCACGGGTTCCGACGGGAGCTGGCAGATCGGCGAAGTCCCGGCCGGACAGTACTTTGTGGTCGTGTCGAAAGATGGCTTTCAGGCGCGCTGCGCCGGGATGGTGACTATCATCAAGGACGGCGAGCAAAAATCGGTGGGCACGCTCGAGCTCGTGAGCAGCTCGGCGCTCGTGCGGTTCGCGACCAGGGCCGGGGTTGATTTTCCGCCGCGGGTGGACGGCGGCGGGGCCAGGTATTTCACGGCGTCGCGGGAACTGGCGGCACACTTCACGGCCGCGGGCGCGGTGAGGATGCGCACCGGGTGGAGCGAGGAAGAAACCGCCGCCGCGGCGTGGGAGTCGTTTGCGGTGTCGAAAGACGTCACCATCGCGTCCGGCGAAGCGGACGGCGAGAAGACGCTTTTTGTGGAGCTCGCGGACCAGTGCCAGCTCTCGAGGCTTTACTCGGGGGCGGTGACGCTCGACACAGCGGCGCCGGCGGATGCGAAGATCGATGTTGACGGCACCGTCGGGCGGGGCGGCGCCAAGTTCACCAGCGACCCGGGCGGCCTTGTGACCGTTCACCTTGGCGCGACCGACGAGTCGAGCGGCGTGGATTCGTACCGGCTGACGGTGGACAAGATCCCGGGTGACGAGCCGTTTGGCGCCATGCCGAGCACGGGCAGCGCGGTGGTCCCGATCGGGACGGCGGGCGGGCCGCACACGATCCACGTGCAGTACCGCGACTTTGCCGGAAACGAGGGGGAAGCGGTCGCGGCCGTGATCTCGCTGGACATCGCCGCGCCTTCGGGAACGGTTTTCGTGGTCGGCGCGGCAGGAAGGGTGACGGGGACGCACGTGGACCTTGCGCTCGATGCGTCCGACGGGGCCGACGGGAGCGGGGTGGACGCCATGATGCTGAGCAACGACCCGGCGTTTGCCGGGGGGGGGTGGGAGGCGTTCGTATCGGCGAGGCGTTGGGTGCTCGCGGAAGGGGACGACGGACCGCGCACGGTCTACGCGAAATTTCGCGACGTTCTCGAAAACGAGGGGGAGGCGGCAAGCGCCGTTGTCGAGCTTGTGACGAAGGGCGGCATAAAAGGGAAGGTCACGCTCCCGGGGGTTGGCGACCACAGCGGGACGATCGTGACCGTCGCGAACCAGAACCCGCCTGTGACCATGACGACGACAGGCACCGGGGAGTACGGGTTTGCGGGCCTCAAGGCGGGGCCGTATTCGCTGACGTTCAGCCGCACGGGATACCGCGAGGTGACGGTCGGGCCGATCACGGTGGTGGCGGCGGAGGACGTGACGGTTTCGGACGTCGTGATGTCCGCGGCGAAGGGCGGGGCAACGGGCAAGGCGACGCTTTCGGGTCAGGCGGACCACTCGGGGGTTCTCGTGTCGCTCTCGAAGGCCGGGTACACCGCGCACACCGGGGCCGACGGGAGCTACACGATCCTCGATGTCCCGGTGGGGACGTATCGCGTGCGCGCCGAGAAGTCCAACTGGGTGACGGCGGAAAGCGCAACGGACCTCACGGTCGCCGAGGGGGAGCCGACGGCCGTGCCGGATCTTTTGCTGGACGCCCATCCGGGGAGTGTGAGCGGGTCGGTGAAGCTCGAGGGCGGCGCCGCCGGGAGCGGCGTGACGGTGTCGGTGGAGGGCGGGGGCGCGACGACGGTGGCCGACGGAAGCGGGGCTTTCACGCTGAGCGGGGTGCGCGCGGGAGAGGCGACCCTGCTTTTCACAAGCGGGACCGACTATGACCAGTACAGGCTCGCGGGAGTGACGGTTTTGGCGGGGGAGGACACCGCGGTCGGGACGGTGACACTGTCGCGGGCGAGAGGGACGGTAAGCGGCACCGTGGCGCTCGCGGGGAGCAGCGACGCGAGCGGCGTCACCGTGATGGCCGAGGGGAGCGGTGCCGCGGTCGTGACCGGGGTGACCGGGGCGTTCAAGCTCGACCGCGTGCCGGTCAAGCAGAACTACACTCTGACGGCGGCCAGGGACGGGTACGTGCGGGCGACCAGGACCGGCGTGGACGTCGTGGCCAACGAGGACACCACGGTCGGCACGCTGACCCTTGCGAAGCTTGTCGGGGACTTCCTGATTGACGGCGGGGCGGAGTTCGCGAAGGCCCGCGCGGTGACCCTTGACCTGAGCGGATTCAAAGACCCCGTGACGGTGCGGGCAAGCGAAGACCCGACCTTCGGGAACGGGATGCAGGCGTTCGCCGCGTGGCAGGCGGCGTATCCGTTCGCGATCACAACGGCGGAGGACGGCACGAAAACGGTGTTTGTGGAGTATACGGACACGAACGCGCAGGTGCAGGGCCCGTTCTCGTCGAGCATCGTGCTGGACACGACGGCGCCGGCGGTGGGCGAGGTGGCCATCAACGACGGCGCGGCGCTCACAAACAGCAAGACGGTGCGGTTCCGGATTGACGGGAGTGACGGGGCCGGCGGGAGCGGATTGGCCTCGATGCAGGTTCGGAACGACGCGAGCTTCGTCGACGCGGACCCGTGGTCCGACTACGAGATCGAGGTCAACACGTGGACGCTCGCCGATCCCGTGACGGATGTTGAGGCCGACAAGGACGTGTGGGTTCGACTCAGGGACGAGGCGGGGAACATCGGGACAGCGGTGAAGGGGACGATCCGGCTGGACACGCTGGCGCCGGCGGGGACGATTGCCTTGAGTGGCGGAGCCGAGTGGACGAACTCGGTGCAGGTGACCTACGCGGTGACGGGCGCGAGCGCGGACGTGGTGTCGATGGCCCTGTCGAACACGGCGGGCGGGACGACGGTCTTCAACGCGTACGAGGCGGCCGGGTCCTGGCTGCTGCCATCGGGGGACAGCGCCGCGGAAAAGGGCGTTTTCCTGCGCCTGAAGGACGCGGCCGGGAACGCGTCGCTTGAGACGAGCGACGGGATCAAGCTCGACACGACACCGCCACCGGTGCCGGCCGTCGTTCCGATCACGGGGACGACGAACCAGAAGAGGCCGGCCCTGACGTTCGGCGCCGTGGCCGACGGCGTCTCGGCCGTGACGTACGAGGCCGAGCTCTCGGCTCAGGCGGACTTTTCGACGCCGATCGCGTGCACGCTTCTGGGAACCGGGTGCACTCCGGATGCGGATCTCGACGACGACACCTACTACTTCCACGTGCAGGCGGCGGACGCCGCGGGGAACGAGTCGGGTTTCAGCTCGGCGATGTCGTTTGCGGTGGACGCGACGGCCCCATCCGCGCCGGGGAACCTGACGGGGCCCGCCGCGCTGACCAGCGACCGCAGGCCCTCGTTCTCGTGGGATACGGTCTCCGACGCGCAACTCTACCGCGTGCAGGTTTCGATCGATCCCCTGTTCGCGACGCCGCCTCCGACCGAGGCCGTGCTGCCGTCGATCTCGTGGAGGCCCCCGAACCCGCTCGCCGACAACTTGACCTGGTACTGGCGCGTCCGGGCAATTGACGCGGCGACAAACGAGAGCATATGGGCCAACGGGACGAGCTTCGCGACGGACGCGACGCCGCCCGGGGTGCCCTCGCTCAATCAACCGGCCAACGGGGCGGTCAAGGTTTCGGCGTCGGTCATGCTCGGCTGGGACGCCGTGACCGGCGCGTCGCAGTACCGGGTGCAGGTCGCGAGCGACTCGACGTACGGCGCGATGGTGGTCGACCAGACGCTTTCGCAAAACACGCTCGATGTGAGCCCTGCCGACGGGACGTACTACTGGCACGTGAACGCCATCGATGCCGCGGGGAACCAGAGCGGATTTTCGGGGTCGCGCAGTTTCACTAAGGACACCACTCCTCCGAAGGTGCCGCTCCCGCAGACCCCGGCGAACCAGGCGAGGACGTCGTCTCGGCGGCCGGCGTTCGGGTGGAGCGACGAGGGCGACAGCGGCGCGGTCGAGTACGTGTTTTTCCTCAAGAACGAGGCGGACACCTTCACGATGAATCCGATCGTCACCGTCAACGAGTTCACGCCGGCCGCGGACCTCGCGGACGACCGGTATCTGTGGACGGTGCGGTCAAAGGACGCAAACGGGAACGAGAGCTCGGCATCGGCGCAGTACCGGTTCACGGTGGACACGGCGGGGCCGGCCGGGCCGGTGTCGTGGGTCGATCGGACCAGCCTCGACGCGGACATTCAGCCCGACAACTACAAGAAGCTCAAGACCCCGCCGCTCGTGTTCCAGTGGCCCAAGCTCACCGTCACGGCGCCGGACCAGGGATTGACCTACCACCTCGAGGTGATGGACGACTCGGGCACACTGCTGATCGACGAGTGGGGGATTCCGCAGCCGTCGTCCGGGACCTCCGTCTGGTTCGGGGCCACGGCAGGCGGCGTGGAGACGCAGACGTACTGCTGGCGCGTGCAGGCGGTGGACGATATAGGGAATGCGGGACAGTGGAGTGCTTCGTACGCGGGCGCGGGTGGGAAATGCACGGGAGTGGATTCGACGGCGGCGATCTTCGAGATCGACAACGAGCCGCCGGACGTGCCGGCGCCGCTTTCGCCGGTGCCGTACTCGTACGTGACAATGCTGACGCCCGACCTGTCGTGGACCGCGGAGGCCGGGAGCGGAGCGACCCAGTACGAGCTGACGATCTTCAACGTGACGGACGGAGGGATTCACCTCCGCACGACGGTGACGCCCGGGACGCAGGCACACTACACTTTGCAGGGCGGGGAGGCGCTGACCGGCGGGAAGACCTACGCCTTCAGCGTGCGCGCCGGCGACCAGGTCGAAAACTGGAGCGGGGACTCCTCGCGCACGCAGTTCTCGGTGGACGTCTCGCCGCCGCTGGACCCCGTGACGCTTCGGGTAAACGGGATCGCGGCCGATCCGGCGTACGTCAACACGCCGTCGCCGTCGCTGAGCTGGCAGAGCGGCGGCTCGACGGACATTGACCATTTCGAGATCAAGTTGAAGACGGACGCGTTGTGCGATACCGACACCAACATCGTGCAGCAGGCAGGGGTGGAAAGCAACGCGTTTCTGGCGGCGGCCTTAAACGACGGGACGTACTTCTGGTGTGTCCGTGCGGTCGATCGCGCCGGATTGACGAGCAACCGGGTGCTCGGGAACCAGATCGTCGTGGACACCGTGCCGCCGACCATCCCGCGGTTCGAGAGCCTGACGCAGACCATCCTCGACCTCCCCGCGGGCGTCAACCAGGAAAAGAAGGTGAAGGTCGTGGTCCTCTCTACCGACGACCACTTCAAGGGATACCAGATTCGCGGCGGCCAGCTCAACGAGTTCATCGATACCGCGCTCGACGGCCAGGACCGGGTCACTTTCAACCTCAACCCCGACCAGGTAAACACGCTCCAGGTGCGGGCGGTGGACCTCGCGGGGAACGCGACCAGCGCCGACTTCGTGATCATCACCGAGGACTCGACGCCGCCGACGCCGCCGTCGAACGTGCGGGTGATCGAGGGGAACAACAGCGCCCGGATCACCTGGGACCCGAGCCCCAGCCCGGATGTGGCGGGCTACAAGGTCTACTACGGCCCGGCGAGCACGCCGCCGTACAACGGGAACTTCGTCCGCGAAGGCGTCTCGCCCATCGACGTAGGGAGCGTCACGACGGCGGTGACCTCGTTCTTCGCGAACCTCAACGGGAGCACCTTCTACGTCGCCGTCACGGCCTATGACGCGACACAGAACGCGGTGCACGAATCGTCATACTCCACGGCCATGTCCGTGCTTCCCAACGAGGTCACGCCGGAGATTGTCGGGACGTTCGATACCCCGGGCGAGGCTAAGGACGTTTCGGTCCAGGACGGGTACATGTACGCCGCCGACGGGTCGGCGGGTCTTCGAATCTACGACGTGACGAACCCGGCATCGCCCGCGTTCGTAGGGGTCTACGACACGCCCGGCGAAGCGGTGAGGGTCGTCGTCCTGGGGAGAAACGCGTACGTCGCGGACATGGCGACCGGGCTGCTTATCGTGGACGTGGGCAACCCCGCCAGTCCCCTCCTGATAGGGTCCTATGACACCCCCGGCGAGGCGCAGAGCTTCACGGTGCGAAACGGGGTTGCGTACCTGGCCGACGGGACGGGCGGGTTGTGGGTCATCGACGTTCATCCGCCCCAGACCGGCCAGACCTGTCCCGCTTCTCCCAAGTGCATAGGGCACGTGGACACCGGAGCCGACGCCGTCTACGAGGTTGCGATGGGCCCCAACAACGTCCTGTATTCCAGTCAGACCACCGTCCGCGCATACGACGTCACCGATCCCGGTTCGATCGTCGAGGGCTCGCCGCTGGCGAACTCCACCAAGTTCTGGGGGATGGCCATCTCCCACGGCCAGCTTTTCGGGGTCGGTGACAACTTCGGCCTGCATATCTGGAACGTGACTGGCGGACCGGCCTTCATATCGACCTCCGATCCGTCTTCATCCACGTGGATGAACAACGTCTTCATCTCGGGTTCGCACGCCTACCTTTTCGGAGATCAGAACATGATGATCATCGACATCTCCGACCCGGTGCACCCGAGAAGGGTCGGTTTCATCCCCGACACCGGGACGGGGGCGCGCGGGACGGTCAGCGGGACCCACGCCTACCATGCTGCGGGGACAAACGGTGTCGTCATCATGGACATTGTGACTCCCGCCACGCCGAGGGTGGCCTCAACGTATTCAAACGGGTTCGGGTACTACGGGCTGGCTGTCTCTGAAACCGTGCTATATCGGGGCACCGGGGCGGGGGTCGAGACGGTCAGCGTACAGAACCCGGCCTTTCCGATGCATCTCGGGAACGTGAGCCCGACTTGTGCCGGCGCCTTCGACATCAAGGCCGTGGATACCATGGTGTACATCGCCTGCGGCGGGTCGGGGATCAGGGTGGTTGACGCCTCGAACCCGGTCCTGCCGGTCGAGGTCGGGAACTACATGATTGCGGGCGGCAGCGCCTACAAGCTGAGCGTCGCCGATGATCTCGTCTACGTGGCTGACGACAGCAACGGCGTGGTCATCATTGACGTCTCCGAACCCAAACTGGGACAGAACTGCCCGGGTTCCTCCGACTGCGTCAGTATCTTCGCTCTGCCTCAACCAATCAAGGGCGTCCACACGGCCGGGAAGTACCTCTATGCCGTAGGAGGAGTGTCGGGCGCCGGCGCGATGTACGTGGTCAACGTCAACAACCCCGTGTTGCCTTCCCTCGCCGGGACCAGTATCGCAATGGGTGCACCCGAAGACGTGACTGTCCAGGGTCGCTACGCATACGTCGTCGGCCAGACCGAGTCGGGGAGGTCCCTGAGCATCTTCGACGTTTTTGACCCGGCCGCGCCTCAGCTTCTGGGAGGGTACTCCTCCGGCGACACCGCGGAGAACGTGGCGGTCGCGGGCGGCCTGCTCTGGTACGGGACTGCGCACTCGCTGTACACAGTGGACGTCTCGAATCGCGCGAATCCGACCTTGAAGTGGGTGCTGCCGCTGGCCGAGAGCGTCAGGATGCTCGCCGTCGAAGGGACGCGGGCGTTCGTGAACAGCAACAGCAAGGTGAACTTGATCGACCTGGAGCCGTGAGGAGGCATCAATGAACACCCGCGCGTTTGTGCTGTTGGTCCCGGTCGCCGCGTTCGCGATTTCGGCGGCCGGTTGCGCGACTTCTGTCGACCCGACGAACCCCTACGATCCCTCGGCGGCTTCCGAGCAGAAGGCCAAGGGCGGGGTGGCGGGGACGGTGATGCTGGAGGGGAGCACGTCGGCGGGAGGGGTGACGGTTCTGCTCAAGGGAACGGCGTACACGACACAGACCGACGCGGCGGGGGCGTTCGCGCTCAAGCCCGTGCAGCCCGGTCGATATACGCTGGTGGCGACGCCGGGGGCGAGCCACGAAGGGGTGGAGCAGGGAGGGGTTGAGGTTGGAGCGGGGGAAACCGTGGATGTGGGCGACATCTTTCTTCGGATGCTCGCGGGCGTGCTCAAGGGCACTGTGGCGCTCAAGGGCGGCGGGGCGGCGTCCGGCGCAGTTGTCAGCGTGGTGGGGGTGAACCAGCCATCGGCGATTGGCCATCAGCTTTCAGCCATCGGCAATCGGGCTTCAGGCTTCGGGCTTCAGGCTGCGGCGGCCGACCGCTGCGCCGGAGCGGTCGGGGGTGCGGGCCGGACGGTGATCGCGGGGTCCGACGGGAGCTTTGCGGCGGATCGGGTTCCGGTCGGCGACTACGTCGTCGCGGCTACCAAGGACGGGTATGCGCCCGGGTTGTCCAGCGTCGTGAGCGTCACGAAGGATGGTGAGACGACGGTGCGGGCACTGGAGCTTGCGCCGATCACGAGCGTCATCCATCTGTACGGGGGAGCGGGGAAGGACAACGAAAAATTCAGCAACACGCTTGAGATCAAAGAGGAGATCCTGGCGTTCAACAGCTCGGAGATGCGTGTTGGCAAGTCAAAGGACCTCTCCGGCGCCGCATGGGAGACGTTTTCGGCAAGCCGCGAGGATTCGCTCTCGGATGTCGAGGGCGAACAGTCGATCTACTTCCAGTTCCGCGATGCCTACTGCCGCGAGAGCCCGGTGTACGAGGCCGGGATCGTGTACGACGCGACGGCGCCGGTTGACGGGACGGTGGAGGTCGAGGGTGCGAAGGACGCGGGCGGGAGAAAGTTCACCTCCGCGCAGTCCGTGACCCTCCGGCTCTCGGCGGAGGACGAGCTTTCGGGCGTCGAGCAGATGGTCGTGGCGGCGGATGGAGTTCTGGAGGGCAAGGTGGCCGTGGAGTACGAGACGCGCCGCTCTGACAGCCTGACGGCGGGTGACGGGAAGAAGGCTGTTTTGGTGAAGTTCATCGACGGCGCGGGCAACGGGAGCGAGGCGGTGCCGGCGGAAGTGTATCTCGATACGACCGGTCCAACCGGGACGGTCGCCGCGCGGGGCGTGGACGCGTCGGGCTGGTTGACGTCGAGGAGCCTCGATCTCCTGCTTTCCGCCGACGACGGGGCGGACGGGAGCGGGGCGGCCGAGATGATGATCTCGGAGGACGCGGCGTTTGCGGGCGCTGCGTGGGAGCGGTTCGCGCCCGTGCGCAGGTGGGAGCTTTCGGCCGGGGTCGATGGGGATCGGATCGTCTACGCGAAGTTCCGGGACGCGCTGTCAAACGAGTCCGCTGCGTCGAGCGTGACGGTCAGGCTCGATGCGAGCGCGCCCTCGGGCCCGACAGTCGCCATAGTCGAGGCGCCGCTGACGAACAAGGGCACGGTCACGGTGGAAACGTCGGCTGAAGGGGCGAGCCACTACGCGCTGAGACTGGACGGGGCGTTCACGGCGGCCGACTGGAGAGTGTACACGGCGGTCTCGCCGGCGGAGCAGAGCGAGGCTGTTGATCTTGGGACGGCGGACGGGCTCAAGACGGTGTATGCGAGGTTCCGGGACGCGGCGGGGAACGAAACGGCTGTGATCTCGGCGACCGTCGAGGTGGACCGCGTCGCGCCGCAGGGGCCGCGGGTTTCGATTGCCGAAAAGCCGTTCGCGAGGACGACGCAGGGGACGCTTTCGCTTTCGGCCGTGGGAGCGGCGCGGATGTGCGTGTACGGCGACGTGGCCGGGGCGTGCGACCCGTCGTCGGCGGTCTCCGACTGGGAACCGTTCCAGGGGCAGAAGGTCGTGACACTCACGAGCACACAGGGCAGTCCGGACGGCGAGGCAAAAACGGTGCGCGCGGTGTTCGCGGACGCGGCCGGGAACGTGAGCACCGAGGCGGACGACTCGACGACGTTTGACGCGCAGGCGCCGACGAACGCGGGGGTCACGGCGGTCGGGAAGGTGAGGAGCGTCGTGGACGGCAGCGACGTCGAGGACCAGGCGGTGAGCTTCACGGGGGACGCAAAGCTCCTGCTCACGGCGAAGAACGCGACCAGGGTTGCTATTTCGAACGATCCGACCATGGACTGTGCCACGGCGCGGTATTTCCCCGTGACATTTGCGAACGATGCGGCCACGATCGCGACGTATCTCCTGGACGGCGGGACCGGGACAAAGACGGTGTACGCGTGTTTTTCGGACGAGGCGGGGAACACGACGGCCGTTGCCGCGACGGACACGATCTACCTTGATCAGAGTGCGCCGGCCGGCGCCGCGTTCAAGGTGAACGGGGGAGCGACGTGGACCGCGGTTGCCGCGGTGGAACTCAACGGTATTGCGGCTGCGGACGACTACACGGGCGCCGTCTACATGAGGTTTTCGAACTGCGGGGATTTTGGGAACGGCGCGGGGTGCGGGACGACCAAGTGGATAACTCTTGCTGCGACGTACCCGACATGGGCGCTCCAGTCCGGGGACGGCATCAAAACGGTGTACATGAAGGTCAGGGATCATGCGGGGAACGAGGGCGGGATATCAGCGGCGACGGTGACGCTTGACGGGACGGCGCCGGAGGCGCCGGAGATCCACATCGGACAGAAACCGTGCGTGAAGGAGACGCAGGTTGACGTGGTCTTGTCGGTGGGCGACGCGACGCGGATGTGCATCTATGGCGACGTTCTGAGCGCGTGCACGGACGCAAACCCGGCGAACTGGGAGCTTTTCCGATCGAACAAGCGCGTGAACATCACCAGCAGCCAGGCGGACCCTGACGGCGAGTTGAAGACGGTGCGGGTGAAGTTTGCCGACGAGGCCGGGAACGTGAGCGCCGAGAAGTCGGACTCCACGACGTACGACGCCGTGGCGCCCACGACCGGGACGCCGCCGGTCACGATCAAGGGGAAACGGCTGAACGAGGTGAGCGGGGCCGAGGAGGAGAGCGCGGGCGTCAGCGTGGACCCCGAGGTCAACGTGGAACTCAGGGCCTCGAACGCCTCCCACGTCGCCCTGTCGAACTCGACCATGGACTGCCGTTCGGCCGGCTACGTTCCGGTGGCGTTCACGGGCGGAGTGGCGACGATACAGGGCTGGAGGCTCGGCGGCGGGAGCGGGACTTCGAGCGTGTATGCGTGTTTCATGGATGCGGCCGGGAACGCGACGAGCTCGCCGGTGAGCGATGCCATCTACCTTGACCAGACGCCGCCCGTGGGGCCGTATCTGACGGTCAACTTCGACGAAGAGTTCACAAGTTCGGAAACGGTGGACATAGACACGATCTACGCCGACGACGACTACACGGGCGAGATGTACATGAAGATCTCGAACTGCTTCGACTTCGGGGCGACGGGCTGCAACACGACGGGGTGGCTCGCAATGGCGGATTCGTACGGCGGGTGGGTTCTCAAGAGCGGGGACGGTCCCAAGAGCGTGTTCATCAAGGTCCGTGACTATGCCGGGCACGAGGGGCTGCCGGGAGAAGACGAGATTGTTCTCGACAAGACGGCCCCGACGGCCGTGTCGCTTGCAGTGAATTACGGCGACCCGTTCACGCCTTCGCTGCTGGTGAACGTGACGTTGAACGCCACCGGTGACGTCAAGGGGATGCAGGTTGCGTGCGACCTTGGGTACGACCTGGACCTCGAACCGCTGGTCTGGTACTCCGACACGTACCCGTGCGCGCTGGATGGGACTGACGGCGAAAAAACGGTGCGGGCGCGGTTCTACGACGCGGCTGGGAACGTGTCGGGGACTGTGAGCGACACGATAACGTTGGACCAGAAGCCGCCGACGCCGCCGATCTTCGAACCTGTCGAACCTGTGACGAGCGCGGCGCAGGTGACGCTCGGGCTGGCGGCGACGAGCTACGACGAAAACTTCGGGCGCTACGAGATCATGGGCGGGCCCACGTACAAGGACTGGACTGACGTGGGCGCTTCGCCCCCGTTCACGGTGGACCTTTACGACAACTCGGGAAATCTCATCCAGTTAAGGGGAGTGGACCAGGCCGGGAACGTGTCGAGCGAAGACGTTTTGCAGATCACGCATGATGACACTCCGCCCACGGCGCCCGAGATCTTCACGGCGGATCAGCACGTGAACGCGAACACGATCACGGTGGATCTTTTCAAACCGTCCGAGGACGCGAATTTCGCGAACTACCAACTCAAGGGCGGCCCGTCATACCCCGACTGGTCCGACACCGGCGCCGTCTCGGGCTTCCCGTTCACGCTCCAGCAGGACGCTTTTAACATCCTGTGCGTCCGCGGGACGGACCGGGCCGGCCAGGCCGGCCCCGACGACTGCGTCAACATCACCGAGGACTCCACGCGGCCGACCGCACCGGTGCTGATGGCGGACAGCGCATGGGCGTCGGCGACCAGGGTCGAGGTGTTTCTGAAGCAACGCGCGACGGATTCAAACTTCGACCATTACGAGATCCGCGGAGGGGTTCTCGATGACTTCGAGCCGATCTGCCCGGACTTGACCGATCTGTGCAGAGGCTCGGCGGTCCAGCCGTCGCGGTTCGTCTATCGCGACGGCACCGATCTGGACGACCTCGTCGCGATAGCCTTTGACGTCCGCCCGGGCGAAACGACCACGCTGTATCTGCGTGCGGTCGATCGCGCCGGCAACGTGGGCACGCAGGACTCGATGGACTTGAGCGAACGCACCGACGCCGCCGTGTCGGCGACGGATTACGGCGACGACCTGCTTGCGGTCCACGGAGACACGGTTGTGGCGAGCCGGCCATACCCGACTCCATACGACGCGCCGAAGGCGGTGCTCCTGGACCGGGGTTTCGACGGCGTATTCGGGACAGACGACGACTGGGTGGCGCAGCTGTCCGGCGGATACGTCCGAAGCGTCGCCGCCTTCGAGACACGGGTGGCATGGACGGACAGCACCGACGACCAGTTGTTCGTCGCGACCGCAGGGCCGGACAGGATGTTCGGGAACGCCGACGACTGCCGTGCCGGCGTCGCCTGCCCTGAAAAGAAGGTCACGGATGATCCGCCCGTGCGCTACGCGGGGCTGACGGCCTTCGCCGGCGGGATCGTCGCGGCGAAATGGGACGCCGGGGCCTCGCACATGGTGATGATCGCCCCAGGCCCCAACGGTGAATTCGATGACGTGACCGACCCAGGCAACGATGACGTGGTCATCGATTTGACCACCGGACCCGGCTACGACGACCTCCCGGCCGTTTTCAACCAAACGCTCGCGTTTCTGCGCAGCCCGGACGGCGGTACGACGTGGGACCTCATGGCACTCAACCCCGGCGCCGACGGGAAACTCGGGACCCCGGACGACGACCTGCAGACCCTCGACACGGGCGTGGCCGGCGTACGCCCGACGGTCTACGCACCACTGTCGGACTACACTCCCGAAACCCTCAACGTCGTCGCGTACGCGAGATCCGCGGGCGGGCCGGCGATGGATGTATGGGTTGTCGAGGCCGGACCGGACGGAAGGTTCGACGCATCCGACGTCAAAAAGACCGCCGCCTCCACACCGTCGTTCTACAACTACGCTCTCTACGCGGGCCGCCTCGCCGTCAACTTGGGAAGCAACGGGATCAATGTCTACGAAACCGGTCCCGATTTCGAATGGGGGACCGCGGACGACCCGCCGCCCGTCGGCACGTCGGTACTCGCCGGGCAGTTCGTGAGGGCCATGACGCGGGATGCGCTCTACCGCACCACGTTTGCGCGCGGGAACTCGGACGTGACGTCGAACGGATTCGTCTCGAACCGATGGATTGGCGTGATGGACGTCCCGTTCGGGTTGAGCGAACCGGCGCTCGAAAATGGAGTTACGTCTTTCACGAAGGGATCTCACGGGGGAATATACCTTCGCGACTTCGCCGGGGGCGAGGAGCGGCTCGTCGCCGATCCGGTCGCGTGGGGTTCAGCACTCTCAGGAAACAAAATGGCCGCGGGAGGCTGGGACAAAAACCCCTACGTGGTGCAACCGGGCGCGGATGGTATCCTTGCCACGGCCGACGACGACGTCGTTTCGCTTTCGTTGACCGGCACGCTCGTGAGCCCCGTGAACCCGACGATGAAGATGCGTTCCGTGGGGCTCGACGGCGACCTTGCTGCATGGGTTGACGACAACGGTGGATGCTACGAGGTGTGGATCGCCCACGCCGGGGCGGATGCGGTTTTCGGCACGGTGGACGACTGCGCGGCGAAGGTGACGGCGGGGTGCATCACGGAAGGTTGGGTGTCGGTTTCCGATGGGAGGGTGTGGTGGGCGGACGCCGGAGGGTCGTTCATACGCGAGGCCGGCGCGGGAGGGGTGTGCGATACGGGTACGCAGGTCGTGACGAACGTGGCTCCGTCGAAAAACGCGAGCCTCTCGTCCCGCCGGCTTGCGTACGTGAAGACTACCGGCATCGAGTGGCAGATAGCGATGATCGAGACCGCGGACGCGCAGTTCTCCACTCCCGGCGACAACTCGGACACCCTTTTGACGACAATCCCGCTCAAGCTC
>JACRCP010000311.1 GCA_016218965.1 Deltaproteobacteria bacterium | reverse complement strand
GGCCCCCGCCGACAACCTTAACCAACCTCGCGAGTGGCTGGAAGTGCTCGATGCCGTCCGGGCCGGATTCCCCCCGATGGCGGCGCGGCTCGAGCACGGGCATTTCGTTTCGATGGAGGGAGGATCGCTCGAGGTGGCGTTCGAAACCGGGTCGTCGCACCATGACTACATCAGGGAGGACGCGAGCATCCGCCGCCTCGAGCAGATACTCGAAAAACGTTTCGGACGCAGGTTCAAGGTCGTCATCCACGAGACAGGCGCGGGCGCCGGGTCACGGGTTTCCCGGTCGGTGGTCGAGGAGCGGCGGCGCAACGAGGCCGAACAGCAACAGAAGGTTCGCGACGAGGCGGTCGCACATCCCATCATTCAGGATGCGGTAAAGGTCTTCGGCGGCCGCGTGGTGCACTCGGGCAAGGACGGCAAGAAATGACCGTTGGCGGTGCGTTGGATCTGAATCGCGGGAGCGAGCGACGAACGCAACAACGCAGACGGCCGGTATCGCGATTCATGGGAGAAGGAGGGCGACATGCGCGGCGGCTTGAACATGCACGAGATGATGCGCCAGGCACAGGCCCTGCAAAAGAAGATCGCCCAGGCGCAGGAGGACCTCGCCCAGAAGAGCTTCACGGCCAACGCGGGCGGCGGCATGGTGACCGCAACGGTCAATGGACGGCAGGAGGTCCTTTCGGTAAGGATCGAGAAACAGGTGATTGATCCGGACGAGGCCGAGATGTTGCAGGACCTCATTGTTGCCGCCGTCAACAGCGCGCTCAACACGGCCAAGGACACGGCGAACCAGGAGATGGCCAAGCTGACGGGTGGCCTCGGAATCCCGGGCTTGATGTGAGAAAATGGAAGATCCCATTCAACGGCTTGTGCGCGCCCTGAAGACGCTCCCCGGCGTCGGGGAGAAGAATGCGATCCGCATCGCCCACCACGTCATGACCGGCACGCGTGAGGCCGGTCTCGAGCTTTCGGGCGCGCTCGCGGACCTCGTCGAACGCGCCCGGCCGTGCGAAACCTGCGGCGTGCCGTCGCTTGGGGCGCGGTGCGCCACGTGCACCGATCCGAGGCGCGACGCCGGGATCGTCTGCGTGGTCGAAAAATTCCCCGATATGCTGGCCATCGAACGGTCCGGCGAATACCGGGGCCTCTACCACGTTCTCGGAGGGGTCCTGTCACCGCTCGACGGCGTGGGTCCCGCGGAACTCCGCCTCGCTGCGCTGAAGGCCCGGGTGAAGGCGGGCGGCGTGCGCGAGGTCCTGATCGCGACCAACCCGACGACGGAGGGCGAGGCGACGGCCGCCTACATCGCCGACATGCTCTCGGCCTCCGGCGTTCCGCTCACGCGCATCGCGTCGGGGATCCCGATGGGGGGCGACATCGAATACGCGGACCGCCACACCGTGGCGCGGGCACTCAGGGGCAGGCACGCAATCAAGGAACGCGAAGAACAGTAGTATCCCCGGGGAACCGGAGCGTCCGGTCACTCCAAAACGTGGATGTTCTTCTTGGCGCAGATCTCCTTGAGCGCCTTCGGCCAGACCGTGACAGTGACCTCGCCGAGGTGGGCTGTACGCAGCAGGTACATGTAGGTGCGGGCCTGCCCGATGCCGCCGCCGATCGAGAGCGGGATCCTGTCGTTGAGGATCGCCTGGTGGTATGGGAGTTTCAAAAAGTCCATTTGGCCGCTGATCTCGAGCTGCTGTCTAAGCGTCTCCTTCGTGACGCGAATGCCCATCGAGGTGAGTTCGTGACGGCGCTTGGTCACCGGGTTCCAGACGAGGATGTCGCCGTTGAGGCCGTGCATCGGCCTGCCCTCGGCGGACTTGGTCGGTGTGATCCAGTCGTCGTAGTCGGCCGCGCGCATCTCGTGCGGGTAGCCGTCCTTGAGGACCCAGCCGATCCCGATGATGAAGACCGCGGGGTATTTCTGCAGGATCGTGGTCTCGCGCTGCTTGCGCGGAAGGTCGGGGTACATCTCGAGCAGGTCCTCGGCGTGGATGAACGTCAGCTCCTCGGGGATCGGCGGGTACTTCGGGTCCGCAAGGGCCGGGAATTGCCTCTGCGCCTCGAGACCGGCGCCGCGGATGACCTTCCAGATCTTCTGCACGACGTCCTTGAGGAAGTCGAGGTTGCGCTGGTCGGCGGTGATGACGCGCTCCCAATCCCACTGGTCGACGTACGAACTGTGGTCGTGGTCGAGGAAGTAGTCCTTGCGGACCGCGCGCATGTCGGTGCATATCCCCTCGCCGACCTTGCAGCCGAACTGCGCGAGGGCCGGGCGCTTCCACTTCGTGGCCGCCTGCACGACCTGCGCATTCAGCCTCTTCTCGAGGCCCAGGCCGCAGGGAAACTCGACCGGCGTGCGGGAGCCGTCGCGATCGAGGTAGTCGTTCACGCCGCTCTCGCGCTCGACGATCAGCGGCACCTGCACCATGTTGAGGTTTAGCTCTTTGCCAAGGTTGTCTTCGATGTAGCGCTTGATCGTGAAAAGCGCCCGCTGAGTGTCCAGCTTGTTGAGCACGGGACTGTAGTCGGTGGGAAGGATTTTTTCGACCTCCGGGTACGTGCTGATGCCCGGTCCCGCGAGATCCGCCTTCTTGTCGCCCATGGTTCACCTCGTGTTTGCTGTTTTTCCGGGGCTTCCGCCCTTCCAATTTCGCCCTTCCCGCTCGGAACAGGCGCGTATATGATCACACGGCAAAATGGATGTCAACTGGAAGATGCGGCCCTGTTGGGTCTTTCCAAACCCGGCGGCGGGTGTTATAGGAACACTCTGATGATCCTCGCCGTCGTCACCATCATCGTATCGGGCCTGTGGGTGGCCTCGTTTTTGCGGGGCCTGCACGACCTGATGCGCACCGAGCACCTCGCCCCGGCCGAACATCCGGACGAACCGCAGTTCGTCTCGGTCATCGTCCCGGCGCGCAACGAGGAGGAGAACATCGAGCAGTGCGTCCGCTCGCTCCTTGCCATGGACTACCCGTGCTTCGAGGTCGTCGTCGCGGACGATCACTCGTCCGATCGCACGGCATCAATCGTGACGCGGATGGCGGCCGCGGACGATCGCCTCAGGCTCGTTGACGTACCCGATCTCCCGGCCGGCTGGACCGGGAAAAACTGGGCCGTGCACAGCGCGGTCGCCAACGTGTCTCACGACACCGTGTGGTTCATGTTCACCGACGCAGACACGGTGCACGAGAAGCAGAGCCTTTCGACCACCATGAGGTTCGCCGAGGAACGCGGCCTCGACATGTTGTCACTTTACCCAAAGGTGGTCTGTGAGACGTTCTGGGAGAAGGCCCTCCTTCCGAACGTGGGGGCGATGATCACCCTGTTCAACAGTCCCACGCACGTGAACGACCGCCTGCGCCGGGACGACGCCTTCGCCAACGGCCAGTACATCCTCATCAGGCGCGACTCGTACGCCGCGGCGGGGGGAAACGACCTTGTGAAGAACTGTGTCCTCGAGGACGTGGCCCTCGCGCGGAACATGAAGCACGCGGGGTTCAGGATCTATCTAGGCTACGGGGAGCGCCTCTTCGGCACGCGGATGTACCGGCGATTCCCTGACTTTGTCGAGGGGTGGACGAAGAACATCTTCCTCATTCTCGATCGGCGCTGGACCCGCGTCGCGTCCGTGGTGCTCCTTTCCATCGGGCTCTCGTGGATCCCGCTCCTGTCCTTCGCGTGGGGGGTTGCCTCGCTCGCCGCGGGCGTGGAAAACCTGCCGGCCTGGCATTTTCCCGTTTTGCTGGGGGCATACCCGCTCGCCGTCGCGTTCCAGATGACCCTCCGGAAGCTCGGCCGCGCATATCCGCTGCACGCCTTTCTCGCGCCGATCGGCTCGTTCGTCACGAGCTGGCTCGTCATTCGCTCGGCGGCCCTCATCACTCTCCGCCGCGGGGTCACATGGAAGGGCCGGAGGTACGTGGAAGCGAAACCGGACGACGGGCCCAGAATCGAGTTCAGCCGGCCCTTGTGAAGGCGCGCAGCGGGCCGTTCACGCGCGGCCGAGCGGCGGCGAAAAGCTCGACACGAAGACGTGCGTCGACATCCGCTTGATGAGCGACCTTCCCTCGCCCCTGCCCGTTTCGCGCCGGTACCAGACTGCGTCCTCGACCTCGTCGACGTCGACGACCCTGACGCGCATCGCCCACACGGCGCCGACGTTGATGTCGGTCATTCCCCGGTCCTCGTTTTCGAAGTTGGCGATGAATTCCTTTTCGGGAAGCTCCTTGTCGGAGACCAGCCCCGCAAGATCGAGGGGACGGTACTTGACGTGAATGCCGCTCTGCTCCGACGCGGCTATCTCGCGTACCGCAACGCGGAGGTTCCATACCTCCGCAACGTGCGGCAGGCGGACGTCCCGCAAAGAGCTCTCTTTTTCCCGCATGTAGTCGGCCCGCAGTTCCGGCTTCGGGGCCTCCGCCGCCGCCCGCTCGGGCCTGAACGTCGCGTTGAAGATGTGGACGGGCATCTCGCCGCCGCCGAGATCCTTCCCGCGCGGCGACTCGTAACGGAACCTCACCTTCTGTCCGTCTGGGGCGAAAACAAGGACCGTCACGATCATCCGCCAGTGGGAGCCCGCGATCACGGCCGCCCCGCCCCCCGCGGCCGGCCCGAAGTAGTCGGCGAAGCCTTCGAAATCGAGTTCGTGCCGGGCCGACCGCTGCTGGGTGAAAAGCGGCTCGTATTTGACCAGCCTCTTTCCGCCGCACTCGGCCACCTCGACGACTTCCACGTCGTGGAAGAACCTCTGCCCCACCTCAGGAATCCAGCCGGCCATCGCCCCACCTCCCTTCGCTCCGCCCGTGCCGCCCGTTGGCTTTCGCTTCGGGCAATTAGAACACCACAGCCGCACAACCTCAAGAGGCAAATTCATGGCGGTTTCGTTGCCGCGTTCTCCGGGGCGAAGGCGTTCCGCTTGAAATGAAGGCGCCGCACGGTTACTATCGGAGCGAGCATGGAGGCGGCATGAACCTCGGGCGACTCGGGCAATTGACGCTTGTGGCGGCGGTTGCGGCGGTTCCGTGCGCGGCCTGGGCCGGCAACGATGCGGCGTTCGTTTCGCAAAACGTCCCGCAGACCGTCGTGACCGGCCGCCCGTTTGCCGCGACCGTTACAATGCGGAACACCGGCGACACGTCGTGGTCGCTGGGAAGCAGCCACTTCCTCGGATCCGAGAATCCCCAGGACAACACGACGTGGGGGACCAACAGGATGTGGATGGATCCCGCCGCATCCGTCCCGCCCGGCGGAGAATACGCTTTCACCGCCGTGCTCACGGCGCCCGGCGCCGAAGGGGCGTACGACTTCCAGTGGCGGATGCTCCAGGACGCGGTGGAGTGGTTCGGAGAGACGTCGGCGAACGTGCGAATAAACGCGGCCAAACCCGCGTTCATATGCGACGGGACCGAGGTGGTTTGCCTCGACCTCACGTTGCAGGCCGCGGTCGAGGGGTCGGGAGGAGAGATCGTGGGAGGCGATTTCGCGGCGTCGGGTTTCCAGCCCTCCCAGCAGGGCGGGATCGACTGGGCATTCGGGCCCGAGCGGGACTTCTCGGCCGGCGAGTTCGAGGTCGACGTCACCGGCCTCCAGCCGCTTCCGGGCGACGAGGGTTCGGGCGGCAAGGTGTCGATCTTCGCCATGTGCGGGGTGGCCCCGCAGGACAACGAGGGCGTCGGCATCCAGAAGATGGCCGAGGACTACCGCGACGGGCACATCTTCCGCTACGGCATGGACGACGACGGCCTCGCAGACAACTGGGACGCCGTCATCATCACCGGGAGGGACTTTGGCTGCTACTACTCGATAAACGACCCGCCCTGGCAGGCCGGCGACACGCACCACTTCCGCGCGAAATGGAGCAGTGACGGCCTCGAACTTTGGATCGACGGGACGCACTGCGCAAGCCGGGGGAACGGGGACACCTTCGACCCCGCAAACAAGGTCTTCACGCTGGCCAACCGCTGCACGCACTACCCGAACCAGCACGCGATCGCGCGGTTTTCGAATCTCCGGCTCTGGGCGCGCGGGTCCGGCCAGCCAACGGACGCGGGGATGGCGGACGCGGGGATGCTGGATGCCGGATTGCCGGACGCCGGCAGGGACGGGGGCCAGTCCGATGCCGGGGACCCTGACGCTGGTCCGTCCGACACCGGGTCCGATACGTCCGATCCGTCCGATTCGTCCGATCAAACCGACCGGGGACCGGTGACCGGGGACGTGGGCGAAGAAACCCGCGACGGAGAACCGGAGGACAGAGGCACACCCGCTGACGGGACGGGAGACGGTGGCGCCGGGGACGCAAGGGTGTCCGACGCGAAACCGGCCGCCGACGGCATGCCCGCCGGCGAGCCCGAACTGAGCGGGTGCTACTGCAGCCTGCTCCGATTGTGACGCGGCCGCCGCCGTCCCGGCGGGTTCGAAAAATTCGAAAAATTCATCTGTTCAAAGGTTCGGGAATATTTTATGTTGGCGCGGGGAGAACCTGCGGGGACCGTTGAAGATACTTCTAGTTTCGCCGTGTGAACCGAAGTACGTTAACTACTCGAAGAGCAAAAAGGTCGTCTGCGCCGCGCTGCGCCTGCTCGCCGCGTACACCCCGAAAAACCACAAGATCGTCATCGCCGACCAGGGGTACGGCGACGATGTCCACTTTGATGACATCGACGTCGTCGGTATCAGCGCGATGACCGCGCAGGCGAACGCCTCGTACCGGCTCGCCGCGTGGTACCGCCAGCGCGGGGCGAAGGTAGTCATGGGCGGAATCCACGCGAGCGTGATGTCCGACGAGGCGGCCGCCCACGTCGACGCCGTCTGCGTGGGCGAAGGGGATGCGATTTGGGGCCGGATGCTCGACGCCGCCGCGGCGGGGGCGCTCCAGAAAATCTACCGCCCCGACGGCCTCTTCCCAATCGACCGGGTCCCGCCGTTCCGGCGCGACCTCGGCAAGAAGCAGAAGACCACGTTCAACCACGCGATGATCCAGGCCACGCGCGGCTGCCCGTACTCGTGCGAGTTCTGCACCACCTCGGCGCTCTTCGGAAAGAAGTACCGCTGCCGGCCGGTCGAGAACGTGATCGACGAGATCAAGGCGTGCGGGAGCCGGTCGATCTTCTTCCTCGACGACAACATCTTCTGCTCGCCCGCCTATTGCGAGAACCTCTTCGCAAAGATGATCCCGCTCAAGGTTCGCTGGGTCGGGCAGGCGTCGCTCAACTCGGTCACGATGGACCCCGCCCTGCTCCGGCTGGCGAAACGATCGGGGGCCAAGGGGCTTTTCATCGGAATCGAGTCGGTCAACCACGCCAGCAGACGCGCGAGCTCCTCTGCGTCCAAGATGGGCGCGTCGGACCTGCATGACGTGGCCGGCAAGATCCGGCTCGTCCTGAAGAGCGGCCTCCTGGTGCAGAGCTCGATGATCTTCGGCCTCGACGGTGACGACCCGACGGTATTCGAGAGGACCGTGGACTTCTTGAACGCCAATCACGTCTCCCTCTCGTCTTTCTGCATCCTGACGCCGTACCCGGGCACGCGCGTCCACGAGCGGCTCAAGGCGGAAGGCCGGCTTTTGCACGAAGATTGGCCGCTGTACAGCAACGAGAACGTCGTCTTCAGGCCGGCACAGATGACCCCGGAACAGTTGAAAAACGGATCGGACTGGGCGGGCACCACGTTCTACCGGCGGCGATCGATCTTCGGACGTTTCCGATCGAACTGGCGGGTGCCCGTCCTGTACCTCGGCATGAGCGCGTTCACGCGGCACGCGAATCTCACAAACCACGGCCCCGGCGGGATCACGCCCATGTCGAAGGCCGAAAAACGCGCGTGGAAGATGGCGTGCACCGGGTAGAACCGACGAATCGAACCTACGCGAGCACCATGGGCAGCGGGCGGAGTTGCCTTTTGATGGGGTCGAGGGCAAGGCCGAGGGCCTCAAGTGTGAAGGCGCCGAGCAACGTACTGTCACCCTTTTGCCCGAATATCACGTCGGCCCCGCCGACCTGTTTGCCGAACTTGAAGAGGGCAATCCCCTTTTTTCGGACGATCTTGGAGCCATCCGCCAGGCGGAACTCCTGCTTGGACGTAGGTTTGATCCCGAGCCTTTTGAGCACCGCGGCGGGGACGACCGAGTAGATCGCCCCGGAATCTACAAGGAACTCTACCTTTCGGGTCACTTTGGGCCTCGCCGGATTGCCCACCTCGATTTCAAGCACCGTGAGACCCATCGTTCCTGCTCCCGCTCACCCCGCTTCAAAGTACCACACGTCGGCGCACGCTACAACCGCGCGCGCTGTCGGCGGGGGCAAGCACTCGATCGTTGTCCGCAACTGCGACGGAAACTCCTTCTACCGTCGGACCGCCGCGCAGCTACACCCTGCCGAGGTTTCTTCGGGGACGGCCGCGGCGTCACCCGCCGTCTCCCCGTCCTTGTGTCCCGCGTCCGCACGCCCCCCGTCCCTCGCTGCGTCCGACGTAGCTTCAGCGGAGTCGGATCCCTCGTCCCTCGTCCCTCCGTCGTCCGGTCCCCGGTCGCCCTGCGCTCCCCCGTCTTCGAGCGTCGATCCTGCGTCATCGCCCGCGACGTCGGAGGACCCGTCGGACGGATAGGACGAATCGGTCGCCGCATCGGGTGCACCGGCGTCGAGAGGCGAAGGAAACGGCCTCAGGCCCGAGACGTGAATCAGTCGCCGCGACGAGTTCTCGTACACAACATGTAGCTCGTCCCCGACAAATGCCGCGGGCGGCGTGGCGAGGTCGTGTTCGAGGTTGCCGTTTTTGGGGTGCGCCGCGCCGTCGCCGATGGATATCGCGGCCGAAAAAACCGAGGAGCCCGCGGGCGCGGTCGAGAGGTACGCCGACGCGGCGCCCTGGACGCCTTCGACCCACGTGACCGCGACGTTGCCTGACGTGTCGATCGCCATCTCCGGCGGGTTGGCCGGGTCCGCGTGCAATGCGACCTCGACACCCTCGCCGCCGCCTGTCCACGCTCCTGCACCCCCGGTCGCATACCTCGCGGATTTCGGCAGCCATGTCGGGGTCTTTTTCCAGTCCTGCCACACGACGTGCGGAACCCCGGCGCCGTCGAGCGCGATCGCCGGCAACTCCGTGGTAAGCGCCGTCTTCGCAAGGGTTTCCGGCGGCGGCCACGAAGCACCGTCGCCCGTGACGTAGTAGACCGGAGTCATTCGGTACACAAGGTGGATGGTCCCGCCGGGATCAGTTGCCGAAGCGGGGTGCTTCGCCCCCGCGTTCACAACCACCGCGGGTGCGGTCCACCCGCCCGCGGGGTCGCGGTGCGCGACCGAGACGGTTTCCATTGCACAGAAGACGTACGCGTCGCCCGACGGTGTGGCGGTCACGTCGGCGAACTCCCACGTCGCCGCGCCGACAGGACAGGCCGTCTCGGGGCCGTGCCAGCCTCCCGCGTCGCGCCACGCGAACTTCACGTCGGTCCCGTATCCGTTGGCGAAGATGGCGCGGACGACCGAGCCGTCGGGCGCGACGTGCATCTTGTGACGGAGGAATTTGTTCGAAAGCGCCCCGTCGGACCCGGGGACCTTCTCGGGCGCCGACCACCCGGCCCCCGACGACGTGCGGTAGTACACCGAGCCGCCGTCGTGGTACAGAAGGTGGAGCCTCCCCTGCGAGTCGGCCCGCAGGCGCGGATGATACCCCGGCCCGATCTCGGTCGCGACGGGTTGGGCGGAGGCGACAGCGGCGATGCCCGAAACAAGAACGCCCAGGGCACCCGCCCGCAAGACCTTCCACAAGTTCATCGAAGACCCCTCCTCCGCAAAAAAAGTCTGCCGAATCCTTTTACCACAGCGCGGCTCCTCGGCCGCAAAAAAATCCGCGCAGTACTACCGAGAATCGTCGCAAGACGCGAAGATTCTCGGGATTGGTAGTACAGAGGCCGCGGAGATCACAGAGCGGCGATGTGGATCCCGCGATGCCCCGCCGTCGTCGGTTTTCTGAGGCTGGCCCCGACATTAATGTCCCGACCGCAACGGCCCGGAGCCTGTGTTCCAAACGGTTCAAACGGCCGGATCGGGGCGGGGCCGACGGTTTTCGATCCTTCCGGCACGGCGCTTGCACCTTTTTTCGGTCTGAGTCGGCGCGGGCACGTTCGTGTTCGCGGCCGGCAGGACAGGAGACGGCACCATGGCGACGACGCACCGGGGAAATTGTTGCTCTCTCCTGTTTGCCTTTGCGACGATATCCCTGGTTCTCCCCGCGTCACCCGCGGTGGCGGGGCACCCCCCGGCGTGCGTGACCGTTGACAATGTAGTGTACGAACAACAAACGGAGTCGGTCGAGGTGTGGGGACGATTCAGTCTGTTCGACGGGCTTCTTGTCGACGGGTTTCTGCGGTTCACCACCGCATGTCAGGACGAGTGCCCCGGCTGTTGGCCGACGTGCCTTGCCAACGATTCGGCCGCGAGGAGGTTCGAGGCAGCCGCCGGGTCGGGCGAGGCGGTCGGTTTCTCCTACTCCGCGAACCTGCCGATCTGCACGTACTCCCACGCGCCCGACGACTGCCCTTCGCCGCTGCTCAAATGCCTGACTCCCGGCGCGGACCCCGCGCTGTGCGTCCCCGACTCGGTCCCCGGGGTGCAGGATGTCGCCGTTGATTTCAGCGACTACACCGCGCCCATGTGCAAGGCCCTCGACCCGCACCCCGGCGAAGACGGGAGCATCTGCATCGCAAAGGAAGACTGCGCGGCCGGGTTGAGGTGCGACCACGTCAAAGATTCGACGACGTGGCAGTACGTCTGTAAACCCGACTCGGCCCCGTACCCGGCCAGATGTTTCGGCCACGCCGAATGCGGCTCACCAAAGGAGGTATGTGCGACGGACCCCATGATCTGCACCCTGGTTCCGTGCCGGAACGGCGACGACTGCCCCTCGTCCACGCAGTGCCTCCCCGCCGCGTACAGCTCCAATGGATACTGCGCCGCGATCGACGACTGGTACGAGAAGGGCTGCTACGAAGGACCGCTCGTCTCCGAAAACTGCGGAAACGACGGGGTCGAGTGCACCTACCGTTGCGAGGACCCGGACACGGTGTGTGTGGGGTGGTCCGCACGGGGTTGCGCGGGATGCGACTACGCCTGCGTGCCCGTCGGGTGCAGGAACAAGGACCTCGATCCCGATTGCGCCGGCGTCTTCGCCGAATTCGGGGAGGAATTCTGGACGCCCACCCCCGGGATGGGAATGAGATTCCGGTGTTCCGACGACAACGGCCTGTGCGTGCTCGACGAGACCTCGATCCCCGACGGCGGCGCGCCCGACGCGGCCGGCGAAGACGCGGGGGCCGGGGACGCGGCCGTCCCGCCCGACGCGTCCGCGGGCGGCGGCGGTCCGGCCGGAGACGCGACGCCGGACCCGCGGGAAGCCGGGCAGACACCGGCAGATGCAGCCATGCGGGACACGGGCCGGGCCGCGGCGGAGACCGGGATAATCCCGGCGGGATGTGCCTGCGCGGCGCTGTCCCTCTGAAACAGCGGGAACCTGACGTGACTGACTCCACCGTGACCGGTCCGCTCCCGTCGCCCGGCGACGCGACCCGCACCGCTGAACGCCGCCGCTCCTCCGAAGACGCGGCTGCTCCGCGCCGGGCCTCGCGCCGCGGTTTTCTCAAAAAAACCTGCCTCTGGTTCGTCTCGCTCATCGCACCGTGGTCGTCGGCGGACTGCCGGGATTCGCCGGGAGCGGACGACGGCCCGGTTTCGGACGCCGCGCGCACCGGAAACGGCGGCGACGGCGCGGCCGTCGACGATGGCGGCGAAGACGACGCCGGTTTGCCCGCGCCCGACGGCGCCCCGGTCGAGCCCGGCGCGGAACCCGCCGAAGACGGCGGCGCGGACGCGGGGAATCCGGCCGCGGGCCCCCTCGTGGTTCGTGTGAGTTCGCCTGTTGTTTCGAACTGGGACTTCTCGGCAGCGAACTACTGGGGGTTGGTCGACGGGATCGCGTACCGGCGGATGTTCGACGCCGGACTCACGGCGGTCGCAGGCACCGGCACGACGGACGAGGCCTGGCGGAAACTCCTCACCGGCTGGCGGCCCGGCGACATCATCGCGATAAAACCGAACCTCAACAACGGCCTCTCCGCGTCGACCAACCTGAACCCGTTGCCGCTCACCTTTGCCATGCTGGTCGACTCGCTCAAACGGTTCGGCGCGAACGAATCCGACATCGTCGTCTACGAGGCCGCGGGCAGCCGGGGATTCATCGACTATCTTGCGTCGGCGATCAAGGCGGCGTTCCCCGGGGTCAGACTCCTCAACCCGCCGGGCGGCGGAAACGCCGCGCTCGGGATCGGCGAGACCTCGTTCGGCACCGGCGACCCCGATGAAACCGTGGCATACTCGAGATCGGGACACCCGGCGAGTACCGTGGCCGCCTGTCTTGTCAATGCCGCCCACCTAATAAACGTGCCGATCCTGAGGAGCCACTTCGGCGGCGGCGAAACGCTCATCACCGGCGCTCTCAAGAACCACTACGGCTCGGTGGACATCCGCCACCACGACTTCCAGGATGAAGACTGGAACCCGATCGCCGAGGTGAACCTGAATCCCAACATCCGCGGCAAGACGAGGCTTGTCATGATGGAGGGGATCTTCGGCCGGTTCTCCGGCGGCCCCTGGGGCGAACCGCAACGGTGGAAGACTTTCCCGGCTGGCACGCCCCAGAGCCTGATCTTCTCGACCGACCCCGTCGCAGTCGACTCGGTGGGGATCGACCTGATTCTCGCCGAACTCGATGCGCAGGGGATTTCCCCGGTGCAGCACGCCGCTCAGCACAACGCCGACGCCTTGGGAATCGGCGTGCACGACCACGCCCGGCCCGACGGCACCTACTCGAGACTCTCCCACGTGAAGATCGTCGTCTGAAAGCAATCGATC